>MNTL01000079.1 GCA_001916965.1 Roseburia sp. CAG:10041_57
GCCAAACATCACACCTCATGTATGCCGACACACGTATTGTTCAAATATGGCAAAATCGGGAATGAATCCAAAGACGCTGCAGTACCTCATGGGGCATTCAGATATATCGGTTACAATGAATGTGTACACACATATCGGATTCGATGATGCTGAGGAAGAATTGAAACGGATGGAAGAGTTTAGGAAGGCGCAGGCGGATGTTGAACAGAAAAATGAGAAACCGATGTCACAGAAGATGTTCAAGGTAGTTTGATATGGAAGATAGGAAACGTTCTGGCTTAGGCTGGGGCGTTTTTTCTATGGAAAAACCGTGAGGCTACTGATATAATATAATTTGGATTAATATTGCAAAAAGGGGCGATATTCTTGAATAGATTAACTGAAATAACTAAGAGAGACATATATGAATTATTTCGTGATGGATGCACTGTAGAAGATTTGTTTCATACAGAGAATGTTCAATATCCTTATTATGGAAGATTAGAAGAAATTGATTTTCTTGAGAGACTATATGATTTAGATAATATGAAAAGCATTGATTCAAGGCATGAAAATGCAAAGGGGGATATTATTCGCCATACAATAAATAATGATGATTATCCGTATTGTTGGGTTTTTGAAGATGATAGATTTGGATTAGCAAATGGATCGGATGAAATGTTTTTGAGGTTCATTTGTGAGATATTCCATCCTTTGGTTAGAGATGAAAAAAAGCAGTGGGGATTATTTTTAGAAAAAGTAAACAATTTGATAAAAGAAGACGGGTATGAATTATATATAAAGGAATACATATCAGGCAGAGAAGTGTATGATTATAGATTTTATGGAGTGGATGTGGCAGATAAGATGGATAAAAATGCAATAAGAGATTTGATTGATGAATTTAAAAGCGGATTAATAGCAAAAGCAACAAATGGGGATATGTCAGAGAAGGATTATAAGCGATGTAGGGATATTTTGATGCAAGTTCCAGAACTAAAATCACATATACCTGCATTTATTAAACGTAATCATTCGGCAAACGATTTTCGTCGTTATATGCAAGCATATAACCAACATTATGCAGATAGACGTTCACTGATACATACCGAAATGGATAGTTTGGCTTCTTATCTAAATGAAGATAGCGATCAGTTCATGCAGATGAAAGAATACACAAAGCAAGAAGAATTGGGAAGTGGTGGTTTTGGAACTGTATACAAATATCATAATAATTGTTTAGATATGGATTTTGCCGTTAAGATATATGATCCGGTGTTTGTTTCCGTAGAAGAGCAACTTGAAGGAGAAAAGAGATTTTTCAGAGAAGCTAAAATGTTATTTTCACTAAATAATACTCATATTGCTAGAATTTATGATGCAGGTCGTATGGATGGTAAACCATATATTAGAATGGAATATATTAAAGGATATACAGTAGAGGAGCTTAGAAACCGAGAAGGGAATATGTCTTTTTCTAGAAGTGCAATTGTAATTTTACATATTTTAGCTGGATTAAAGCATGCACATGAACATGGTGTGATTCATAGGGACTTGAGACCAAGAAATGTGATTTTTTCAGAAAATGAAAAAATGTTTAAGATTATTGATTTTGGTGTAAGTGCATTTTTAGATACAGAAAATCATACACAATTGACAAAAACAGGTGAACACATCGCAGGTGGAAGCTTTATCGATCCAATATTACAACAAAAACCTAAAATTCGAGATGTGAGAAGTGATATTTATTCAGTTGGTGCAATTTGGTATTTTTTGTTATGCGGGCGAGTTCCAAGTGGGAGTGATATGAGGGAGTATTTGGAAAAGTCAAACTCACAAATTACACCAACAGATATTGACATAATAATGAAATGTTTATCAAGTAGCATTGAAAATAGGTATTCTTCTTGCGAAGAATTATTGCCGATAGTAAAGAATGCTGCTATGGGATAGGAGGTGGACATTATGGGTTTTGCAGAAAGAAATGGTTTTGTGAAAGAGAGGACTGTTCAGGTAGATGAAATAGATAGAAGCTTGAGAAATCGCTTGTATAATATGGTACATAGATTTTCAGAGAGTTCTCCAATGATACACGAAGAATTAGAATATGTTGTTGATAGGCTTGGATATCAAGTGGAATCAACTACAAACAGAAATTGGTATATTATTAATACAGTTTTAGAGGGCGAAGACTCATCTATTCCTTGGTACATGCCATATGAAGTAATTGAGTTATTTTTTGAAGCAAAAAGGCTTCATTGTAAAGAATGTGAATATAGAAGCGATGATAGCTGTGAGTATTGTGGTTACACAGAGTGGTTTAGAAATGTAACAACTGATATTAATATTATGTTAGAACAAGAAAAATCTGGATATAGATTATTAAATGATAAATTTGTTAACATAATTAGTGATGAGGAATTACAGGAAATAAATAAAATAATAGACTCCCCATATCAAGCAGTTAAAATTCACATTAATAAAGCTCTCGCTCTTTATTCAGATAGAAAGAAACCAGATTATGAAAATTCAATTAAAGAATCAATTAGTGCTGTAGAGTCACTATGTTGCATTATTACAGGAGCCACAGGTTCGCAAGCAACTTTAGGGAGCACATTGAAGAAATTGGAAAAAGACGGTGGAGTAGTGATTCATGGAGCTTTGAAAACTGCGTTTGAAAAATTATATGGATATACTTCAGATTCAGATGGAATTCGACACGGTGGAATAGATTTTACAAATGCACCTGCTGAGGACGCAAAGTATATGTTAGTTTCGTGTTCAGCTTTTATAAATTATCTTATCGAAAAACAAAGCAAGATAAAAAGCTAAAAAATTCTTAGTAGTAACACTTTATATTTTACTACCAACTTTACTACTAACAGGTAGTAACAACTTGCTCAATCTTGCTCTGATTTGCCACAATCTGTAATTTCAGAGCATTTTACTATAACCCCAGAAACCCTTGCAAAACAGGGCGTTTCCGGGCAAATTAAGGAGAAACAAAACAATGATTAAAGTACTCTTCATCTGCCATGGCAGTAATATCTAATTATAACCAGACGAAAAGAAAAATTGACTTTTCGCCTGGTTATTTTATGTTATACTAATCCTATCTTGAACTACGATTTGTCCAAATGATGGTGCAACACATCACGTACGTGGAAATTAACGAACCGGCAGAAACTGTGGCGTGCCTTGCACCATACCTACCACAAAAGGAGCATCCCATGGGATTGAAATTTTATATAGGAGCCTCTGGCTCCGGCAAAAGCTATCATTTATATGAAGACATCATTGCCCAGGCAATGGAGAATCCGCACAGGAACTACCTGATTGTAGTGCCGGATCAGTTCACCATGCAGACCCAGCTGGACATGGTGCGCCGCCACCCCAGAAGCGGTATCATGAATATTGATGTATTGAGCTTTGGACGGCTTTCTCACCGTATCTTTGAAGAGGTAGGCGGCAATGATAAGCCCGTATTGGATGATACCGGTAAGAGTCTCGTACTGCGTAAAGTAGCGGCAGGACTGGAAGATGACCTCAGTGTCATGAAACGGAATATTAAGAAGATAGGCTACATCCATGAGGTGAAGTCTGCCCTTTCCGAATTCATGCAGTATGGACTTGGTACGAAGGAAGTAGAACAGCTGGTGGAATATTCCTCTAAGAGGGGCGCCTTGTCCTATAAATTAAAGGACCTGCATCTGCTCTATGAAGGATTTCTGCAATATATCAGAGAGAAATATATCACAACAGAAGAGACACTGGACCGTCTGCGTCATGTACTGCCCAAGTCCCGCATCGTGGCAGACAGTGTCATTGCCTTTGATGGGTTTACGGGCTTTACCCCGATACAGTACAACGTTATCCAGGAGCTGATGCTGCTGGCAAATGAGGTCATTGTGACAGTCACTGCTGACACTAGGGAGGATTGCTATAAGCCTGATGGCGAGCAGAAGCTTTTTCACCTGAGTAAGAAGACCATATATGATCTGGAGAAAAAGGCGAAGGAAGCCGGTGTGGCAAGAGCGGAGGATGTTCTGATCACAGAAGAAACCGTGCAGCGGTATGTGGATAATCCCGGCTTATCCCATTTGGAGAGAGAACTGTTCCGGTATCCGACCACAGAGTATCAGAAGGAGCAGGACAGTATCCGTGTTATGGAAGCCTCCACGCCCAAGGAAGAACTGCGTCAGATCTGTCTGTCAATCAGGAAGCTCATCAGGGAAGAGGGGTACTGTTACCGTGATATTGCAGTTGTTACAGGGGATATCGAGAGATATGGATATCTGGCGAAGGAAGAGTTCGAGAGGTTTGGAATCCCTTATTATCTGGATCAGACCAATAAGCTGGTGTTGAATCCCTTTATTGAGTTTATCCGCAGCGCTTTACTGGTATCCATACAGGAATATTCCTATGAAGCTGTATTTCATTTCCTGAGGTGTGGTCTTACCGGTATTACCCCAGAGGAGACTGACCGACTGGAGAACTATGTGCGCACCATGGGAATACGGGGGAGAAAAGCATGGAATGAGCCATTCACCAGACGCCTGAAACGGCAGGAAGAGGAAGCACAGGAGCTGGAGCAGTTGAATCATCTGCGTCAGCAGATCACAGACATGCTGGAGCCGTTGCTGATTAAGGAAGCAACAGGGGAAGAGCTGGTCAGGGCATTATATGATTTTATCGTGAGGGCAGATATCGAGAATAAGCTGGCTGAGTATGAAGCTGCTTTCACTGCGCAGGGCAATCTGGTAAAAGCCAAGGAGTATGCACAGATTTATCGCCTGGTCATGGAACTTCTGGAACAGATCATTGGCCTGCTTGGTGATGAGACTATGACGATAAAGGAATTTGCAGATATTCTGGATGCAGGCTTTGCAGAGATCAAGGTAGGAACGATTCCCCAGAATGTGGATAAGGTCGTAATTGGTGATATTGAGAGAACCAGACTTTGCGAGATCAAGGCATTGTTCTTCATGGGCGTAAATGACGGTATCATTCCACGAAGCGGAGCAAAAGGCGGCATTATTTCCGATATTGACAGGGAATTCTTGCAGGAATCCGATTTTGAACTGGCACCCACTCCGAGACAGCAGATGTATATTCAGAGGCTGTATCTGTATCTGATGATGACGAAGCCTACCCGTTATCTGCGGTTATCTTATGCCAAGGTGGATTCGGAAGGTAAGAGCATCAGACCGGCATATCTCATAGCAATGGTGTGCCGTCTTTTCCCGAAAATGACAATAGAAAAGCTAGAGCTGAGAGATATTGAGGAACAGATTGATGCACCTGCGGATGCCATGGAATATCTGGTGAGAATGCTGCGCCAGTATGCGGCAGAAGATGATAAGTTAGATAAGAAGTTGTTCCTGACACTTTATGACACGTATGTCAGGAATGAGAAATATGCACCAATTCTGGAACAGATGAAAAGGGCTGCCTTTTTCCACTATGAGAATGGAAAACTGCCTAAAGAACTGGCGAAGCTCCTGTATGGACAGGTGCTTCATAACAGCGTCAGCAGGCTGGAGAAGTTCGCTTCCTGTGCCTATGCCCATTTCCTGCAATATGGACTGGGGCTGGAAGAACGGGATAAGTACAGCTTTGAGACTGTGGATATGGGTAATGTATTTCATGCCGTATTGGAGAATTTTGCAGATAAATTGCCCACAGAAGGGTATACCTGGTTTGATTTCCCAAAGGAGGTCGGGGAACGGCTGGTAAAGGAATGTCTGGAGAATTATGCGGCTGCGTATGGAGAGACTGTGCTTTACAGCAGTAAGAGAAATGAGTATCTGATCACCAGAATGGAGAGGATTCTTGACAGGACTGTTCAGACATTGCAATATCAGTTACAGCAGGGGGCTTTTACGCCGGAGAATTTCGAGATGTCTTTTGAAATGGCATCAGATCTGGATGCGGTGAATATCACACTGTCTGAGGAAGAGAAGATGCGCCTGATTGGGCGTATTGACAGAATTGACACCTGTGAGCAGCAGGATAAGCTCTATGTGAAGGTCATTGATTATAAATCCGGTAACCGCAGGTTTGACCTGGCTGCGCTTTATTATGGATTGCAGCTACAGCTTGTTGTATATATGAATGCGGCAGTAGAGATGCAGCAAAAGGCACACAGGGATAAGAAAGTTATCCCGGCAGCCATGTTGTACTATCATGTCAGCGACCCGATGACGGATACGGATAAGGGACAGCCTGACCCGCAGGAGATTCAGGATGCCATTCTGGAAGAACTGAAGATGACAGGCATGGTCAGTGATGAGGAAGAGATCATTCAGCTGTTGGATAAGGACTTTACAGATAAATCCAAAGTGTTGCCTGTAGCGAAGAAAAAGGATGGCAGCTTTACTCAGGCATCCTCTGTGCTTTCCCAGGAGGATTTCCATGTAGTGTCAGATTATGTAAACCATAAGATCAGGGAGCTGGGAAGTGAGATTCTTGCAGGGGATATTGCACTAAATCCGTATAAGCAGACCAAGGGTAATGCCTGTACGTATTGCAGTTACCGCAGTATCTGTGGCTTTGATGGGAAGCTTGGGGCAGATCTGGTGAGAGAATTGCAGGATATGGATCAGGAAGAGGCTTTGGATGAGATGAAGAAAGAACTGGAGGAAGAACCATGGCAGTAAAGTATACACCGGATCAGCAACGGGTCATTGATACCAGAGATAAGAATATTCTGGTGTCTGCGGCTGCCGGTTCCGGTAAGACGGCAGTGCTGGTAGAGAGAATTATCAGGAAAATATGTGATGAAGAACATCCGGTAGATATTGACCGTCTTTTAATTGTGACTTTTACCTCTGCGGCTGCGGCACAGATGAGGGAACGTATCAGCAGGGCGATTCAGAAGAGGCTGGAGGAACATCCTGAGAACGAACACTTGCAGAAGCAGTCTGCGCTGATACACAATGCGCAGATTACTACGATTGATTCTTTCTGTCTGTTCATTATCCGCAATAACTTCAACGAGATAGGTCTGGATCCCGGATTCCGTGTAGCTGATGAGGGCGAGATCAAGCTGCTGGAAGCAGATGTGATGGAGAAGCTGTTAGAAGACGCCCATGGGGAAGCAAGCCCGGAGTTTCTGCATTTTGTAGACAGTTACAGCACTGGCAGCAGTGACCAGAAGATTGAAGAAGCCATTTACAGACTGTATCATTTCTCTATGAGTTATCCTTTCCCGGAGGAATGGCTGGAAGCCAGAAGAGAGGACTATCAGGTGCAGTCGGTAGAAGAGCTGAATGACAGAAAATGGTATCAGGATGCCCTTAAATACATGGATACCGTATTGGAAGAGTGCAGGAAGCGCATCCATAAGGCATTGGAGATTGCTCAGGGATATGGCGGGCCTATTCAATACGTAGAGAATCTGGAAGCGGACCTTCAATTGCTGGGAAATATGGGAAAAGCAAGAGATTACAGTCAGTTGTATGACAGCTTTACCTATATCAGCTTTACCACTTTGTCACGTAAGAAAGCAGAGGATGTTGATCCTGTCAGAAAGGATATGGTAAAGGCAATCCGTGATGAAGTGAAGAAAAGCATCGCAGACTTGAAGAAGACATTGTTTCCTATTTCACCGGAAGATATGCTGGCGGATATGTCTGTCTGCCAGAAGGCAGTGGATGAACTGGTCACGCTGACGCTTTCCTTCAAGGAAAGGCTGGATGCAGCCAAAAGAGATAAGAATCTTGTGGATTTCTCGGATATGGAGCATTTTGCACTGGAGATTCTGTTGACCAAAGACGATAACGGTGAATTAAAACCAAGAGAGACAGCACTGGAATTGCAGGATTATTTTGAAGAGATCATGATTGACGAGTATCAGGATTCCAATGAAGTACAGGAGCTTCTGCTTCGCAGCATCTCTGGTGAGGATAAAGGGCACTATAATCGTTTCATGGTAGGAGATGTGAAGCAGAGTATCTATAAATTTCGTCTGGCAAGACCTGAGATCTTCATGGAGAAATATGATACCTATAAGACAGGAGAAGATGTAAAAGACAGAGTCCGCATTGACTTGAGCAGGAACTTCAGAAGCCGTAGGGAAGTGACAGAAGCGACGAATTTCTTATGTGGACAACTTATGGCAAAAGAAGTAGGTAATGTGGAATATGATGAGAATGCAGCCCTGTATGCAGGCGCTTCTTATGTAGAACCGCAGGATGCCGGACAATATGCGACAGAGCTTCTGATCGCAACGGATTCAGAAGATGAATCACAGCCTATGACAGAGAAGGAGAAGGAAGCTGTCATGGTGGCAGAGAGGATTCAGGAGCTGGTAGGGCATTTCCCGGTGACGGACGATCAGACGGGGGAACAGCGTCCGGCGAAATATTCTGATATTGTACTGTTGTTTCGAGCTACGACAGGGTGGGATGAGGATTTCAGAAGGATTCTGACTCAGAAAGGAATCCCGGTGCACATCACGAGCAAGACCGGGTATTTTCAGACTCTGGAGATTCAGGGGATTGTGAATCTGCTTCGAGTACTGGACAACCCGCTACAGGATATTCCTTTATATGGTGTACTGAAATTACCGTGCTTTGATATAACGGAAGCAGAGGTAGCAATGCTTCGGTGTGCGGCAAAAGAAAAAAAGGAAAAAATGAAAAAAACGGCAGATAAGCAGTTCTTATATGAAGAGATATGTCAATACTGCAAGGAGCCTCCTGCACTGGATGGCACTGTATATGATGAGATATTGATACAGAAGCTGACGTTTTTATTACAGAAGCTGGAACAGTACCGCAGGATGGTGGCATATACACCAATCAAGGAACTTCTGGGCTTTTTGATACAGGACACAGGATATGACACATATGTCAGTTCTATGCCGGGAGGAGATCAGAGACAGGCAAATATTGCATTACTTCTGGAGCGTGCAGGTAACTTTGAGAAGACCTCCTTCTATGGACTTTTTCATTTCATACGATATCTGGAGACTATGCAGGAACAGGAAGTGGATTTTGGCGAAGCCAACATTCTGGATGAGAGTGCGGATGTTGTCAGAGTAATGACGATTCACAAGAGTAAAGGTCTGGAATTTCCTATCTGCTTTGTATGCGGACTGGCGAAGCAGTTCAATCAGATGGATGCCAGAGCATCAATTCTGATGGATGTGGAGCTTGGTATTGGTGTAGACTGCATAGACCCTGTCATGCGCACCAGAAGGAAGACAATGCGTAAAAATGTAGTGGCACAGAGAATGAAAGAGGACACCAGAGGCGAAGACCTGCGTGTACTCTACGTAGCATTGACCCGTGCCAAGGAGAAGCTGATACTGACGGCTTATCAGGGTGAGAAGCTGGATAAGAAGTTATCCGACAGACTCTACCTTACTATGGAAAATGCACAGAAACTGCCTTTTTCTGTAGTGATGGGTTCAGCCTGCTATTTTGATATGATCCTGTCTGCATTGATGCGTCACAGAGATATGGAATCCCTGTTGGAAGAGAGAGGACTGCCATATGAGAAGCATCAGTTACCTTATGGGGAGATTCCCTTACAGATCAGGTTGTGGCAGGAGGATAATTCACTGGAGAAAAAGGTGAAAGAAACCGGTAAGGCAGCTATGCTTGAGGAGGCTTTATCACATACCGCGCAATATGCAGATACACAGCTGGAACAGAAGCTTTCCGACAGGCTGAACTTTAAGTACCCTTATGCATATCTGGAGGGGCTGACAGTCAAGACCACCGTATCAGAGCTGAAAAAGGCAGCCTTCGAGGAAGAGGCAGAGCCGGCAGCAGAATTGATCATGACGGCAAGAGAGCCATACATTCCCCGCTTTATATCGGGAGAAGAGGCAGTGCAGGGAACACAATACGGTACTGCTGTGCACAAGGTCATGGAATTACTGTCTTTTGATGCATCTTATCAGAATGTTCCGTCAGATAAAGTCTATATGGGGAAAATATGGGGCGAGATGCAGACATGGATTGCAGAAGGCAGGGTACAGAAAGAGGATATTGCCTGTGTAAATACTTCACGTATTGCTTCATTCTTCCATTCCAATCTGGCAAAGAGAATGATATCAGCACAGCAAAGGGGAGAGCTGTACAGAGAGCAGCCCTTTGTACTGGGATTGCCGGCGCATGAATTAAAAGAGCAGTATCCTTCGGAAGAGACAGTATTGATACAGGGTGTAATCGATGTCTTTTTCTATGAAGATGGGGAGCTGGTCATTGCAGATTATAAGACGGACAGGGTCGAACAGGCTGTAGAGCTGGAGAAGCGATACCGGACACAGCTGGATTATTATCAGAGAGCGCTGGAACAGATTACCGGGGCGCATGTAAAAGAGCGGATCATTTACTCTTTCGCTTTAGCACAGGAAATCGGACTGTAACCTTGCAAGTTTGCACATTATAGCATATAATGGAGCTTGTTTAGAGTCGCCTGGACGACTTCATATAGAGGTGAGCACATGAAAAAGAAGAAAATAAAGAAGTTAATATTTGGAAACCTTGGTTTTCTCATAGGTTTTGTCGTGTTGTTCTCGCCGGGGCTGCTGGGACTCAGTATTGTGGATGCCAGTGCAGTCAAGGCCGCATTGTCCCTGACATTGGGAATCATGATGCCTGCGGGAATGGTAGCATATAATTACAAGACAATATCACAGAAGAATGATGTAAAATTAATCGGTACGAATCAGTATTCCGTAGAGGGTATCAGACAGGAGATGAAGCATTATCTTGGAAGCGGAGTCTTTGGCCAAGTAGCCAGGGCCAGTCTGGATGAGCTGGATAAATGTGAGAAGATGCAGGCTGGTGTGGATGAAGTGCTGGACCGCAAATTCGAGAAGGGCAGTCTGACTTATCAGAAGTTTGATTCCATTGCCAAGGCTGCACAGGATACCATATTGGCGAATATGGTGAATATGCTTAACCGCATGAAGGTAATTGATGATGGTGTCTATGCCAGATTGCAGAATTACAAGCATGATGATATACCGGATGATATCCAGATACAGCAGCTGGAACTGTATAATAAGAACATTGCGGCTGTCAAGGAAAAACGCAATCAGAATGAAGGGCTTATTTACAAGCTGGATGAACTCAGGATTGAGCTTGCAGCCTCAGAGGCAGTAGATGCGGCAGGAATCAAGGCATACGCAGAGATTGATACCTTGATTAAGCAGATAGAGTACTATCAGAACTGATATTATATCAGGGGAGAGGAAGGAGTATACAATTGAAGAGAAGCAACAGTAAGACAACGATACTGGTCATTGTGATTGCCATAGTTGTGTTTGCACTGGCACTTGCCGGTATTAATGCAACGAGAAATATTGGCAAATCTGCCAAGACAATCAGTACGGAATCCGCTACGACCAGTATAGACAAGATGCTGCGTAACATTGAGGTGACGTATGCGGATCCCGTGAAATCACAGGTTGACCTGCTGGACACACAGGAAGAGGATGAGCTTCCTGACATTGACAAGAACGAGATTACCGTAAATGAGGATTCCGGCCTGTATGTGGAGATTTTTACAGCGCCGGAGCGTTCAGGCTCTGATAAGGATGGCTGGATGAATGAAATGGCAGAGAAGTTCAACCGTGAAGATATGCAGGTGAACGGCCAGGATGTATCTGTCAGGATCAGAAATGTCACTTCGGGACTTGCCATGGAATATATTGCCACCGGCAAATATGTACCTGATGGATTCTCACCATCCAATGCATTCTGGGGAAAGATGCTGGAAGCGGATGATGTGCGTGTACAGACCGTGGCAGAGAGACTTGTTGGCAATGTGCCGATTCTGATGTTCCAGAATGATACGTATGATGAGCTGATGAAGAAATATGGAGCCCTGAATCTGAAGACGGTTGTAGAAGCAACTGCCAATGGCGAGATTACCATGGGATATACGAACCCTTATGCCAGCTCTACAGGCCTGAACTTCCTGATCAGCACATTGCAGACCTATAGCCCGTCTGATCCGTTAAGTGATGAGGCGGTAGCAGGTTTCCAGACATTCCAGGCTAATGTCCCTTTTGTTGCATATAATACGCCGCAGATGAAGACTGCCGTAGAATCAGGTTCTCTGACTGGTCTGATCTATGAATATCAGGCTTACCAGAATGACAAGGAATTGCAGAGAAAATACAAGGCAGTTCCATTTGGCTTCCGTCATGACGGACCACTCTATGCAGTGGGCAATATCAGTGATGAGAAGCTCCAGATTCTGCAGATGTTCGCTGATTACTGTCTGACAGATGAAGCGCAGGCATTGGCAACAGAGTATGGTTTTAATGGCATGGATGATTATATCTGTGAACAAAGAGATGTATCAGGAGATGATCTTCTCAATGCCCAGGAACTTTGGAAAGAAGAGAAGGATAACGGTAAGCCGGTCATTGCCGTATTCGTGGCGGATGTATCAGGAAGTATGGATGGAGAACCCATCAACATGCTTCGCCAGTCTCTGATCAATGGTATGAAGTACATTGGAAAAGACAATTATGTAGGATTGGTTTCCTATAGTGACGACGTCACAGTCAATGTACCTGTTGGAAAATTTGACCTGAATCATCAGTCTGCTTTCAAGGGCGGTGTAGAGAGCCTTGAGACAGGCGGCGGTACAGCGACTTTTGATGGAATTATAGTAGGTATCCACTTGCTGCAGGAAGCAATGGCGGAATATCCGGAGGCAAAGCCGATGCTCTTCGTATTATCAGATGGACAGAGCAACCGTGGCTATGACCTGTCTGATATCAGAGAACCGCTGGATGCGCTTAATATTCCTGTGTATACCATCGGTTATAATGCAGATATCGATGCCCTTTCCCAGATATCTGCAATCAATGAAGCAGCCAGCATCAACGCTGACACAGATGATGTAGTATATAAGATTAAGAACTTGTTTAATGCGAATTTATAAGGAGGACAATATGGGATTTTCATTGGATATGCCGGATGAAGCGGCAATTAAAGAACAGGTAAAGGCTGAGCTTGCTCCACTTCCGGAGAGAAAAGAGGCTATCGCAGAGGTTGCTGGTAAGAATGCAGATGCTTTCCTTACAGTAGATCTGAATTCTTTTGATGAAAGAAAAGAACTGACAACAGCAATCGAGACATTTGGTGCAGACCTGGTCAAAGATTCTGCAACCAAGAATGAACTGTTAAAGACCAAGGTTGGTGATCTGGGTAATTTCGGGGGAGCCAGCGCAGATGTAGCTAAGGGACTGGAAGATCTGACTATTGAGATGAAAGATCTGGATCCTTCTGCAATTGATTTCATGAAGACTGGTCCTTTGGGTAAGATTTTCAACCCTGTAAGAAGATATTTCACCAAGTTTGAAGACTCTGACAAGGCAATCGGTGATATCATCAAGTCACTGGATAAGGGAGAGACTTCCCTTAGAAATGACAACACAACACTGGAGCTGGAACAGGCATCCATGCGTGACCTCACTAAGCAGTTAAATGAAAAAGTGGAAATGGGCACACAGCTTGACGAATATTTAACAAATGCCATTGAGAAAGCAAAGGCAGATGGCACAGACCCTGACAGAGTGAAGTTCGTAGAGGAAGAAATCCTGCTTCCACTCAGACAGAGACTCCTTGACTTTGAACAGATGCTGGCTGTAAATCAGCAGGGTATCGTTGCAATGGAGATCATCCGTAGAAATAATCTGGAGCTGATCCGTTCCGTAGAACGTGCCAAGACAGTAACCGTATCTGCCCTTCGTGTAGCAGTTACAGTAGCAAGTGCTCTGTACCACCAGAAGATCGTATTAGAGAAAGTAAATCTCTTAAATGAGACGACCAACAATATGATCGCTGCCACCTCCAAGATGTTAAAGGATCAGGGTGCAGAGATTCAGAAGCAGGCTATTGAATCCAATATTTCCATTGATACAATGAAGCAGGCTTTTGCAGATACTTTTGCAGCTCTGGAAGACATCAGCAACTACAAGCAGGAAGCTCTGCCTAGAGTACGTCAGACAATTGACGAGTTCAAGGCTCTGACAGAAGAAGGCGAGAAGGCTCTGCAGAGAATAGAAAAGGTATATTAATATATGTTTCAGTATGTTTTATTTGATCTGGATGGGACACTGACAGACCCCAAGACAGGAATCACAAGCTGCGTGCAGTATGCACTGGCGGATGCGGGAATCGAAGAACCCGATCTGGACAAATTGGAGCCCTTTATCGGTCCGCCTCTGACAGACAGCTTCAGGGAATTCTATGGCTTTGATGACGAACAGATTAAGCGTGCCATAGACAAGTATCATGAGAGATTCGATGAGAAGGGTATCTTTGAGAATGAACTCATAGAAGGAATCCCTGAATTATTAAAGGCTCTAAAGGATGCCGGACGCAGAGTTTCCATTGCGTCCAGCAAACCAAGACCTCTGGTTATCAGGATTCTGGAGCACTTTGAGATCGCACAGTATTTTGATACCGTAGTGGGCAGCGAGTTTGATGGCAGATTTGCAACGAAGGAAGCAGTTGTAGAAGAAGCACTCAAACAGTTGGTTCCTTCTGTATATGAGAAGGAAGATGTCGCCATGGTCGGTGACCGCAAGTTCGACATTCAGGGAGCGAGAGCTCATGGACTGACGGGAATCGGCGTAAGCTTCGGCTATGCCGGTGAGCATGAGCTTGAGGATGCAGGCGCAGACTATATTGTAGATACAGTAGAGGAGCTGCAGAGACTTTTGCTGCAGGGAAGCCTATGAGCAGAAGATTAAAAGCTCCCAGAGAACCTAAAGTACAGCCAAAGCGTACACATCCACTGGAAAAGGCATGGTATATCCTGAAACCGTTCATTCTGTATATGGTCATTAAGACTGCGGCATTGCTGTTATTATCCTTACTGGTCATATCGGTTCCAATCAGCTCCATGGCAGAATGGGTAACGGTTCACAGTAATCAGATCAATGCGGTGCTCAATGCATTGGCGAGCATCTTCGCTGTTGCATTTCTGATGAATGACTTCCTCAAGGAAGTAAATGTAATTGGCGAGATTGACATTGACAGCAGTTTTTTCAGGCAGTTCTGTGCATGGATGAAGAATGGAGTGAAAGCAGACAAAGATAAGGCAGTACCTCTGGCACTGTCTGCATCACTTGGAATCACTTCGGCTTTGGCGTTTAACATTCTGGCTGGAATCATACAGATACAGTCACCGGGTTATCAGAAGGTAGAAGCTATCCAGTATTCTGTTCCCATATGGCTTGGACTGATTCTGTATGGACTGATTTCTCCTTTTGTAGAAGAAGTCGTATTCAGAGGACTGACATATACCCGTATGCGCAGATTCTTTGGAATCCCTCTGAGTGTAATTGTGACAGCAGTGTTGTTTGCCGGTTTTCATGGTAATCTGGCGCAGTTCGTATATGCATTATGCATGGGAGTGCTGTTGGCACTGTGCTATGAGTGGGTGAAGAGCTTTGCAGCACCGCTGGTATTTCATATGGCAGCGAATATTGTAGTATTCGTAGTATCCAGCCTGATGGGTGGCAGTTCTGCATTGCTGTATATACCGTTTCTTGTATTTTTTTTATTGTTATCAGCAGTGCTGACAGCGCTGTTATATGGAAAGACCAGATAATACATGAACAGAACAGGAAAACGCACAAATTATAAATTTACTCTTTACAAATGAAAAATTTTTTTTTATAATGATGAAAACGTAAAAAATCTAATATAGCGAACAAGGTAACCAAAGGCGGTTTAATATAGCGTATTTTTGGTTGCCTTTTTTTGTTGCTTTATCTGACTATTTTATACAGAACACACATATTGTCAAATAATCTGACAATTCGCAGAAAACGCCCTGTTTACAAGGAAAAAACTAAGGTGTATAGTTAGAAAAATCAAAGCACTGCATAGATTTTGAAGTTAGAAAAATGTACCCGTGGTACATAGAAAGAAAAGGAGAAAGCAAGATGTTTGATGCAAAAATGAATGTTCCCGAAGCACCGCTTCACAGAGCAGAATTTGAACATGACAACTGTGGTATTGGTGCTGTTGTAAACATCAAAGGTACGAAAAGCCGTGAAACGGTTGAAAATGCCCTCAGAATCGTAGAGAATCTGGAGCACAGAGCCGGTAAAGATGCAGAAGGCAAGACTGGTGACGGTGTTGGTATTCTGGTACAGATCAGCCACAAATTCTTTTCCAGGGTAACCAAGCCTCTTGGCATTGAACTTGGAGGAGAGCGCGAATACGGTATCGGTATGTTCTTCTTCCCGCAGGATGAACTGAAACGTAATCAGGCGAAGAAGATGTTTGAGATCATCGTAGAGAAGGAAGGGCTGGAATTCCTTGGCTGGCGTGAAGTTCCCTGTGTACCTTCCGTACTGGGACATAAGGCAGTAGAATGTATGCCTTACATTATGCAGGCATTCATCAAGAAACCGGCAGATGTTGAGAAAGGACTGGACTTTGACAGAAAGCTCTATATTGCAAGAAGAGTATTTGAACAGAGTTCCGATAATACCTATGTGGTATCTCTTAACAGCCGTACAATTGTATACAAGGGCATGTTCCTTGTAAAACAGCTCCGCTCTTTCTTTACGGATCTGCAGAGCGAGGATTATGAATCAGCGATTGCAATGGTTCACTCACGTTTCTCTACAAACACCAATCCGAGCTGGGAGCGTGCACATCCGAACAGATTTATCGTACATAATGGTGAGATCAATACCATTCGTGGTAATGTGGATAAGATGATCGCCCGTGAAGAGAATATGGCATCTGATCATTTAAAGGGTGAGTTCCACAAGATTCTCCCTGTTGTCAATGCACAGGGCTCTGACTCCGCCATGCTGGATAACACACTGGAATTCCTGGTTATGAGTGGGATGGATCTTCCGCTTGCAGTCATGATTACAATTCCTGAACCATGGGCTAACAACAAAACCATGTCTCAGAGCAAGAAAGACTTCTATCAGTACTACGCAACCATGATGGAGCCGTGGGACGGTCCTGCATCTATTGTCTTTTCCGATGGTGATATCATGGGTGCGGTACTTGACCGTAATGGTCTGCGTCCTTCCCGTTATTATATTACTTCCGATGACCAGCTGATTCTTTCCTCGGAAGTCGGCGTTCTTCCTGTTGACCCGACCAAGATTGTGAAGAAGGACAGACTTCGTCCGGGCAAGATGCTTCTGGTTGATACTGTAAAAGGTGAAGTGGTAGATGATGATACCCTGAAGGAAAAATATGCAAAGCGCCGTCCTTATGGTGCATGGCTGGATTCCAACCTGGTAGAGCTTAGAGAGCTTAAAATCCCAAATATGAAAGTACCTGAGTTCTCCTATGTAGAGCGTCAGAGAATGCAGAAGGCATTCGGTTATACCTATGAGGAATTGAAGACAAGTATCCTTCCTATGGCGAGAAATGGTGCAGAGTCTATTGCAGCAATGGGCGTAGATACACCACTTCCGGTTCTGGCAAAGACACATCATCCACTGTTTCATTATTTCAAGCAGTTGTTCGCACAGGTAACGAATCCGCCTATTGATGCGATTCGTGAGGAAGTTGTTACTTCCACCAGTGTCTACATTGGAAAAGACGGCAACCTGCTGGAGGACTGTGAGCAGAACTGTCACGTATTGAAGGTAAACAACCCAATCCTGACATCTACTGACCTTTTGAAGATCAAGAATATGAAGAAGGAAGGCTTCCAGGTAGTTGAGATTCCTATTATTTACTATAAGAACACAAGTCTGGAGCGTGCAATCGACAGACTGTATGTAGAAGTAGACAGAGCATACCGTGATGGTGCCAATATCATTATCCTGTCTGATCGTGGCGTAGATGAGAACCATGTAGCGATTCCTTCTCTGTTGGCTGTATCAGCAATGCAGAAACACCTGGTACGTACCAAGAAGAGAACGAGTGTAGCGTTGATCATCGAATCCGCAGAACCAAGAGAAGTACATGATTTTGCTACACTGTTAGGCTATGGTGCCTGTGCAGTCAACCCATATCTGGCTCAGGAATCTATCAAGGAGCTGATCGAGACAGGTATGCTGGATAAGGACTATCATGCAGCAGTAGATGATTACAATAATGCAGTGCTTCATGGAATCGTTAAGATTGCCTCCAAAATGGGCATTTCTACAATCCAGTCCTATCAGGGTTCACAGATCTTTGAAGCAATCGGTCTGAATGCGGAAGTGATTGATAAATACTTTACCAATACTGTCTGTAGGGTAGGCGGTCTGTCCATAAAGGATATTGAGAAGCAGGTAGATGACCTTCATTCACTGGCATTTGATCCACTGGGACTGGCAACAGACCTGACTCTGGATAACCCGGGACAGCACAAGGCAAGAAGCGGCGCAGAAGAGCATCTGTACAATCCGGCGACCATCCATATGCTACAGCAGTCTACGAGACTGGGCAATTATGAGATGTTCAAGGAATATACGAAGCTGGTTAATGATGAGACAAGTATCAAGAACCTGCGTGGTCTGATGGACTTTAATTATCCGGAAAAAGGCGTTCCTATTGAGGAAGTAGAGAGCGTGGAGAGTATCGTAACACGCTTCAAGACAGGCGCTATGTCCTATGGCTCCATCTCCAAGGAGGCTCATGAGACTCTGGCAATCGCCATGAACACCCTGCATGGTAAGTCCAACAGTGGTGAAGGTGGTGAGGACCTTGACAGAATGGAGATCGGTCCTGACGGACTCAACAGATGTTCTGCGATCAAGCAGGTAGCGAGTGGACGTTTCGGCGTTACCAGCAGATATCTGGTAAGTGCACAGGAGATTCAGATCAAGATGGCACAGGGAGCCAAGCCCGGTGAAGGCGGACATCTTCCTGCAGGTAAGGTTTATCCCTGGGTTGCCAAGACCAGACATTCAACGCCTGGTGTAGGCCTGATTTCTCCGCCACCTCATCATGATATCTATTCAATTGAGGACTTGGCACAGTTGATTTATGACTTGAAGAACTCCAATACAGCAGCAAGAATCAGTGTCAAGCTGGTATCTGAGGCTGGTGTAGGTACAGTCGCAGCCGGTGTTGCCAAGGCTGGTGCGCAGGTCGTATTGATTTCCGGCTATGATGGAGGTACAGGTGCAGCGCCTAAGAGTTCTATTCACAATGCAGGACTTCCTTGGGAGCTTGGTGTGGCAGAGACACATCAGACTCTGATTCAGAACGGACTTCGTAATAAGGTTCGTATCGAGACAGATGGTAAGCTGATGAGCGGTCGTGATGTAGCAATCGCAGCTATGCTTGGTGCAGAGGAATTCGGCTTTGCAACTGCTCCGCTTGTAACAATGGGCTGCGTCATGATGCGTGTATGTAACCTGGATACCTGTCCTGTAGGTATTGCAACACAGAATCCTGAGCTTCGCAAGCGTTTCAAAGGTAAGCCAGAATATGTTATGAACTTCATGAAGTTCATTGCACAGGAGCTTCGAGAATATATGGCTGCTCTGGGTGTCAGAACAGTGGATGAATTAGTCGGCAGAACAGATCTGTTGAAAGTGAAGGATAAGCTTCCGGAGGGAACACCTAAGCTTGACCTTTCACAGATTCTGAGCAATCCTTATACAAAGGAAAAGGCGGTATTTGATCCGAAGCAGGTATATGACTTTGAATTAGAGAAGACCATGGATGAGAGAGTGCTCTTAAAACAGCTTGATAAAGCACTCCAGACAGGACAGAAGCGCAGCATTGAAGTTGATGTTATGAATACAGACAGGGCCTTTGGTACAATTCTTGGTTCTGAAATCACCAGGAAATTTGGCGATACCTTAGAGGAAGATACTTTCAGGGTATTGTGTAATGGCGCCGGTGGACAGAGTTTTGGTGCTTTTATTCCAAAGGGGCTGACACTGGAGCTGGTCGGCGATTCCAATGATTATTTCGGCAAAGGGCTTTCCGGTGGTAAATTAATCGTATATCCGCCTAAGGGAAGCACATTCAAGCAGGATGAGAATATCATCATCGGTAACGTAGCCCTCTATGGTGCGACCAGTGGTAAGGCATTCATCAATGGTGTGGCAGGTGAACGTTTCTGTGTACGTAACTCCGGTGCAATCGCTGTTGTGGAAGGTGTGGGCGATCATGGCTGTGAATACATGACAGGTGGACGTGTGGTTGTACTTGGTACAACAGGTAAGAACTTCGCAGCAGGTATGAGCGGCGGTATTGCTTATGTCATGGATGAAGACAATGACCTGTACATGAGAGTCAACAAAGAGATGGTATCCATGAGTGAGATTACCAACAAATATGATGTTATTGAATTAAAGGATATGATTCAGGAGCATGTTGCCCTGACTAATTCTGAGAAAGGTAAGAAGATTCTGGAGAACTTCGGTGAATACCTGCCTAAATTCAAGAAGATCATTCCTTATGACTACGATAGAATGTTAAAGACCATCGTACAGATGGAGGAAAAAGGTTTAAGCGCTGAACAGGCACAGATTGAAGCATTCTATGCAAACACAAGGAAATAACGGAGGTATAGAGATGGGAAAACCAACAGGATTTTTAGAATATGAAAGAAAAACCTCCAAGGCTGAGGCACCTAAGGAGAGAATCAAGCATTTTAATGAATTCCATACACACTTATCCATGGAGGAACAGAGCAAACAGGGAGCACGCTGCATGGACTGTGGCGTACCCTTCTGTCAGGCTGGTATGACCATTGCAGGTATGACTTCAGGATGTCCTTTGCATAATCTGGTTCCTGAATGGAACGATCTGGCTTACAGTGGCAACTGGGAACGTGCCTATAACCGTCTGAAAAAGACAAACAACTTCCCAGAGTTTACTTCCAGAGTGTGTCCTGCATTATGTGAGAATGCCTGCACTTGTGGCTTGAACGGTGATGCAGTGGCAACCAAGGAGAACGAATATGCCATTATTGAGAATGCTTATGAAAAAGGCTATGCCTGTGCAAAACCTCCCAAGGTTCGTACCAATAAGAAGGTAGCCGTTATCGGAAGCGGTCCTTCCGGACTGGCTGTAGCAGATCAGCTCAACAAGCGTGGCCACAATGTTACAGTCTTTGAAAGAAGTGACAGAGTAGGCGGCTTACTGATGTACGGCATTCCTAACATGAAGCTGGAGAAGCATATCATTGACCGTAAGATTAAGATTATGGAAGAAGAGGGCGTGAAGTTCGTTACCAGTACGGATATCGGTAAGGATGCAAAGAGTAAGAAGCTCTTAGACGGCTTTGACAGAGTGGTACTGTGCTGTGGCGCTTCCAACCCAAGAGATATCAAGGCTCCCGGAAGAGATGCAAAGGGCATTTACTTTGCAGTAGATTTCTTAAAGGGCGTAACGAAGAGTCTGCTGGATTCCAATCTTAAGGATGGCAATTTCGTATCCACGAAGGATAAGCATGTGGTGATCATCGGTGGTGGTGATACGGGTAATGACTGTGTGGGTACTTCTATCCGTCTGGGTGCGAAGTCTGTGACACAGATTGAGATGATGCCAAAGGCTCCGGATCATCGTGCAGAGAACAATCCATGGCCTGAATGGCCTAAGATCTGCAAGACAGATTATGGTCAGGAAGAGGCAATTGCCATGTTCGGACATGATCCGAGAATCTATGAATCTACTGTAAAGGAATTTATCAAGGATAAGAATGGCAATCTCAGTGCTGTTAAGATCGTGAAGCTTGCCTGGGAGAAAGACCCTGAGACAGGCAGAATGAACATGAAGGAGATTCCTGACAGCGAGCAGATTCTGGAGGCACAGATTGTACTGATTGCAGCAGGTTTCCTTGGAAGCCAGAAGTATGTAACGGATGCCTTCAAGGTAGTTGTTGATGGAAGAAGCAATGTCAAGACAGAAGCCGGTAAGTACAAGACCAGCGTGGATAATATCTTCACTGCCGGGGATATGCATACGGGACAGTCTCTGGTAGTCAAGGCGATCAGACAGGGCAGAGAATGCGCCAGAGAAGTGGATGAGAGCCTGATGGGCTACTCCAATATGTTTATACAGTAAATAGGGACGCACTGCCTCGGTGTGGCTCGCCAGATATAGTTTATTTCAAGAAAGCGCAGATATTTCATTCGAAGACACGTTTTCACTCCGCTGCTCGATGTAGCGGTACATAAGGGTGCATGAGCTTATCAGCTCCTGCGCCCTAAGTACCGACACTCGCAGAGGGTCTTCTTATGAAACATTCTGTGTTTTCTTGCTATTTACATACAAGATGGCGAGCCACACCGAGGCGGTGCTGTCTATTGCAAGTGTATGAAAAGGGATGGAGGGGGGACGGCGGGCTGACACCGCCTGGGGATTGCATTATTTTATTTGGTAGCGGAGTGAGCATTTATTTACCAAAATGAAATATGGGGAAAGTCTCATATGGTGGCAAATAAATAATTGCAATGTGATAAAACTTACAGTATGATAAAAGAAAAGGAAGGAGTGGTGGTCGATGACACAAATGAAAGAACGTGCTGTTGCGTTAATAGAACGTATACCAGATGACAATATGTTTTATGTGCTTAATATTCTTGAGAATATTGAAGAAATGTCATCTAACAAGTCTGAAGATAAGAAACAGGCAATGGAAGCACTCCAGAATATTTTAAAGTTCAGTGGAAGACTACCGGCAGATTTTGATGCGGATAAGGAATTAGAAGAAGCAAGGGAGAAAAAATATGGTAGTATTGGTTGATACAAATATCATTATAGATGCATTAGCTAATAGAGAACCATATGCTGATAATGCTAAAAAAATTTTGGAAAAATGTGCTGCCAGAGAAGTGACAGGAATACTTGCGGCGCATAGTATACCTAATATGTTCTATATTTTTAGGAAAAACTTTAGTCAGGATGAAAGAAGATTTCTTCTAAAAAATTTGTGTAATATCTTTAAAATTTCTGATTTGAATGCGAAGAAGATATTAGCTGCTTTAGAAAACGAGAAATTTTCGATTTTGAAGATTGTTTACAGGAAGAATGTGCAGTTGAGTCTATGGCAGATTATATTGTAACAAGAAATCCGGCAGATTTTGCAAATTCAAGAGTGAAAGTAATCTTACCAGAGGAATTTTTGAAAAAATTATAATAAAATGTATCTTACAAAAGCAAGTTTGAGACCAGTACTTCGGTATTGGTCTTTTTCAAAATATTTTATGGAAACATTTAGTAAAGTGGGAGGTTCTATATGCAGCAGGCGAGAAAGTTAAGACGTGATGATAAGGTAGCAATTGTCAGTTTATCCAGTGGCATGCTTGGGGAGGAATATTGCAGCCACAATATAGAAATTGGCGTGAGGCGTTTAAGAGAATATGGATTGGAGCCGGTTTTTATGCCAAATGCTTTGAAGGGTGTGGAGTATCTGAAAGACCACCCGGAGGCGAGGGCAGTGGATTTAAAGTCGGCTTTTCTTGATGATACGATAGCCGGAATTATCTGCGCACTTCCTGTTGTGTATAATGTCAATTTTGGACATGCCACGCCTCGCTGTGCCTTGCAGTATGGAGCCATGGCAAGAGTGGATATGGAGAAGAAAGTTATCATTTTTTCATAAAGCAATTGACATATAACGTACGAATCAGTAGAATATAATGCATAGGTGAATATAAGTAGTACTATTTAGAACTACTAACAAATAATAAAAAGGAGACATCATAATGAGATTAGGAATTTTAGGCTATGGCAACCTTGGCAAAGGTATAGAGTGTGCAGTCCGCCAGAATGCAGACGTAGAATTAAAGGCAGTTTTCACCAGACGTGATCCTGCTACTGTAAAGATTCAGACAGCAGGTGTGCCTGTATACCATGTGGATGAAGTAGAAGCTCATAAGGATGAGATTGATGTGTTGGTTATCTGCGGCGGCAGTGCGACAGATTTACCGAAACAGACACCGGAGTATGCAAAGTACTTCAATGTTATCGACAGTTTCGATACACATGCCAATATTCCACAGCATTTTGCCAATGTAGATAAGGTGGCAAAGGAGAACGGTCATATTGCATTGATTTCAGCAGGCTGGGATCCTGGAATGTTCTCTCTGAACCGTTTATATGCAAACTGCATTTTGCCTGAAGGCAACGATTATACTTTCTGGGGAAAAGGCGTAAGCCAGGGACATTCTGATGCCATCCGCCGTATCAAGGGTGTAAAGAATGGCAAGCAGTATACCATTCCTGTCCAGTCCGCATTAGACGCTGTCCGCAATGGTGAGAATCCTGAACTGACTACCAGACAGAAGCACACAAGAGAGTGCTTCGTAGTGGCAGAGGAAGGTGCAGACTTAGCACAGATTGAGAATGATATCAAGACAATGCCTAACTATTTTGCAGATTATGATACAACAGTTCATTTCATTACAGAGGAAGAATTGGAGCGTGACCATAGTGGTATTCCTCATGGTGGATTCGTGTTCCGTACAGGCGTGACAGGCTGGAATAAAGAGAACAAGCACGTAATCGAATACAGCCTGAAGCTGGATTCCAACCCAGAGTTTACTTCATCTGTTATCGTGGCATATGCAAGAGCTATCAACAGACTTTATCAGGAAGGACAGACAGGATGCAAGACTGTATTTGATATCGCACCTGCATACCTCAGCCCATTAAGCGGAGAAGAATTAAGAGCACATTTACTGTAAAAATACATTCGCAAAGGAGAAAAGATGGAATCCTATATTAATCAGGTAGATTTTTTCAAGGGCAATGATCCTGAGAAGATCGCACAGGAGTATGGAACACCTTTATATGTATATAATGAAGAAATCATCCGCAAGCATATGGATGCAGTGGCGAAGGTCATTACGAAATATCCCTATACAGCGAATTATTCTGTAAAAGCCAATACCAACATCCATATATTGAAGCTTGCGCTGGAAGAAGGCAATAACTGTGATGCCATGAGCATCGGCGAGATCCGCATGCTGCAAAAGGCAGGCTTCCCCACAGACCGCATTTTCTATGTACCAAACAATGTATCAGAGGAAGAACTGAAAGAGGCAATCTCAATTGGGGTTATGACCAGCCTTGACAGTCTGGCACAGCTGGAATTATACGGTTCTCTGAATCCGGGCGGCAAGTGTGCAGTGCGCCTTAACCCTGGAGTTGGCGCAGGACATCATGAGAAGGTCGTAACAGCCGGTAAAAAGACAAAATTCGGTATTGCAGAGGAAGATATTGACCAGATTTTTGAAATCGCAGCCAGATATCAGCTGACCATTGCAGGAATCAATCAGCATATCGGTTCTCTGTTTATGGACCCCGAACCATATTTGAAGGCAGTGTCTAATCTGCTTCGTATCGCAGAGAGATTCCCTAATTTGGAATTTATTGACTTTGGCGGCGGTTATGGCATCCCTTATCATAAGCTGGATGATGAGGCTGAGTTTGACATGGAGAGCTTCCGTCAGCGTCTGGTACCGATTTTGGATCAGTTTGTGGCAGAATACGGAAAGGCACCGCTTTTCAAATCAGAACCAGGGCGTTACTGTGTAGCAGAAGGAAGTGTGATTCTTGGCAGAGTCCATGCTGTGAAACAGAATGCAGGTAAGAAATATGTAGGAACAGATGTCGGCATGAATGTGCTGGTACGTCCATCCATGTATGATTCCTGGCATGATATCGAAGTACTCCGTAATGGACAAGTTGTTCCAAGAACGGATATGGAAGAGCAGACAGTCACCGGCAACATCTGTGAATCAGGTGATTTACTGGCAAAAGACCGTATGCTTCCTCAGATCAGAAGAGGTGATCTGGCTTGTATCCTTGATACAGGAGCATATGGATACAGTATGTGTTCTTCTTACAATTCCAGACCAAGACCGGCAGAGGTCATGATCTGCAAGGATGGCAGTGTGAAGCTGATCCGCAGACGAGAGACGATTGAAGACCTTATGGCATATATGTAAAGCTGCTTATGCTCAATATGTTTTTGTAAAAAGCATATTGGGCATAAATTGTTGTTGGAACGAGTAATGAGTGAACAGTGACCTTGTCAGAAATGGGATGCTGTGATAGTATGTAAAATAAACTCAACTTCGCAGATGTTGGAAAGGCATGGTAATCAATATGACAAGTGAAGAAAAGAAGAGAAGGAAACGTAAGAATCTTCTGATTGCGCTGGGAGTGATTCTTGCAATTGTTATAATAATCGCAGCTTCGATAGCCTGGATATGGCCCAAGTCCAAAGATATATCAGAAAGTACGGTTTTTCAGGCGCAGGAAGTAGAGCAGCAGACACAGTATATTGTTTCTTTATTGGACGAGGCTGATTATACGACTTTCAATACCTGTACGACAGGCGATATGAATACGACACTGACACCAGCAGCAATCACCCAGGCAAAAGCCAAAGTCAGTGACAATTTTGGCAGCTTTGTATCATTTGGTGACATTACGATGGATGAGATGAACCAGCATGGTAATGTGTATGCTTTTGCGCAGCAGGAAGTGAAGTACGAGAATGTCACAGTGATCTATTCCCTGACTTTTGATGAAAATATGAAACTCGTAGGTCTGTATATCAGATAAAAGACATAGTACATGCAATACGTGCATATATATAATGATGCCAGGGGCTTAATGATGTGCCCCAATATGAGCATAAAAATGGAGCGTTTATTGCATGGAGACAATCAGAATATCGGCAAAGAGCATAATAAAAGGAGAAGTGGCAATATGTCTGCTTCTCCTTTTTCTATATGGCTACAGACAGGCAGGGAACGTAATCAGGACAATGTCACAGGTGACAGAAGTGCACAAAATTGCAATTACCTTTGATGATGACGTTATAATAGGACTAAGTCAAGAGATTAGCTGTAAAGAAGCAAGTGCTTAACCCTATTTTTATTCAAATGCCATATAAAATATAGCACCCATGGGCAGTCGCCAAGGTTCAGCAAGTCTGATTTTGACGGGCAGAGGTACACAACGAAACTATGCGGAGTAACCGTACCTGAGCAGCTTCCCGTGACAATTTATGATATTTTGAAGTGCATCGTGATGAATGAAGAGTTGCCGGACAAGCATGAGGCAGACTTCTTTTTCGGGGAAGAAGAACAGGCGCATACGCATTCCCATACATGGACAGGTACCATTAACCAGAAGATTGCTCCGTTTGGTTATCTGGACATTACAGATATGGATATGTGGATGCTGAATGAGTGCTATTATAATGGAAACTCAGCACTTACTAATCCGTCCAACTTGAAATGGGATCCTAACCTTGGCAATGTCTCTTTTACGTCACAGGGTAATTATTCTCATGGGTCGAATCCACAGTCAGGCACTGATGGTAACGGACGGCTGGTATTCTTTGTGACTGCCGGTGACCAGAAGGTCAACAATGAGAATATCTATGGCAACACGGATCATGTATGTGGCTCTAATGGTGATGGAGTTACAGTTGATAATACATGTCAGCTTACGCTTATGGCGATTCCCATTGCTGGACACCGTGTAATAATGATGAGAACCATAAGAAGAAGACAGGACAATTAGTTCAGCATGGTGGTGAAGCTGTTAATATATCAGATACCTTTATCAATATTGATAGAGCCGATGCGTCCTGGCTATAATCTCTACATGGATATCAGTACTATTGGTAATTACTATGGAGAGAATCTGGATACAAGTGGCGAATACACGGATAGTAACTTATACTATAAGATGCAGATAACTCCGAGGTATTGGTTACTCAATCTTGATACAAATCTGTATACACCTTTGGATGTTTATATGGGTCAGAGTGGCAATTATAAGCCGGTTGCTGCATTTGACTGCAACAGCTCTGTAAGTGAATATTATCTGTATATGGACTGGCAGAATGAATATCAGAGGAGAAACTATACAGCAAAGGAAAAGAAAACAACAGGTGATGTTGTTGATTACTTTACATCTGCTGAATCTCCAAGTATCAGAGTGCCATCTACTCAGAAGGATATTCTTGGCACTGCTCAAAGATTATTCTTAAATGACATCAACAGGACGTTCATTGGTTCAACTACTACTTCATTTATTGGTTAAGTAGATGAAAGGGCGATAATCAGTTATATAATAAATAAGCAGATTTTTGATGGTAATTCAATTATAAAGATAATTACTATGCTAAAAATATAAAGAATATGGCAACTAAAAATGTATGATTGCAGATATATATGTTAAATATTACTATATGTTTTATCTACAAAATAGGGAGGCTGCCATAATGATTTTAAAAGAACAAATTAATAAATATTTGAACTATTGTAAATTCCAAAAAGAGCTTAATGACAAGACAATAAAGGCATATAGAGCGGATCTGGAACAGTTTATGGTATTGATTGGAGAAAGTGAAAATAATCCAGATAAAGAAAAGCTGAATTCATATCTCTTATATCTTCACCGTATGTATAAGCAAAAAACAGTTAAGAGGAAAATTGCCAGTGTAAAAGCACTATTTCATTATTTGGAGGAAGAAGAGATAATAGAGATAAATCCATTTCACAAGGTAAAAACAAAGTTTAAAGAAGAAGTCGTTTTACCTAAAATTATTCCAAGAGATGTTATAGAGCAGTTGCTGAATCATCTTTATAGGGAAAGAAGTATTAAAGAATATTCGGAGTGGCGTAAAAAAATTATTTTAAGAGATATTGCAATAGTAGAAACACTTTTTTCAACAGGGCTTCGTATTTCAGAATTGTGTCATTTACAAAGTAAATATGTTGACTTGAAAAATGGTGTGCTATGTATCCAAGGGAAAGGAGGAAAAGAAAGGTATCTTCAAATAGGAAATAATGATGTATTGTCTATTTTGAATGTTTACAAAAAGTGTTTTGAAGATGAGATAAAAAAGCATGGTCATTTTTTTGTCAATCGATACGGCAAGCCATTGTCTGAGCAATCAGCCAGAAATATGATACATAAATACGCAGACGAGATACAGGTGGATATAAATATTACGCCACATATGTTCCGTCATTCATTTGCCACATACCTGATGGAAGAAGATGTAAATATCAGATATATACAAAAAATGCTGGGGCATGCTTCTATAACGACAACAGAGATATATACATATGTAACGACTGAGAAGGAAAAAGAAATATTGCAGACAAAGCATCCGAGAAATAAGATGAGTTTAAGGAAAAATTTGTAATTTAGTATATTTTGATTGCTATATTTTGGAAAAATTTATATAATTAGTATGGTAACGATAATTAGGAATTATCGGGTGGATTTCAGCAATCAAGTAGATGAGATGGAAGACAATCTATCGTTA
>MNTL01000038.1 GCA_001916965.1 Roseburia sp. CAG:10041_57
GCCAACAGGAAATTTGGACTCACAAAACAGCAGTGAGGTCATAGCATTGCTCAAAGAAACATCGAAAAAATACGAGCAGACCATCATTATGATTACCCATAACCGCAGTATTGCGCAAACGGCAGACCGGGTATTACAGGTATCGGATGGTACTTTGACTGATTTTGGGAGGTGCCGTGAATGAAAAGCTATCTTAGTCTTATTCCCATCTCCGCTAAAGTTCATCGCCGACAAAATCGTATGACGCTGCTTTGCATTGTATTTGCTGTGTTTATGGTAACAGCAGTATTCAGTATGGCAGAAATGGGTTTTCGGATGGAACAGGCCCGATTGGTTGGTAAGCATGGAAGTTTCTCTATTGGAGACTTGCTCGGCAGTTCCATGGGGCAAACCCTTCTTTCTGTTGCGGTTGTTCTGTTCCTGCTGATTTTGATTGCAGGCGTTTTGATGATTTCCAGCAGTATGAACAGTAGCGTTGCCCAGAGAACCAAATTTTTTGGAATGATGCGTTGCATTGGTATGAGTAAGCAGCAGATTATTCGGTTTGTTCGTCTGGAGGCATTGAACTGGTGCAAAACGGCTGTACCCATCGGTCTTATTTTAGGGGTTGTTACAACATGGGGGCTGTGTGCGGTACTGCGCTTTGTAGTCAGAGAAGAATTTTCTGATATTCCCCTCTTTGGTATCAGTATTTTTGGCATTGCCTGCGGTATCTTTGTTGGACTGATTACTGTACTGATCGCCGCAAATGCTCCGGCGAAACATGCCGCGAAGGTATCTCCTATCACAGCGGTGTCTGGAAATGCAGACCACGGAAAAACAATGCGTCATTCCCAGTATACAGGATTCGGAAAGATTGAAGCCCTTCTCGGTATCGGCCATGCGGTCTCCGGGAAGAAAAATTTATTCCTGATGACAGGTTCTTTTGCACTTAGCATCATCCTGTTTTTGAGCTTTTCTATTATGGTCGATTTTGTGGATTACCTGATTCCTCAGTCGGCTGCCACATCAGATATAGATATTGCAAGTGCTGACGGTAATACGATTCCTTGGGAACTGCTTACAACCATCCGCGAAATGGATGGAGTGAAGGAAGTTTACGGGCGTCGTAGTGTATTTGATGTTTCTGCCAAACTAAACGACGACACCAACTTTTCTGGCACAGTCGATTTGATTTCTTATGACGATTTTGATTTACAATGTCTGAAAAAAGACAGTGCTTTGAAAAGGGGGAGTGATCTGTCCAAAGTTTTTAGGGACAGCAATTTTGTTTTGGCAACATCCGATCAGGACAGCACATGGAAAATCGGTGACACTGTTCAGATTGGGGATGAAACCCTTACCATAGCCGGACTGTTAAAAAACGACCCATTTAGTGAGAATGGATTGACAAATGGAAAGCTCACATTGATTACCTCTGATGAAACATTTGTCCGTTTGACAGGAGAGGAAGGTTATTCTCTTGTGCTGATACAAACAACGGGAGATGTTACGGACGAAAATGTTCAGGCAATCCAGAATTCCGTAGATCAAACATATAGCTTTCAAGATAAACGCGACGAGCGCACTACGGGAACTTATATGGCTTTTGTTTTCTGTGTTTATGCGTTTTTGGCAATTATTGCACTGGTAACGGTAATGAACATTGTCAATAGCATTTCCATGAGTGTGTCTGCCAGAATGAAGCAATATGGAGCTATGCGGGCAGTAGGAATGGATGAACGGCAAATGACGAAAATGATTGCCTGTGAAGCATTCACCTATGCTGTTTTGGGGTGCGTTGTTGGTTGTGCTATTGGCTTGCCGCTTAGCAAATCGCTGTATGATTTCCTTATTGCAGGGCATTTTCCATCTGCTGTGTGGCAGTTCCCAATTATCTCTTTGGGCGTTATTCTTCTGTTTGTCTCGATTGCGGCAATCGCAGCTGTATATGCTCCGGCAAAACGAATTCGCAATATGTCGATTACTGCAACCATCAATGAATTATAGTTTCATATGTTAATCTGCCGGACGACGGCAAAAGAAAAAAAGCCGTCGTACAGCAGACACATTTTCACGCGCCTATGAAGCGGCGGCTTTGATTTTCAGAGCCGCCGTTTCTTTTCATCTACCTTAAAATAACGAAATCCACGGCGGCATATAAGGAGGATTGCCGCCGTGTCTATTTTTGCCTCTTTTCATAGTACCCATGACCTACATCAATTAAAAAAAGCATAGCGCCCCCTCCGGGACAGTCTGGTTATGAATGTGAAATCAGACAGTACATAAATGAATATGTAACTTCATGCGTTCGTGTGGCTTCATGCCGCCCGGGCGCTTTTGTGTTCTTATGGGGCTGCTTCGGGTCATGTTGGCCCGAAGTCATTCCCCGGTGCCGCTCCCCGCCGCCT
>MNTL01000039.1 GCA_001916965.1 Roseburia sp. CAG:10041_57
CCCGATATAATTCAGCAGAACAAAGGAAATATCAGTGATGAGGAGGATTTGTTTCTGCATGGGACAAATTGTGCCATGATCATAGGGCTTAATTGTGCCGACGCAGAATTATACAGTTATAAACTGCTTGATAATACAGGAAAAGGAAATGTGGATGATCTGAAATCAGCGTTTGACTGGTGTCTGATGAACAATATAAGACTTGTCAATCTGAGTTTTGGAACTACACATTTTAAGGACAAAGGAATAATTCGGCAGTTGGTAAATCAATATGCCAATAAGGGACTTATCATAATTGCGGCAACTGCTAACAGTGGGTATACGGCTTTCCCGGCATCCTTTTCAAATGTTATCGGAGTAAAAGCAAAAGATACATTTAACATTGATGCGGAAGGTTTGCGGGATAAAGGTGTGGATTTTGCAGCTCCATCGGAACACAAAATCTGGTTTGGAGGAAACGATATAACGCTTCAGAAAAGTAACAGCTATGCGGCACCTTATGTAACAGCAATGGCTGGAAGGTTAATGATGGAACAGTCATGGATCAATAATGTATGGCAGATTAAGAAGCATTTATACCAGAAATTCAGGGGAAAATGTGTACAATATATTCCGGATTGGATAGAAAAAGGATGGATTGCCGGAAAGGTATTAAAGAGTAAGGCAGAGGTTTATTTTGAGGTAGCTGCAAAGGAAGAAGCAGACACTGTAATTTTGTATGATAAAAATGAGTTTAATGAATACAGGGAGAAGCACATTGTGTATCTTGGCAATGAAATAGCAGAGCAGCCGGATACACAGTGCTTTTTCTGGAGCAGAAGAAACAGAAAAGAACAGATCTTATGTTCAAGGATAAAGAAGGAGAGCATCAATATACCTGTCATACTTATAAAAAGTGATAAAGAGCAGGATCAGATATGGTGGCTTACGGAATTAAGAAAGTGTTTTGAAGCAGAGGGCTATAATGCGTATGCTATTTCCACTGAACAGGAGAGCGTATTGTATGATTTAGAATATATCCCTTTTGCTGTTGATGAAGATATAAGTAATAAGATTGGTGATTTCCTGTATTGGCAGACTTATTACAACCAGTCTGATTTGATTATTTGTGGAATACAGGAAAAAGAAAGCATCGGTGTGGAAGCCGATATATTTGTAAGAATAGAAAATGGGAAGAAGCAGACAGGAATACAAATTTATTGCGACAAAATAAAAAAGACACAGATGTGTTTTGGAACCCTCGGAGAGCAGCAGATAAAGAAAGTATATGATTGTTTGCTTACAATCCTGACGGAGGATGAAGATGAGGAATAAAGAAGCAGTAAAGAAACTGCTGGGGCTGCTAAAGGATTATAGAAAAATAATTGCACTGATTATTGCATGTCTGCTCATTTCAACGGGATTGAATATGTGTATTCCGTTATTAAACCGAGGGATTATGGACTATGGTTTCATAGGCGGAGACAAAGAACTGCTTATAAAACAGGTAATATGCTCATTGCTTATTTATATGATTATAGCAGTTATAGATATTATAAAAGAAAAGAAACGGGTAGATATATCTGCGAATATACAATATTTTTTATCGGAACAGTCGTTTAAGCATCTGATGAAAATAAAAGCGGATTATTTCACCAATAGAAATTATGCGGAAATCCTAAATAACATAAATGTGGATATAGGCAACATGACTTCTATTGCAGATGAGGGTGTGTTTTTTGTCGTCACCCAGGCATTCAGCATGGTAGGTGGAATCATCGGGCTTTTTATCCTGGATTACAGAATGACACTCATGGTACTTCTTTTTATTCCGGTAAAAGCGGTTATTATGAAACATTTTGCAAAGAAGCGAAAAAGAATCATGGACGAGTTTATTACAGAAAGCGAAAAATATGCCGGATGGTTTGGAGATACTGTTGGCGGTGTAAGGGAAGTAAAGCTTTTTGGAATACAGGAAAATAAGAGAGCCGAATTTGCTGACAGACAGCTTTCTGTAATCAATAAACAGAAAAAGATGAATATGCTTGCCCAGTGGAACGGCATAACGGATAACATTATCGTACATCTGCTGACCAGC
>MNTL01000004.1:0-122378 GCA_001916965.1 Roseburia sp. CAG:10041_57
GTAACAATGCTTGTGATACCCGCCTTTAAGGCGTGTATGCAATCAGCCCTTATTAGGGCTAATATTAAACCACCAGTTGAACTGGTGGTTGCTAACTAGAGATTATAACCAGAGAGTATGAATTACGGAAATCGAGGTAAAGAATGAAGAGCGTAGCAATCATTACAGCCAGAGGCGGCAGTAAACGGATCCCACATAAAAATATAAAGCCTTTCCTTGGAAAACCTATTCTGGAATACAGCATTGAAGCTGCACTTGGGGCAGACTGTTTTCAGGAAGTCATGGTATCTACAGATGATGAAGAGATTGCAAGGATAGCCAGACATGCGGGGGCACAAGTGCCCTTTATGAGAAGCGAGAATACAGCAAATGATTATGCAACAACAGCAGACGTGATTCTGGAAGTATTGGAATCCTATGAGAGAATCGGCAAGAAGTTCGACCAGGTCTGCTGTATCTATCCGACAGCGCCCTTTGTAACAGCGAATGCACTAAAGACTGCCATGATGCTGCTGGAACAGGAAAGATCAGACTGCGTTATTCCAGTGGTGAAATTCTCTTTCCCACCGCAAAGGTGTGTTGTCATCAATCAGGGGAGACTGACACCTAAGTGGCCTGAGAATATGAAAGTCAGATCTCAGGATCTGGAGCCTTTCTATCATGACTGTGGACAGTTCTATTGCCTGGATGTCAGAAAATTCCAGGAACAGAAGGCCATCTGGATGAAGGATGTTGTGCCATTTATACAGGATGAAAGCACCGTGCAGGATATTGATACGCTGGAAGATTGGAAAATCGCTGAAATGAAGTATCAGATCATGCATCAGAAATAAAGGAGATAGAAGATGGAACAGGTCGTAATCAATGGAAGAAAAGTCGGAGATGGTAATCCGGCGTATATTATCGCAGAAATGTCAGCCAATCACGCAGGAAGCCTGCAAAGAGCCAAAGAAATGATACATGTGGCAAAAGAGGTAGGGGCAGACTGTGTGAAAATACAGACATATACTGCGGATACAATGACAATAGACTGCCATAACCAGTATTTTGATATTACAGAGGGAACCTGGAAAGGAATCAATTTATATGAACTGTATCAGCAGGCATATACACCCTGGGAGTGGCATCAGGAGCTTAGGGATGAAGCTGCCAAGGTGGGGATTGATTTCCTGTCTACGCCTTTTGACAAGACAAGTGTAGACTTCCTCGAAGAACTGGGAATGCCTTTCTATAAGATTGCATCCTTTGAATTAGTAGATATTCCATTGTTGGAGTACATTGCATCCAAAGGAAAACCAATCATTATGTCAACCGGGATGGGAAGTCTGGAAGAGATTACGGAAGCTGTAGAAGCAATCTATGGGCAGGGCAATAAACAGCTCGTACTGATGAAGTGTTCCAGCGCATATCCGGCTAAAGTAGAAGAAATGAACCTGAGTACTATTGTAGATCTGAAGAAGCACTTCCAGCTTCCGGTAGGACTTTCTGATCATTCCATGGGATATTTCAGTGCTGCGACTGCTGTGGCGATGGGCGCTAATGTGATAGAGAAGCATTTCTGTATCAGCAGGGCCATCAAGAATCCGGATTCCACATTCTCCATGGAGCCTGAAGAGTTCCGTGAAATGGTCTTACAGGTGCGTGAAGTAGAGAAGGCAAAAGGCATTGTGAGCTATGGTGTTTCCAAACAGGAAGAAACCAATGCATGCTTTAGACGTTCTCTTTTTGTAGTGAAGGATGTGAAAGCCGGAGAGGCTTTTACAGAAGAGAATGTAAGAAGCATCCGCCCTGCATATGGATTAAAACCCAAGTATTATAAAGAAATATTGGGAAGAAAAGCCAACAAAGCCATCCAGGCAGGCACACCACTGGCATGGGAGGATATAGAGTGAGACTGAGTTTACGGGAAGTGACAGCCAAAGATATGGAGCTGCTCTACAAGTGGGCCAATGATCCGACCGTGAGACAGAATGCTTTTCATACAGAGCCCATTCCATATGAGGATCATAAAATGTGGTTTGCCAAAAATCTGGCTGATAGGGATGTATTGATGTATATTCTGTATCAGACAACTGCACAGGGCAGAGAAGAGCCGCTGGGACAGATACGGTTATCTATAGAAGAGGGCAAGGCACAGATTGATTACAGTGTGGAGGCTTCCAGACGCGGACAGGGGCTTGGTGCGAAAATGATCCTGATGGCAGAGGAGCTGCTTCGGGAGAGCAGAAGAGATGTTTCCTGCTGTATTGCACAGGTCAAGTATGAAAACCCTGCATCTGCGAGGGTATTTGAAAAATGCGGATATGATGGGCAGGAACTGGAGCAGTATATGGAGTTTACAAAACGGATTTCGTGAAAAGACAGAAAGGTATGGGAGTACATTGAAGATCATAATAGCCACGATCAAATCCTGGAATATTGAGCGTGCATATGCAATGCAGAAGCAGTATGAGGGGATTCATCAGATTGAAGTATTTACGAAGAAAGAGGAATTGACACCCGAGGCAGTAGAAAAATTCGCACCGGATTATATCTTCCTGCCACACTGGTCTTATCTGATCGCAAAGGACATTACAGAGCGTTGGAATTGTGTTGTATTTCATATGACAGATTTGCCTTATGGCCGTGGAGGAAGCCCGTTACAGAATCTGATCGTAAGAGGACATAAGGATACTAAGATTTCTGCAATACAGGTAACACCCCGGTTAGATGATGGACCGGTTTATATGAAGGAAGCGTTATCACTTGAGGGTTCAGCGCAGGAGATATTTGAACGGTGTTCAGAGATTATTTTCACCAAAATGATACCTGTTTTTCTGAAGCAGGAGCTGATTCCTGTTCCACAGGAGGGAGAACCGGTGGTATTTAAACGCAGAAAACCGGAGGAGGGCAGAATTACAGAGGATATGCCGCTGGATAAGATATATGATTATATCAGAATGCTGGACGCAGAAGGGTATCCGAGAGCATATATGGATTTTGGACCATACAGGCTGGAGTTTGAGCAGGTGCAGACGACTTCAGGTGGGGAATCACTGGAAGCAAAGGTAAAGATCCATATTCGAGAAGAGTGAAAGGTAAGAAAACAGACATGAAGAAGATATTGGTAGTAGCAGCACACCCGGATGATGAAATTCTGGGAGTAGGAGCAACAGTTGCAAAGCATGCGGCACAGGGAGATGAAGTGTATGCACTGATTCTTGGGGAGGGACAGACCTCAAGGGGAGAGCATAGAGAGGATATCAGTGCAGACGTTGTAAAGGAGCTGCATCAGAATACACTGGAAAGTGCAGAGAAAGTAGGTTATAAAGAGGTCTATTTTGCAGATTTCCCTGATAACCGTTTTGATCAGGTAGATTTACTGGACGTTGTAAAGGCAGTAGAGCATAAGATAAAAGAAATCCAGCCGGAGATCATATATACGCATTACAGCGGAGATCTGAACATCGATCATCAGTATACCGCAAGGGCGGTGTTGACAGCCACCAGACCGATAGGGGATTACCCTGTAAAGGAAATCTACGCCTTTGAGACATTATCTTCTACAGAATGGAACTTTGATTACAGTGCACAGCCTGCATTCTGTCCGAATGTGTATGTGGATATTACGCAGTTCTATGCTAATAAGGAAGCAGCAATGAAATGCTATGTGTCTGAGCTGTGCGAGTATCCTCATCCAAGGTCTCTGGAGGGAATGGATGTGCTGTCAAGGACACGAGGAATAGCCGCAGGAATGAACAGAGCAGAGGCATTTATGCTGATTCGAAGCATGAGATAATCAAAGAAACAAATTATACATTTACAGGTATAAAGTGGGTGAAAGGTTATGTATATTATACGGGCGGATGGGAATACGGCGATTGGAATGGGGCATGTCATGAGGTGTCTGTCCATAGCGGATGCCATGAAGGATAGGAATATAGAACCGGTATTTATGACGGCTGATAATGACTGTGTAGCCATGATCGGGGACAGAGGCTTTGAAGTCTGTGTATTAGGGACTGATTACCGTGACATGGAATCAGAGCTTCCTCTGATCAGAGAATTCCTGAGGCAGAGGACGAAGGACGTTGATGCTTCTTCTGTCATTCTGGTAGACAGCTATCAGGTGACTTCAAAATATTATGAAGAATTACGTACAATGGCAAAGGTAGCATGCCTGGAGGATATGGGGCAGTCCTATCCGGTAGATCTGCTGGTCAATTATAATATTTATGGACCAAAGCTTGTATATGATAATAAAATAACACATGCTACTTTATTGGGAACCGGGTATCAGCCACTGCGCAGGGAATTTCAGCAGGATATGCAATATGATATAAAGGATAAAATAACAGATGTAATGATAACAACCGGAGGAAGTGATCCTTATTTTGCTGCCAGAGCTTTTACAGATACTTTCCTGTCTGAAAAAGAATTGGAGAAGTCACAGATCAGATATCATATCATTAGTGGTCCTTTTAATACTCATGGTGAAGAGCTGCATAAGCTGTATGATGAGAATCCCTGGGTGGAGATTCATGAGCATGTGACCTGTATGAAAGAAATCATGAAGCAGTGTGATGTGGTATTATCTGCAACAGGAAGCACCATTTATGAAGTCAGTGCCCTGGGAGTACCGCTGATTGCCTTTTATTTTGCAGAGAATCAGAGGCAGGGAGCAGAGATGTTATCTGATATAACACGTGTTATTAATTGCGGGAATTATGCAGATGACGCTGAACAGACAGTAAGAAATGCGGTAAAGGCACTATTAAAATGTGTGAAGGATAAAGAGTACCGTGAAACATTATACCATGAGGAGAGAAGCCTCGTAGATGGGCAGGGAGCAGCCAGAATTGCACAGGCGTTGATAGATTTGACAAAGTAGCAACGAAAACGGAAAGGCATAATCATATGAAGAAGAAAGACAGACAAATGAATTATGAATTGTTACGTATCATTGCCATGTTGATGATCGTATGTCTCCATTACCTGAGTAAGGGCGGAGCATTGGGAGATCCAAAGCAGGAACTTACAACAAATGGATATCTTGCCTGGCTGATAGAAGCCTTCTGTCTTGTGGCTGTGAATGTGTATGTACTGATCAGCGGTTACTTTGGCGTAGATTCCCAGAATTTTACAATACGCAGGCCTCTTAAAATATGGAGGCAGGTGTGGTTCTATTCTGTTGGAATTGGATTGATCATGCTTATAACGGGAGCAGCGTCTTGGAATCTGTATCAGGGAATGACTTATGTGTTCCCGGTTGTTACCGAGCATTACTGGTTTGCAACGGCATATTTACTGTTGTGTCTGCTGATGCCTTTTCTGAACGCAGGTGTAGAGAATCTGGATCAGAAGACCTTTCAGTGGATTCTGATAGGCATGTTGCTTGTATTCAGTGTGGCTAAGACAGTATTGCCTATGCAGCTGCCATGGGATCATAAGGGATATGATGCATTCTGGTTCGTATTTCTGTATCTGACAGGAGCGTATCTGAAGAAATATAAGATCTCAGGAGGCATTAAGTGGCTTTTCGTCTATGTCACAGGTGTATTTGCCATTTATCTGAGCTTTCTGATGCTTCAGGCGGTTTATCTGAAGCTGGGTAAGCTGGGGGATTTTATTTCTTATAGTTATTCTTATAATTATCTCTTCACTTATGTGGCATCCGTTGGTCTTTTCCTGACTTTTGCCAGTGTGGGGAAGAACTGGAAAGAGAAGACACAGAAGATAATTTCTACGCTTGCCGGGGCTACATTTGGAGTCTATCTAATACATGAACATGTAGAGCTGAGAGGTCTATGGAAGATGCTGTTTCACTGTGAAAGCTATGCGCATGGCTCCACGGGAATGTTCCTGTTACATATGCTTGGAACTGTATGTGTCGTATATGTAGTCTGTACCATAATTGAACTGTTGCGGCAGAAAATAACGGAATTGCTGACAGATGCCATTGGAAAGAATAAGTAGAAAGGCATGGATATGAACATGAAACAGAATAAGATATATGGATTCTTACAGAAGTGGATACCTGTCCTGATTCTGTTATTGTATCCATTGCGAAAAGTCAATACAGGTATTGATCTGATGGATGGTGGCTATTCACTGGGAAATTATCGCTTCTTCACAACGATGAATCAGGTATGGAAGCTGGCGACCTATCTGGCGAATGTCCTTGGAGCCGCATTGTCCAGACTGCCTTTTGGAAATACGTGGATTGGCATGAACGTGTATACAGCACTTCTTACAGGCATTACTGCCGCAGGCGCTTATTGTGTATTAAGAAAAAGACTGCAGCATCCAGTCCTCATATGGCTTGGTGAAATGCTGGCATTATCCCTTTGCTGGGCACCGTCTACAAATCTGTATCAGTATTTGGGATATTATCTGATGACAGCAGCTGTATTGGTTCTGTATCATGCCTTAACCAATAAAAATAACATATGTTACATTATAGCAGGAATCATTCTGGGACTGGCTGTGGGAGTGAGAATGCCAAACATTACCTATGCGGCATTGATTCTTCCAGTGTGGTATTACGCATGGCTTACAAAGGACAGGGACTGGTTTATCCATACGCTTTACTGTATTGGAGGCTATGTACTGGGATTGCTTGTTCCTCTGGGTGTGATTGTGTTCAAATATGGAGTACAGGCTTATCCGGAGATGATAGCGTCCTTATTTGGTATGACAGATACAGCTACGGATTATAAGCCTACATCAATGATTATGGCTATGTTTGGAGATTATATACAGTATAGTGTATGGCTGATTCTGTTCCTGCTTTATCTTTTGGCTGGTTTGGTGTTGTTTAGAATAGCCAGTGGTAGATTTGTAAAGGTGAAAAAGGTATTATACCTGTTAGGGCTGGCAGTGATTCTTCGATTCTGCTATGGGCATGGAATGTTTGGATTTGACTATACAGGATATTTCTCCATGTATAAATGGGTGACGGTTTATCTGCTGATTGTGATTACACTATGTATATATTGTCTTATTAATTCTAAAATATCACAGCAGCAGAAACTGTGGTCAGCCTTTATGCCGGTTATCATATTCATTACTCCGCTTGGCAGTAATAATGGATTGTATCCGATTATCAGCAATTTATTTATCATGGCACCGGTGTCTTTTGTATTTCTCTATGAGATATTTAAGAATGTTCGTGAAGAATATGTCTTTGTGTGCAAAAGCATGGTGATATTTATCATTGGGTGTACCTTTGTACAATGCTTTCTGTTTGGTGTATTTTTTCATTTCCATGATGCATTGCCAAAGGGCGAACAGTATGTAAAGACAGAGATTCCTGGAAGTATATCCACGAAGAATATGTATACCACTGTGGATAAAAAGGAAGAATTAGAGGCGCTTGGTGGATATCTTACCCAGAATCATTTAACAGAGAAAAAGGTATTGCTTTATGGGGAGATTCCAGCAATTTCCTATATTTTTGATATGGAACCTGCGGTCTATACCACATGGGCAGACTTACGTTCTAATACGTTGGAACGATTACAGGCAGATCTGGATGCGATTACGGCAGACTATCCTGTGGTCATTGTGACAGATGCAATTGGACAGGAATTGTCAGGCAATACTTCTTATGTGGATGAGAAGCTGGATGCAATTGCACAATTCTTAAGTAGAGGAAATTATCAGTGCAGCTATGCGCAGAAGGGTTATTGCGTATATACATCACAGTAATCAGAAAACTTTGGGGATTGCACGGATTTGCAAGGGAATTTGCTGCTTCGCTATGCAAATCCGGCGTGGGAAATGCTTTAATCAGTGTTTCCATTGCAAAATACGTAAAAAGCGTGTAAGATAGGTACAACAGTTTGCAGGTTATGGAAAGGCATGGTAACTATTATGATTAATTTTAACGTACCGCCCTATACAGGGAAAGAAATAGAATATATAAAACAGGCAGTAGAGAATCAGAAAATCTGTGGAGATGGTCCTTTTACGAAGAAGTGTAATGAGTGGATTGAGAAAAAAACAGGGACGACAAAATGCCTTCTGACGCCCTCCTGTACACAGGCAACAGAGCTGGCAGCATTGCTTGCAGATATAAAAGAAGGCGATGAGATCATTATGCCGTCTTTTACTTTCGTATCTACAGCAGATGCTTTCGTACTTCGTGGAGCCAAGCCCATATTCGTAGATATCAGACCGGATACCATGAATATAGATGAGACCAAGATTGAAGAAGCGATTACAGAACGCACCAAAGCTATCGTACCTGTTCATTATGCAGGTGTAGCCTGTGAAATGGATACAATTATGGATATTGCAGCCAGACATCACTTGTTTGTCATAGAGGATGCAGCACAGGGCATTATGGCTTCCTATAAAGGACAGGCTCTTGGTGCAATCGGAGATTTTGGGTGCTTTTCCTTCCATGAGACGAAGAATGTAAGTATGGGAGAAGGCGGTGCGCTCCTCATCAAGGATGCCAAATATATCGAGGATGCAGAAATCATCCGTGAAAAGGGCACCAACCGTTCCAAATATTTCAGAGGCCAGATTGATAAGTACACTTGGGTGAACTATGGTTCTTCTTATCTTCCAAGTGACATGAATGCTGCTTATCTGTGGGCACAGCTGGAACTGGCACAGGAGATCACAGATGCCAGACTGGCACGCTGGAACCAGTACAATGAATTGTTACAGCCTTTAAAAGAGCGTGGTATACTGGAGCTTCCGACAATACCTGAAGGCTGTGTACACAATGCACACATGTATTATGTGAAAACAAAAGACATTGAGGAAAGGTCACGCCTGATTGATTTCCTGAAAGAGAACGGAATCTGGGCAGTCTTCCATTATATTCCTCTTCATACTGCACCGGCAGGACTGAAATTTGGAGAATTCAGGGGAGAAGACGTTTATACAACCAAAGAAAGTGAAAGACTGCTTCGTCTGCCTATGTTCTATAAGCTGACAGAAGCAGAAGTTGATTATATCGTAAGCAAGGTGAAGGAGTTCTACCACGTATCATGAAGAACCAGAGCAGAGTTTTAAACGGCAGGCTCTGGAAGGTTCTGATATTTATGGGAATCATGGTTGCCTGCCTGGCAATTCGTTTTGATTTTTATTATGATTTGAATGATGATACTGCAATCAGAGATATTCTCTCAGGCAGATACACGGGAGAACCCAGTGGATATTGCATACAGATGCTGTATCCGCTGGGATGGCTGATTGCAGCCGCTTACAGAGCCATCCGCAAGATATCTTGGTATGGCTTGTTTTTGTGCGCATGTCAATTCGGCGTATTGGCATTGATTGCCTGGAGGCTGCTTCTGGTTACGAAAAAGGTATGGTTACAGGTAATCCTGCTCATACTGGAAGGCGTACTGGCATTTGGACTGATGGGAAGAGAACTGGTTATTTTACAGTACAGTGTGACCAGTGGCTTGTGCATGGCTGGGGCAGTATTCTGGTATCTGACAACTCCAAGAGACCAGAAACCGGCGCCGTATTTAAGGGGGAATCTGGCAGCAGTCGTGCTGGTATTGATTGCGTTTATGATCAGAACAGAAGTATGTATGATGCTTCTGCCTTTTCTGGCGTTAGCAGGTCTGAGCCAGTGGTCGAAGGAAACAAAGCCTTTTGCAGGGACAAATGTAAGAAAATATCTTATGATAGCCGGCAGCGCTTTTCTGGGAATATTGATTTTATATTCCATAGACAGCTTCGCATACCGTTCAACTGAATGGAAGAGCTTTCGGACTTTCTTTGATGCCAGGACGAATTTATATGATTTCTATGGAATACCGGACTATGACCGGAATGAAGAATTTTATCAGTCTATAGGACTGTCCAGGGAATCCTACACATTGCTGCAGAACTATAATTTTGCACTGGATGATTCTATTGATGAAAGTTTATTAGAGAGAATTGCACAGTATCAGAGGGAGAATGCAGGAAATGGCGGTACGTTGTACCGGATGGATGGATTTGTCTGCAAGAACAGTCCCAAGGAAGCACTGTGGTTATATAAACAACATCTTCTGACAGTGGAGAATGGAATAAAGACCGGCATTATACTGGCAGCATATCTGCTGTATTTCCTGCTGGCTTCCGGTAGGAGAAAGAGCGGCTGCTGCTGGAGAGTATTGTCACTGTTTGTCATACGCAGTGCGTTATGGATGTATCTGTATATGGTAAATCGTGTGCTTACCAGAGTGACAGTGCCATTGTTAATCATGGAGTTTGCACTGCTGGCGGGCTGGATCATACAGGAGATTCAGACTTTGGATACATCTTCAAGAATAAATATCATGAAGATATCCGGAGTCATCACTTTGCTTGGGCTGAGTGGACTTACAGGGGCTGTGATTAATATGGAGAATACAGGGAAAGAATACGATATGAGACTGGAGGCAGATGCGAGATGGAATACTTTGACAGAATATTGTAGTCATAATCCGAAACAGTATTATTCCATTGATGTGTATTCTTCTACTTCTTATCAGGGAACACCTTATGCAGATAAAATATTTGCTGCATCTGATAATCAGTATACAAATTATGATATCTGTGGCGGCTGGATTGCCAAGAGTCCGCTAATAAGGGCAAAACAGGAAAGAGCAGGATTTAAGGGACTTGAGGAAGCATTATTGACAGGACAGGCATTGTTTGTTGTAAAACCGGATTCGGACGTAAACTGGCTTGGCGCATATTATCAGAACCGGGGCAAGACAGTAGAGCCTAAAGTGACAGATGAAGTGAAGACTGCAGACGGAGAAACGATATATCTGATATATCAATTACAGTAGCAGATAATTATTGGAGGAAAACATGGAGCAGGTAAGACAAGACCTCAGATTAGAGGGATCACAGATATATTTACGGCCAATAACGGTGGAAGATACGGATATCGTACTGAAATGGAGAAATGATCCGCAGGTTGTGAAGAATTTTATCTACCGTAAGCCTATAAGCCGTGAGGAACACCTGGACTGGATTCATAATAAAGTGGAAAAAGGACTGGTAATACAGTTCATTGTGTGTGATAAAGAGAATGATAAGCCATTGGGGTGCGTATATCTGCAGAATTTTGATACAGTCTGTAACAAGGCTGAATGGGGCATTTTCTTTGGCAATGAAGGAGCAAAAGGCAAGGGAATCGGAACACAGGCCGGTAAGATTCTTATGCATTATGCCTTTCATGAGTTAAAGCTTCATAAAGTCATGGGAAGAGTACTGGCGTACAATCAGGCAAGTATACGTGTCCATGAGAAGATGGGGGGGATACATGAAGCATATTTAAAAGATGAGCTTTATCTGGATGGCGAGTATGTGGATGAAATTTTCTTTGGGTTTACCAAGGAAAGTACAGATGCCGTATATGGGGAAGAAGATATAACTCATACAAAGGTCAGCTTTGTGATTCCCTGTTACCGCAGTGAACGTACTATCGAAGGCGTAGTAGATGAAATCAGAGAGACTATGGAACAAATCCCTAAGTACGTATATGATATTGTACTGGTAAATGACTGTTCACCGGACAATACATTTGAAGTAATCCGGCAGTTATGCAGCAGGTATGACAATATAACAGGTATTGATTTTGCAAAGAATTTTGGACAGCATGCAGCACTTATGGCAGGGCTTCGGAATGCAGATGGTGATATTGTAGTATGCCTGGATGACGATGGACAGACTCCGGCAAACGAAGTTGGAAAGCTTCTTGCAGGACTGGAACAGGGACATGATGTTGTATATGCAAGCTATGGTGATAAGAAACATAGTGCTTTTCGCAATTTCGGCACATGGATGAATGATATCATGACCAGAGTTATGCTTGGAAAACCCAGGGAATTGCATGTAACAAGTTACTTTGCAGCAAAGAGATATATCGTTGACAGTATGTTACAGTATGAAAACAGTTATCCTTATGTAATTGGTCTGGTATTACGGGCTACAAAGAATATCATCAATGTACCGGTAAAGCACAGAAGCCGCGAAGTGGGAAGTTCAGGTTATACGATGAAGAAGCTGTTTGGGCTTTGGCTTAATGGATTTACAGCTTTTTCTATCATTCCTTTGAGAGTTGCTACTATGGCAGGAGCTGTTTGTGCAGGGATAGGTTTTTTATATGGTATATACACAGTGATTAAGAAGTTTGTGAACCCGGCAGTACCCATGGGTTTTAGCTCAACTATGTCCGCTATCGTGTTTATTGGAGGTATGCTGATGCTGATGCTTGGCCTGGTAGGAGAATATATAGGAAGAATTTACATCAGTATTAATCATTCTCCACAGTATGTCATCAGGAAACGGGCAGGTAGTGTGAAAAAACAACATACCGTATACTAACGTTGTATTCATATTTTGATTGTGATATACTACGAAATGCACTATGGCAGAGAGGAGCAATAGATTGAAGCAACTGACCCACACATGGAATCCTAACTATATAAGAAGAAATACGGTTATTCAGATAGTTATCGTATCCCTTGCTTTTCTCATGCTGATCAGAGTCTGGCCATGCAATCTGGTAAAGACACATCATGTGTCAAAACAGAAGGCAGTTACGAACTACAAGGAATTATCCGGTGATCCTTTCACCAATTCAGATAAGAAGCTGCAGACAGTCACATTTATCGGAAATCATATTGAGCAGATAAAAATATATCTATCCTGTTCTTCCTATCAGGAGGGAGACAGGGTTTTATTCCGACTGTATAATGAAGAGTTCTCCTGCATATATGAACAGGACTATGCATGCAGCAGGATAGCCAGAGAACATATGCTTGTGGCAACACCGGATATGGATGTGGATTTGGAGCATTTATATTATTATGAGGTAATTGTACCGGAAGAAGTATCGGCAGTTCTTGAGATTGCGTATGCTGATAACAGTCTGTTGTCACAGGCGGAGAATGGAATCTTATATATTGATGGTATTATAAATGAAAGCAGCTCTCTGATTGCGGATTTCAGATATAGTAATAATCTGTCTGCTGTTGGGATGATTTTATGTGATTTGCTGATTATTTTATGTGCAGTATTGTGCTATGTGGGAATATTCTATATTCTGGACCGATTGGATGAATATCTGCCGGAGGTTATCCGTTATGGCAGATGGATTGCTACCGGATTTGGTGGTATGTTTGCGATTGTTGTATTTATTCTGGCAGTAATCCGTAATATATTCGGCGGTGAGGCAGCAGATCGTATTGTTTATACCATAGGAATATTGGTCGGACTTGGCTGGTATATGTGTGCAATATGGATACCAAGAGATCCAAGGAAGCCATCCAGGCTTGCTCCTGATGCACAGATATCCCTGATTTGGCGCAATTATATTCAGGTGGTATGTTTTGGATTTCTTTTCTATGCATTGTGTATGTATGTCAATGCAGACAGAGAGTATTATCATGATACGAATACAAGGTGGATGCTGATATTTCTGGGAATCGCTTTTTTAATGATTCGCTCAGAAAAGGAGCTACTTCATATCCCTGCGTATATATGGACAGGAGTTTCTGTAATAGGAGCAGGAATCTATTGTTTTAATTTTACTGATTCTCAGGAACAGTATCTTGCCAGGCTGACAGCTGCTGTTGTAGTCGTATGGGGTAATGTGATAATCAATGCGCTGATGCAGTATAAGAAGCAGATGTGGAAGAACATTCATAAGCCCTTTGCACTGCTCTGGCTTGTGTTTGCGGTGTTTATGGTCATAAACCGATATGGAAAAACATGGCCCTTTACAGCAACATTGCCATTTGCAGCATTATTGTTGTATAATCTGAGTACAGCACAGAAGAGCAGATTGTTGAAGAATTTTACGAATGGACTGATATTAAGCTTTGGGCTGGTGGTATTGTTCAGCCTGCACCACAGACCATACCATTACTGGATGCGCTATAGGTACAATATGATATTCCATACAGTAGCAAGTACGGGAATGTATCTATCAACAGTATTTGCAGCGGTGATTGCAAAGCTTTTGTGCAAGTGGAGATATGATCAGTTTAGCTGGAAAAAATCAGTGGACGAACTGTTTATTCTGGGAGCAGTGAGTGCTTTTACATTATTCACCATGTCCAGAACAGCAATGCTAACGATGGCTGTTACATTTGTATGTGTTATGATACTGAGACAATGGGTATACAGGTTTCACATTCAAAGATTTGCAATGGAAATAGGGGTGTTATGCATAACTGTACTGCTGTCATTTCCGTTTGCATATTCGGTACTTAGAATGGTGCCGGCTGTTGTAAATGATCCCATTCGATATGATCTGGAACCACAGGATAGTTCATTTATGATTTATGAGGGTGATTCAGTTGATTCAGACAAATATATGAATGTTAAGCGTTTCTTTGATGTATTTCTGAATCGGTTTGATAATGGAGAAGCAAGAAATATACAGATACAACCATCTGAAAATGCATTGCTTGCATATATAGGAAGGGATAAGCTCCCGGTTGCAGTAAATGATTCTGAGGATAAATATGTTTTAGAGAGTACAGCGGATATATCCAATGGAAGATTTGAGATTTTCTTGGCGTATCTGGAACGACTGAATTTAGCAGGGCATGATAAAATGACAGCAGAGGGAACAGATTATGGACATGCCCATAATTCCTATATTCAGGTAGCATATGATTTTGGAATTATTACGGGGGTTGTATTTTTAATACTTTGCGCTTATACTTTGATACAGTCAGTATTATTATTTAGGAAGCACGGCAACAAATATGGTATATTTATTGTTCCATTTGCATTGATTGTAAACTTTGGATTTATGAGTGTTACGGAATGGGCATTTCATCCATGCATTCCAGCAGGTTTTTGCTTCCTTTTCGTACAGATGCTGCTTATGCAGGAGGGGAAAACGAATAAGGGTTAACTTGGAGATGAAACTATGAAAATATGGAATCGTTTCAATAGTCAGATAGTGCACAGAAGAATTGTGCTGATTATATTTGACATTATGACGGTATGCGTTTCAAGCATTATACCGTTATGGCTTCGTTTTATTGACGAAGAGACAATCCCCGATATTTATATAGGATCGGCATGGGATTTTTTATTGATCAATATCGTGATAACATTGATCATATTTTATTTATTTAAACTATATCAAAGCTTATGGGCATTTGCAGGACCAACGGAGGCACAGAACATTGTGGCTGCGTGCTTTTTGTGTGCTGTATTAAATTATTGTGGTATGAAGCTTTTGAAATTCCCTATTCCACGTAGTTATTTCTTTATGTATGCATTGGTATTGACTGCAATCACAACATTTGGAAGATTTTCTTATCGTTTTATACGAAGTATCAAACATAAAGCCCAGAATAAGAAGAATGCATCAAAGGTCATGGTCATTGGTGCTGGAGAGGCTGGTAATACAGTAATCAAAGAACTGGTAAACAGTACGTACTGTACCATGTCCGTGAAATGTATTATTGATGATAACTCTAACAAGTGGGGGCAGTTCATACAGGGAATTAAAATTGTAGGTGGCAGAGACAAAATTATAGAAAGTGCTGCTTTTTATGGTATTGATGAGATTATTATTGCGATTCCATCGGCTAATCGTGCAACTATGCGTGAACTGGTCGAGATCTGCAAGGAGACTAACTGCAAGCTGCGTACCCTGCCGGGAATCTATCAGTTGGTAAATGGAGAGGTGAATGTCAGCAAGCTCCGTGATGTAGACGTGGAAGATCTGCTGGGCAGAGATCCAATCAAGGTAGATATGGAATCTATCTATAATTATGTTAAAGGTAAAATCATTCTGGTAACAGGTGGTGGCGGATCTATTGGTAGTGAGCTGTGCAGACAGATTGCAGGACATGACCCGAAACAGCTGATCATTGTAGATATCTATGAAAATAATGCTTACGACATTCAGCAGGAATTAAAGTATAAGTACCCTGAGCTTGATCTTGTAGTGCTGATTGCTTCAGTTCGTAATACAAACCGCATGAATTATATCATGGAGAAATATCATCCTGATATCATTTACCATGCGGCTGCGCATAAGCACGTACCACTTATGGAGGATAGCCCTAATGAAGCGATTAAGAATAATGTATTTGGTACCTGGAAGACAGCGCAGGCAGCAGTACAATATGGTGTTAAGAAGTTTGTGATGATCTCCACAGATAAGGCTGTGAATCCGACCAATATTATGGGAGCCTCCAAGAGAATCTGTGAAATGATCATTCAGACCTACAATCGGCATTATGATACGGAATTTGTAGCAGTACGTTTTGGTAATGTACTGGGAAGTAATGGCAGTGTGATTCCTTTATTTAAAAGACAGATTGCAGCAGGTGGACCGGTTACTGTTACCCATCCTGACATTATCCGCTATTTCATGACGATTCCAGAAGCGGTATCGCTGGTATTGCAGGCGGGTGTTTATGCAAAGGGTGGAGAGATTTTTGTATTGGATATGGGAGAACCTGTAAAAATATTGGATCTGGCTAAGAACCTGATTCGTCTTTCCGGCTATAAAGTAGATGAAGATATTAAGATAGAGTTCACAGGACTTCGTCCTGGTGAGAAGCTTTATGAAGAATTGCTCATGAATGAAGAAGGCTTGACAGATACAGAGAACAAGCTGATTCATATCGGTAAACCGATTGAATTCGATGAAGTGAAGTTCTATGCACAGTTATATAATCTGGAAAAGGCTGTGGACATGGAATGCGAAGATGTACGACCGATGATTCAGGAAATCGTACCTACGTATGTTCCGAAGAAACAGCAGTAAAATAAAAGGAGCTGGTATTATGTATCAGAAACAGTTTGATAAATTTGAACAGAAAGTATGGCTCAGTTCACCTACCATGCATGGTGAAGAACTTGAGTATATCAAAGAAGCCTTTGACACGAACTGGATGTCTACAGTTGGTAAGAACATAGACGAGACCGAAAGAATGGCATGCGAGAAGGTAGGCTGCAAATATGCGGTTGCTTTATCCGCGGGAACAGCGGCTCTTCATATGGCAGTGAAGCTGGCGGGCGTTAAGCCGGGACAGAAGGTTTTCTGTAGTGATATGACTTTTGATGCCACGGTGAATCCGGTTGTATATGAAGGCGGAGTTCCTGTTTTTATTGATACAGAGTATGATACCTGGAATATGGACCCTGTAGCTTTGGAAAAGGCATTTGAGATATATCCTGATGTAAAAGTGGTAGTAGTAGCACATTTATATGGTACACCAGGAAAAATAGACGAGATCGCGGCGGTTTGCGAGAAGCATGGTGCCGTGATTATTGAAGATGCTGCAGAATCCTTTGGAGCAACTTATAAAGGGCAGCAGACAGGTACATTTGGTGCTTATAATGCTATTTCCTTTAATGGAAATAAGATCATTACAGGTTCAGCAGGTGGCATGTTCCTTACAAACAGTAAGGAAGACTGTGAAAAGGTCAAGAAATGGTCTACACAGGCAAGGGAAAATGCTCCGTGGTATCAGCATGAGGAGCTGGGATACAATTACCGGATGAGTAATGTAATCGCCGGAGTCATAAGAGGTCAGCTGCCACATCTGGAAGAGCATATCGCACAGAAGAAGGCAATTTATGAAAGATACCAGCAAGGCTTAAAAGATTTACCTGTTACTATGAACCCTTATAATGCTGAGGATTCAGAACCCAATTTCTGGTTATCCTGTCTGATTATCAATCCGGATGCTATGTGTAAGCAGGTAAGAGGAGAATGTGAAGCCTTATATCAGCCGGAACCTGGTAAGAGCTGCCCGACAGAAATCCTGGATGCAATCGCATCTATCAACGCAGAGGGCAGACCTATCTGGAAGCCGATGCATATGCAGCCGATTTATAGAATGAATGGATTTGTCACAAGAGAAGGTAATGGCAGAGCTAAGACCAATGCGTATATTAAGGGTGGTTCTGTAGGAAAAGATGGAAGACCATTAGATGTAGGTATGGATATTTTCCAGAGAGGCTTATGTCTTCCAAGTGATAATAAAATGACAGAGGAACAGCAGGATAGAATCATTCAAGTGATCAAGGCTTGTTTTGAATAAAGATATCAATAAAGAAGAATAGGAAGGATTACAGAATGTACCGCAAAGTTATAAAAAGATTATTGGACATTATTATTTCATTGGCAGCGCTTATTATTCTGAGTCCTGTTCTTTTGATCGTGGCGATTCTAGTCAGATGTAAGCTGGGAAGCCCTGTCATTTTCCATCAGGAAAGACCGGGATATCACGAGAAGATATTTAAACTGTGTAAATTCCGTTCCATGACAGATGAAAGAGATGCAGAGGGCAACCTTTTGCCAGATGCAGTACGACTTACAAAATTTGGTAAAATATTGAGAGCAACGAGTTTGGATGAACTTCCTGAATTATGGAATATTTTAAAAGGCGATATGAGTCTGATCGGACCAAGACCTTTATTGGTAAGCTACTTACCTTATTATACAGAAGAAGAACAGCTTAGACATACGGTACGTCCGGGGCTTACGGGTCTGGCTCAGGTCAGTGGCAGAAATCTGCTTGACTGGGATAAAAGAATCGCAAAGGATGTAGAATATGTGAAGAATCTGTCCTTTGCAATGGATGTGAAGATTTTCTTCCTGACGATAAAGAAAGTATTTGTTCATGAAGATATTGCAGTTGATACAAATCAGGCGGAGGGAAATTTTGCTGAAATCAGAAAAGCCCGTCTGGAAGCCGAAAGGGGTAAAGCATGAATCTATTGATATTAAGCTGTGGTACAAGAGACAAGGTAGTGCAGTATTTTAAGAAAGCATTTACAGGAGAAGGAAGAATTGTATGTACAGATGCCAGTCCTTATGCTCCGGCATTGTATGAAGGAGATGCACATTATATTGTTCCCAGAATTACAGAACCGGGATATATGGACATCATACTGGATATCTGCCGTAAGGAGAATATAACAGGAGTTCTATCACTGATTGATCCGGAATTGTCATTGATCGCACTGCATAAGAATGAATTTGAAGCCCTTGGAACTACGGTAATTGGCTCTTCCTACGAATTATGTGAGAGAACCTTGAACAAGTGGGCTCTTTATCAATGGATGTGTGAGCATGGATATGCCTGTGTCCGGTCTTATATTGATTTGGAAGCATTTTATCAGGCACTGGAGCAGGGAGAAGTACAGTATCCGGTATTTGTAAAGCCGATGAAAGGCAGTGCAAGCCTGCATATTGCCAGAGCGGAGGATAAAGAAACCGTAGACCTCTTGTATCACCATGGCGAACAGATGATGATTCAGGAGTTTATGGATGGACAGGAGATCGGAGTTGACTGTTATATTGACATGATCAGTGGAGAGGTAGTTTCTATTTTTACGAAGAAGAAGCTGGTCATGAGAGCAGGAGAGACAGATAAAGCTGTGTCTTTTGCAGATGACAGATTATTTGAACTCATAGAGAGATTCGTGAAAGAAAGCGGATTTAGAGGTCAGATAGATATTGATGTGTTTGAAAAAGACGGTGTGTACTATATATCAGAGGTAAATCCAAGATTTGGAGGAGGTTATCCCCATGCCTATGCCTGTGGTGCTGACCACATGACTCTGATTCGCAACAATCTGGCAGGAAATACGAATGAGAGACATATTGGCGAATATCAGACAGGAAAGGTCATGATGAAATATAATGAAATCATGATAATAGATGAAATGTAGGAGTAACCACATGAAAAGGATATTAATACTTGCCAATTCAGCAAGCGGGTTGTATGATTTTAGAAACGAACTGTTGCTGCGTTTGCTCAAGGAAGGATATGAAGTACATATCAGTCTGCCTGATGAAGATAAAGTCCCGGAGCTTGTCACAGAAGGCTGTAAAGTATATCATACACCGTTAGACAGAAGAGGAATGAACCCTGTCAGAGATATGAAACTGATGAGGGCATATGATCGATTACTTGCACAGATTAAGCCTGATGTGGTACTGACTTATACAATAAAACCCAATATATATGGCAATTTGTGTTGCCGACGCCGACATATTCCTTATCTGGTAAATATTACAGGATTGGGTTCAGTATTTGAAAATGGCGGTATGGTACAGAAATTAGTAGTATTTCTGTATAAAATGGCATTAAAATCAGCATCCTGTATCTTTTTCCAGAATGAAACGAATCGGGCTATTTTTGAAAAATATGGAATCAGAGGCAAAAAATCAAGACTTGTATCAGGTTCCGGTGTGAATCTGGAAAGACATTGTGCAGAAGAATATCCTGCACAGACAGAACCTGTCAGATTCCTGTATGTTGGCAGACTTATGAAGGAAAAAGGCATAGAGGAATTATTATACGCTGCCAGAGCAATGAAGCAGGAATATCCTGATGTAATATTTGAGCTGGTTGGTTATTATGAAGATGATTATAAATCTATCATAGAACAGTATGAAAAAGAAGGAATTGTCACCTTGACCGGTTATCAGAAGATTATGCATCCTTATTATCAAAAGGCATGGGCTGTTCTGATGCCGAGCTATCATGAAGGAATGTCCAATGTGGTATTAGAGGCAAGTGCAACAGCAAGACCTGTGCTGGCTTCAGATATTCCAGGATGCCGTGAAGGATACGACGAAGGCATAACAGGATTTGGATATCCGGCAAGAGACAAAGAGGCATTGCTTGGAGCCCTTCGTAAATTTATGGCTCTTTCTTATGAAGAGAAGAAACAGATGGGACTCAATGCCAGAGCCAAAATGGAGCGTGAATTCGACCGTCAACAGGTCGTCAATGCATATATAGAAGAAATCACGTCTTTATGTACCTACTGATTATCAGAGTGTACATTTTATAAAATGGAGGAAAAGAAAATGAGTTTATATGAGGATATTGTAAACGGAAAAGAAAAATTATCATTAGTTGGACTGGGCTACGTAGGAATGCCTATCGCAGTTGCTTTTGCAAGAAAGATAAAAGTCGTAGGTTTTGACTTAAATGCTGCTAAAATTGACTTATATAAGTCTGGTGTAGATCCTACAAACGAAGTTGGAGATGATGTAATCAAGAACACAACTGTAGAATTTACAGCAGATCCGTCCAAGTTAAGAGAAGCCAAGTTCCATATCGTTGCAGTACCTACTCCTGTCAATGATGACCACACACCGGATCTGACACCGGTAGAGGGTGCAAGCCGTATTCTTGGACAGAATCTGACCAAGGGTTCCATCGTTGTATTTGAATCTACAGTATATCCTGGTGTAACAGAAGATATCTGTGTACCTATTCTGGAGAAAGAATCCGGATTAAAATGTGGTGTAGACTTTAAGATTGGATATTCACCGGAACGTATCAATCCTGGTGACAAGGTTCACAGATTAGAGACCATTACCAAGATTGTATCCGGTATGGATGAAGAGACTTTGAACGAAGTAGCACATATCTACGAACTCGTTGTAGAAGCTGGCGTATACCGTGCAGAGAGCATTAAAGTAGCAGAGGCTGCCAAGGTTATCGAGAACAGCCAGAGAGATATTAACATTGCATTTATGAACGAATTATCCATTATCTTTAATAAGATGGGTATTGATACCAAGTCTGTATTATCAGCAGCAGGAACCAAGTGGAATTTCCTCAAGTTCCAGCCGGGTCTGGTAGGCGGCCACTGCATCGGTGTTGATCCTTACTACTTAACCTATAAGGCAGAACAGTTAGGATATCATTCCCAGATCATTCTGTCAGGTCGTCGTATCAATGATGATATGGGTAAATATGTCGCAGAGAACCTGGTAAAGAACCTGATCAAGGCAGATATCCCTGTAAAGAGTGCCAAGGTAGCAATTCTTGGATTTACCTTTAAGGAGAACTGCCCGGATACCAGAAATACCAAGGTTATTGATATCTATAAGGAATTACAGGAATATGGTATTACTCCAATGGTAGTAGACCCGGCGGCTGATGCAGCAGAAGCCAAGAGACTCTATGGCATTACATTCAATACGATGGAAGATATCAAGGAGATGGATGCTGTTATCGTAGCCGTATCTCATAAGCAGTTCCTGACACTGGACAAAGAGAAAATCAGCTCCCTTTACAGCAAGGCACATGCTAAGAAGGTATTGGTAGACATTAAGGGAATCTTTGATAGAAAAGAATATAGTACAGAGGACTATATTTACTGGAGACTGTAATTGCACATGAAAAGAAAATGGCAGAAGCTGCTTTTATTTATATTTTTATTGATAATATTTATGGGCAGCTTCCTGCTCTTTGGAAGCAGGACTTATACTGATACCGGTAGTTATGAAGTAATGTCGCCAATAAGAGAACCATTTTATGGTGTTTTCTTAACTATCTACAGAATTATATTTGGAGAATACTGCCACACTGCAGTTGCTTTGACACAGAATATATTTGCAGTCATTGTATGTTATTTACTGCTGGAATATATTATTGAGGCAAATAAAATTCGTTCTATAGTAATAAAATTGGCATTGCTGCTTGCAGTTTTGATGCCCTATATAGTAACTCCTTTTTTTACTGTGTCACGGATGATTATTGCAAATGCAATTTTAACAGAAGGAATTACCCTCTCATTATATAATCTCTATTTCTATTTTTTATTGCACATAGTATGGGAGAAGCAGGCAGATCAGAAAAAATATGTAATATATAGTATAGTAAGCCTTGTAATTGCCCTTATCCTTACCTTGACAAGAGGTCAGATGCTGGTTACATTGATTGCATGGTTCATTGTAGAAGCAGTGGTACTGCATATACGGTATCGCAAACAGGATTCGAGATTATTTTGGAAAAACATGTGCATCTGTGTTCTGCTTGTAATCATAACAGTTGGTGTCAGAACATTTTCGGTAGGAATCTATAATTATATAAATAATGGAGCATTTTCTCAGACACCTTATGGCAAGGTAACTCTATTTACTAATGTGTTATATGTATCAGAGCGTGAGGCAGATCGGAATATAAAGGATGATACACTTAGGACATTGTATGATCAGATTTATGATGAAGCGGCAGCACAGGGCGTTTTATATGCAGACGCACCGAGTGGACTGGCAGCAGAGGCAGAATTCTTCTCCAGTGCACATGACACGTTAAAAATGGATATTATAGAGGCAAAGCTTACAGAATATATAGAGAAAACCTATGGAAATATAAGTTACCTGGAAAGACTGAAGCTAATGGACCAGATGTCAGGCAATATGATGAAAGATGTTTTGAGAGACTGCATACCTGTTTATATGGTTCATTATATGAAAAATATTGCAGTAGGATTGATTCGAAGTGTTGCGGTTCTGAATCCGTTATTATATATTCCGGTTATGGGTGGATATCTATTTTTGATTATTGCAGGAATTTATCTGGGAATAAAAAAGAAAGAGTATAAGGTGTTCGGCTTTTTTTTATTGACGGTATTATTGACAGCGGGAATGATAGGGGCTGTATCAGTTACTATTATGTGCCTTTCCAGATATATGATATATAATACTTCTTTAATTTATTTATGTGGTATTTTAATGCTATGGAAAATTATAGGAAGAAGAAAAGAGGATAAACAAGATGGGCTATAAGAATCTGAAATTTGACGAAAAGAGTGTATTCCTTGTAACAGGTGGTGCCGGGTTTATCGGTTCCAATCTGTGCGAGGCGTTGACTGATATGGGATATCAGGTCAGATGTCTGGATGATCTCTCAACAGGTAAGGAAGAAAATGTCAAGCTTCTTGCCGACAGACCTAATTATACCTTTATCAAGGGCGATATCAAAGACCTGGATACCTGCATGAAGGCGTGTGAGGGTGTTGATTATGTTATGAATCAGGCAGCATGGGGTTCAGTTCCCAGAAGTATCGAGATGCCTTTATTCTATGAGCGTAACAACATTATGGGTACTCTGAATATGATGGAAGCAGCAAGACAGAATGGAGTAAAGAAGTTCGTCTATGCATCCAGTTCATCTGTATATGGAGATCATCCTGTACTGCCTAAGAAAGAAGGACAGGAAGGGAATCTGTTATCTCCTTATGCGCTGACTAAGCGTGTGGATGAAGAGTATGGTAAGCTCTATAAGAGACTGTATGGTTTAGATACTTACGGACTTCGCTATTTCAATGTATTTGGACGCAGACAGGACCCTAATGGTGCATATGCAGCGGTTATTCCTAAGTTTATCAAGCAGCTTCTGGATGGTGAAGTGCCTACAATTAATGGTGATGGTAAGCAGTCCAGAGATTTCACCTATATTGATAACGTTATCGAAGCGAATATGAAGGCTTGCCTGGCTCCATCAGAAGCAGCAGGACAGGCATTTAACATTGCTTATGGTGGAAGAGAGTATTTAATTGACATTTATTATGACCTTTGCAAGGCACTAGGTAAGAATGTAGAGCCGCATTTTGGACCGGACAGAGCCGGGGATATTAAGCATTCCAATGCTGATATTACTAAGGCGAAAGAACTTCTTGGCTATGACCCGGACTATGATTTCTCCAAGGGTATTGCACTGGCAATTGACTGGTATAAGGCTAACTTATGAAAATAACAATCAGAATGGATGATATTACGCCTGATATGGATTGGGCAAAGTTCCTTAGATTTAAGGAGCTTTGTGATCTGTATCAGGTCAAACCGCTTATAGGGGTAGTTCCTGCGAATCAGGATACTATGCTGCATATTGAGAAACCAAGAACAGATTACTGGGAATATCTGCATACATTACAGAGTGAGGGATGGTGTATTGCCCAGCACGGCTGTACACATATTTATAATACGCATAAGAAAGGCTGCTTTCCACTGAATGCACTTTCTGAATATGCGGGGAACAGTTATGAAGATCAATATGCTTCATTGGAAAAAGGTCAGAAGATTCTAAAAGAGCATCAGATTGACACGGATATATTTATGGCTCCGGCGCATTCATATGACTACAATACATTGAAAGCCTTAAAAAAGCTTGGCTTTACCAAAATAACAGATGGATTTGGCAAGCAGCCATATCAATGGCAGGGATTGACATTTTATCCAATTTCTTTTAAACAGAGCAATAGCCTGAAACAGGAAAAAGGATATACGACCTTTGTTGTTCATGCCAATACCATGAATGACCAGGATTTTGCCAGGTATGAGCAGATGTTCGCACAGTATAAGGATAAATTTATTTCTTATACAGAGTATTTACAGGCTGATACGGTGAAACGCAATATGCTTGAACATTGGGCAGAACATCTGAAGGCTTTGGGTAAATATATATTAGTTCAAATAAAAAGTAAGCTGTAACAATGCAGGCAGAAGGAGGTGCAAGTGCATGAAGGAACAGGAAATAAAACCAAAACCAGTCAGAGTCTTGCATGTGCTTGGCACCACGAATCTTGGTGGTGCGGAGAGCAGAATCATGGAATTATACCGTTGTATAGACAGAAGCCAGGTACAGTTCGATTTTCTGATTCATACCAAAGAAGACGGACATTATAGTGAGGAAATCCGTTCTCTCGGAGGTCATATCTATAGTTTGCCAAGATTCAAATTCTTCAATATAGCAGAGTATCGTAAAGCAATTCGCACATTTTTCAAAGAACATAAGGAGTTTACTGTTATACAGGGACATATGACCAGTACGGCAGCTATTTATCTGCCTATAGCCAAGCAGGAATATGCCAGACAGTCACTGCCTTTGATCACAGCTGCCCATGCCAGAAGTGCAGGAGTAGACAAAGGATTAAAAGGTATTGCTACCAGAGTATTGCGTATTCCACTAAAGAATAGGGCAGATTACTTATTTACCTGTTCGAAAGAAGCAGGAATTGCAGTATATGGAGCAAAAGCCGTCAGGGATGGAAAAGTCTGGACGATTCCCAATGCCATTGATGCGGAAAGGTTTCATTTTCAACAGAATGTGCGGGAGGAGATACGTGCTGAATTGGGTATTCAGGATAAATTTGTTATAGGTCATGTAGGGCGTTTTGGATTCATGAAGAATCATACGTATCTGGTGGATATTTTTGCCAAAGTATGCAAAGAACGGGATGACGCAGTTCTTGTTATGATAGGCAAGGGTGAACAAGAAGAAACTATACGTGAGAAGATCAAAGGACTTGGATTGGAAGATAAGGCATATTTTCTTGGAAACAGATATGATGTTGAGAAGTACTATCAGGCTTTTGATTACTTCGTATTTCCCTCTACATTTGAAGGATTGCCTGGAAGTGTAGCAGAAGCACAGGCAGCAGGATTGCATTGCCTGGTATCTGACCGGGTGACCAGAGAAGTGGCATTAACTCCACTCGTATCCTATCGAAACATAGAAGAAGATTCGAAGCTGTGGGCAGAAGAAATCCTTCAGAATGCACAGGAAGCGTTAAGACGTGAAGATATGAGAGAAGCAATTGCACAGAAAGGATTCGATGTGAGAAGACAGGCTGTACAGATGGCAGAATTCTATCGGACAGGGCAGAATCCTCCAGGACATACTACAGAATAGAGAAAGCAGGTTGACATAATGATAGATGTTATATATCAGAAGAAATTTCTGAAAGTAAATCAGATATGGTATCCGGGTAAACGAACAGTAGAATCACTTCTTAAGGAAAAGAGAAAGGCGGATATTCTGTTTGTCCATGGAGCACCGATAGAGGAGACAAATGGAAGCTTCCGGGGCTGGCAGGAATATCATACCTGTAGAAATGATCTGACGATTTCTGAGGAAGATATGTTGGCAAATATAAATAAAGCTGTGAAGTACCAGTTCCGCCGCAGTGAAAAGGATAATATTGAGATTGCCTTTTACACCAAAGAAGATATTGAGAAAAATCCACAGCTGATTGAGACTTTTCGGGATATATATGAGAGAATGTACCGGTCAAAAGGCTCAGATACGAAGCTGAATGTAACAGCAATAGAGAGATATCTGGCAGTAGATGGTATTGTCTTCTCGGCAGCAATACATGAAGGCGAAGTACTGGTATTTCATTCATATATCTGTGATAGGGAAGAAGCAAGACTTCTTCATTCTGCATCCTGCTTTAGAGAAGAGAGCGCAGACCAGTCAATGATAGGAAGAGCCAATAAGAGATTGCATTGGGAAGACATTAAGTACTTTAAGCAAAAAGGGCTGCTGCGATATGACTGGGGGGGAATCTCAGATTTTGAGAACCCGAACGGAATTGATGAATTTAAATTGAAATTTGGTGGAGAAAAGATAACGTATTACAATATTTTTGCAGGAAATACTGTATTAGGTAAGGCTGCAGTTCTGGCGATGAAAGCAATGAAAAGGGTGAATTAATATGGAGACGTCCACACGAATCAGAATCATGCTGATTGTTCCGATGCTTGATCAGGGCGGATTGGAACGGATCTGTGCATTGACAGCGCAATTGCTGAAAACAAAATACGAAGTGCACTTGGTTGTGTTTAACACGGAAGGCATGATTTATGATGTAAGTGGAGTTCATTTAATAGATCTTCATCTGGGAGCAGTACCTGGTAAATTTGGTAAAATCATAAATGTATACAAACGGGTTGCACAGGTAAAAAAATTAAAGAAAGAGCTGGATATTCAAATTAGCTATAGCTTTGGACAGACTGCTAATATGGTAAATGTGCTTTCAAAATACCATGATATAACATGGGCAGGAATCCGTGGCTATGGGGCATTGGATAATCACAGACAGATGCAGTTTGTATGCAAAAGGGCAGATAGAATGGTGAGTTGTACGAAGGTGATGGAGCAGGAGATTGGACGGTCGTATCCTGTGAAAAATTCAGCAACTTTGTATAATCCTTGCAATTTGGATGAAATCAATGTATTATCCAGAGAAAAGATAGATGAGAAAATAGAAGCGTTTCTACAGAAAACAGGTCCAACCATAGTATCTATGGGACGTGCACATGATGTAAAAGGCTTTTGGCATTTAATCAAAGCTGTTAAGCTGGTGAAAAACAAAGTGCCACATGTGAAACTTATGATAATTGGTGATGGCGACTACAGTGCGTATCAGAAGCTGGCACAGGAACTGGGGATAGCAGAGCAGGTATTGTTTACTGGTGTGCAGATGAACCCATTTGCATTGTTGGCGAAGGCTGATGTATATGCATTGACTTCAGACAGCGAAGGATTTCCAAATGCTTTGATTGAAGCGATGGCAGTGGGATTGCCCTGTGTCAGCGTAAACTGCAAGACAGGACCAGCGGAAATATTGCAGAACGATTATCAACAATGTGATGCACAGGATAAAGTGTACCATGCAGATTATGGTATATTAACACCGGTTTTTTATGGTGGAAAGAATCTCGATGCCAGCATGATATCACAAGAAGAGGAAATATTTGCTGGGGAATTGGCAGAATTATTACTGGATCAGGAACTTATGGCTTCATACAGGAATAAGGCACTGTATCGCGCAAATCAATTTGGTGTGGATGCATATGTCAAGGAAATTGACAGATTAATTACACAGGAATTAGAATGACCGGAGGTAGAGAATGTCGGACAGCAGGAAAAAAAGAATGATTTTATATAGTGTTCTATTTGCGGTCAGTGCAGTATTTTATCTGTTCTGGTACTGGCATGACGGAATTGTTATTACACCAGATGCACAGTCATATATTGATATGATAAGTGCCAGAGATCCTGGATATTCATTTTTCCTATGGATATGTAGGGTATTTGCCGGCTGGGAAGGGTATCAGCAGCTGGCAGTAATACTACAGTGCTTACTTGCGGCAGCCGCTGCCAGTGCAATTACTGTAGGCTTGAGCAGACGATTTAATCTGCACTGGTTGGGAACAATTGGTGTATTGGTGATTCAATATGGAATTACACTCTTAAACCGTTTTGTAGCCCAAAGAAGATATAGTTATTATAATAGTATTGAGACAGAAGCTATCACGTATTCCATATGGGTATTTTTTTTCCTGAATTTATTAGGAATTATCTATGATCATAAAAAGAAAAATGTGATCATGGCATTTGTGTGGGCTATTATATTAATGTCTACAAGAAAACAGATGATAGTAGCATTTGGATTGCTGTTCCTATGCCTGGCTGCTTCATGGCGGAAGGATAAGAAATGGTATGTTGCAGTTTTTAGTGCAGGTGTAATCGTTATATTAGGATTTGCAGGAACCAGATTACTTGACTGCACATATAATTATGGCGTCAGAGGAGTATTCGCGCCTCATACAGGTGATTCCAGCTTTATTCTAGGAACAGAAATCTATGTGGCAGATAAGGATATGGTATCTTACATCTCAGATAAGGAGAATCAGAAACTTTTTCTGGAGATAATGAACAGAGCCGATGCATTAGAGTATAATGCCGGATATGCAGGTAAGGGATGGCATAATATAGAAGAACATTACAGTAGTTCTTATGATCGCATCAAGTTTGATATTGTAAATGTAGTTATACGTGAAGAACAGATCAGTCAGGGAATGAATGATCAGGAACGGGAACTTGATGCAAATCGTATCATGAATGAAATGATGAAAGAGCTGCTTGTTCCATGTATACCTGGAATGTTTAAAATATTCTGCAGTAATATTGTCCATGGATTTGTTACAACAGTTTTAAAGGTTCATACAGTTCTTAACTGGGTTGCATTGTTCCTGTACATTGCTTATACAGGAATGATCATTTATTTATTTAAGATGCAGTCTGGCAGAGAGAGGGGGCAATCCTCAGCTTGTATGGCTATTGTAGTATTAACAGCGATTGCAGTAAATGTAGTAGGAACCTCTGCAGCTATTTATCCTCAGATGAGATATATGTTGTACAATACAGGATTATTTTATCAGGCTGCATGGATTATGCTGATAGAGATTTACCGAAAGGGTAGAAAATGAAGAAAATAGTATTTCATATACAATGCCTGGAACGAGGCGGCGCAGAACGTGTAGTAACCAACCTTGCAGGACAGTTTGTAAATCATGGATATGAGGTATATATCGCAACAGAGACGCAGGGAGAAAATGAGTATGAAACAGACCCAAAGATTCATCGTATCCATGTAGGGCTGACTCCTGAACAGGAGAACGATGGAAGAGTAAAGAAATTCCTTGACCGCATTATTAACTTACGAAGATTTTTAAAACAGACACAGCCGGATATTGTGATTGCTTTTGCAAGAAAAGCAAATTACAGGGCATTAACATCAACAATAGGAACGAAAATTCCGGTGGTAATATCCATTAGAATTGCACCGGTGGGATGTTATGATTTCCTGTCTGATAAGATACAGATTCCTATTTTGTTCAGAAGGGCAGCAGGGTGTGTTTTCCAGACGCAGGAACAGAAAGATTTCTTTCCCAAGTATGTTCAGAGGAGATCACGCATTATATTAAATGCGATTAATCCGGTTTTTATTGGCAATCCAATACCTGAACATAGAGAGAAGACAGTAGTACACTCAGGTAGAATTGTGGATTTTAAAAATCAGCTTATGCTGATCAGGGCATTTGAAAAGGTTCATAGTAAACATCCGGATTATGTACTTAAAATATTTGGTCAGGATACACATGATGGAACGTGGGAAAAGCTGGAAGCACAGATAGCAGAAAATGAAGCGTGGGATTATGTGAAATTGATGGGAGGAAGTAATCAGCTTCAAAAGGATATGATTAATGGGGCAGTCGCGGCATTTTCTTCTGATGTGGAAGGAATGCCGAATGCTATGTTGGAGGCAATGGCATTGGGGCTGCCTGTTGTTGCAACAGATTGTCCACCGGGAGGCCCTAGAATGGTAATTACAGACGGCGAGAATGGTTTGCTGGTTCCGGTAGGAGATGAGAATGCTCTGGCAGCAGCAATCAATCGCCTGATAGAAGACCCACAGCTGGCAGACAGATTAGGCAGAAATGCAGCTAAGATATCAGAACGAGCAGGTGCAGATGTAATCTTTAGAGAGTGGGAGAAATATCTGCTTGAAATATGTGATAAACAGTAAAGCATGATGGAATGGAGGCGTACAGTATGTGTGGCATTTGTGGTTTTATTTCAAGAAAATGCATAACAATAGATCAACTGAAAAAAATGAATGATACCATGTATCACAGAGGCCCTAATGACAGTGGAGAAGAGATTTTCCAGGTAGGGAATGGTTATTATCTCGGATTTGCACAGAGACGTCTCTCCATTATGGATCTGTCCATGTTGGGGCATCAGCCAATGTATTCTAATGATAAGCGCATTGTGATTACATACAATGGTGAAATTTATAATTTTCAGGATATTAAGAAAGAGTTGGGTGATTATCCGTTCAAGTCTCAATGTGATACAGAAGTAATATTAGCGGCTTATCTGAAGTGGGGACTTTCCTGTATAGACAGATTTCGTGGAATGTTTGCAATCGCACTTTATGATAGGGAGAAAGAGGAACTTTATCTGATCAGGGACAGAGTGGGTAAGAAGCCTCTTTACTATTGGCTGGATCAGGATAATATTGTATTTGCTTCAGAACTGAAACCAATCATGGAGTATCCCGGTTTTCCGAGAGTTATCAGAAAGGATGTTATTGGAAGATACCTTTATCAACAGTACATCTGTGAACCTGATACTATTTTTGAAAATGTATATAAAGTAGAACCGGGACAGGTAATCTGTTTTCATGTAAAAGAAGAGGAAGCTTCAGAACGTGTAACAAGCTGGAAATACTGGGATATTGCGCAGGTACATCAGGCAAAAGCGGCAGATAAAGTAAACTCTTATGAACAGGCAAAGGAAGAACTTACTGCTATTTTGAAAGATGCTGTGGCTAAGAGAATGATAGCAGATGTACCTCTTGGAACTTTCTTAAGTGGAGGATATGACTCTTCCCTGGTGACAGCTCTGGCACAGTCGCTGAGTAATGAACCGGTTAAGACTTATTCCATTGGTTTTCATGAAGAGAATTACAATGAAGCCAGATATGCCAAAGAAGTAGCGAAACATCTGGGAACTAATCATACAGAATTATACGTAGATGAGCAGGCAATGTTCCACATGCTGGATGATATAGCAAAGTATTATGATGAACCCTTTGCAGACAGTTCTCAGATTCCCTCCATGCTGGTGTCACAACTTGCATCTAAGGACGTTACGGTTGTGCTATCCGGGGATGGTGGAGATGAGTTCTTCTGTGGATATAATGTCTATGATTATGTAGCCAAGGCGCAGAAGCTGGATGTATTGGGAAGAGTAGTGAATGGAGTATGTTCGGTTCCACCTTTGAAAAAGGCTGATTTTATGTCAAAACTGCCTTTTCAGGTGCAGGTGATAGCACGTAATGACAATCCACAGACCAAGACACAGCTAGGGAACATACGATATATGGAACTGATTAGTCGTATGGTTGTAGAGCAGGGAATGCCATATCAATATGAAATAGAAAACAAGTATCATGAGAAGAACTGGCAGGAGAGAAGAATGCTGGTAGATGAGGATACTTATCTGGTGGGAGATATATTATGTAAAGTGGACAGAGCGTCTATGAAGTACTCTCTTGAAACCAGATGTCCTCTGCTGGATGTCAACGTTGTAGAATATTCCTACAGACTTCCTCATGAATTTAAGTATTATAACGGTGTGAAAAAACGTATCCTAAAAGATATAGCATACGAATATATTCCAAGAGAATTGCTGGACAGACCTAAGGTAGGGTTCTCAGTGCCGCTTGATCAATGGATGCGTGGACCACTCAAGGAGCAGTTGCTTGATGTATCAGAAAGCAGTTTCCTTTGCAATCAGGGAATATTTGACTCCAAATACGTGAATCAGTTCGTACAGAAATATCTTACAAGTGGTGATGGCAAGTCTGGATCCGGAACCAGGTATTCACGAATTGTATGGGCTTTTCTGATGTTCCAGCAATGGTACAAAGCATATATGTAAAAACCTGAAAAGAGGTAGAAATGAAGAAAATTGCACTTTTTATCAGTTCCCTTCAAAAGGGTGGTTCAGAGCGTGTTATGGTGAATCTGGCAGAGTTTTTCTACCGGAATCATTATGATGTATTATTGGTAACACAGTATAAAAGGGAGGATGAATACGAGATTATGCCTGAAATTAAGAGGGTGTATTCTGAGCCTTCGCAGGATCAGCTCCAGGGAAACAGACTGCAGAACTTCATGACCAGATTTCGGACTTTACGTCGAATCTGGCAAGAGTATAAGCCGGATGTCATTTTGTCTTTCCTTGGCAAAAATAATCTGATGGCTATTGCTACTTCAAGATTCCTGCCGGTCAGGACAGTAGTATCGGTTCGAGGGGAACCTACTATGGAATATGAAGGGAAATTGATGCAGTTTCTTGCAAAATGGCTGTTTCGTTATGCTGATGGAGTTGTATTGCAGACGAAGATGGCAATGCAGTTCTTTCCAAAGCGTGTAAGAAAGAAAGCGGTGATTTTACCTAACCCACTAAATCCATTATTTGTAAAGAACAAATATGAGGGAGTCAGAGAGCCATTGATTGTGGCAGTAGGGCGTACAGATGAGAACAAAAATCACGCTATGCTAATTCATGCATTTGCCAGAATTGCTTCAGAGTATCCGAATGTAAATTTATGCATATACGGAGATGGCAATTGTAAAGAGCAGCTAGAACAACTGGTAAAGGAGAAAGAATTGACAGATAGGATCTCTTTACCGGGAACAGTTACAAACGTTGCTGAGCATATATACAAAGCGCAGATATTTGCTCTTACATCCAATACGGAAGGAATGCCCAATTCCTTGATGGAAGCCATGGCTTTGGGATTACCTGTGGTATCTACAGATTGTCCATGTGGAGGACCGGCGACTCTGATTGAAGATGGCGTGAATGGACTACTGGTTCCGGTAGGAGATGCCTATGCGTTGGCAGATGCTTTCCGCAAAATTCTATCTGATCCACAGTATGCGCAGAAGCTTGGTGATAATGCATATAAGATTGTGGAAGAGTTGAATCCGGATAAGGTAAATGGTGAGTGGAGAAAATATTTATCTCATATTGCGCATGATAAGAATTAAGAGACAAAGCGGGAGGAAATATTGTGGCACATCCTTTAAAGGTATTTTTATATCATCATACAGTGACAGCCAAGCTGTATAATATCATACGAAACTATCGAAGAGACCGTTTTAATAAGCTTAGCGATGAAGAGTTTGCCCAAATGATGTATAAAGAGCATACGGGCGAAGGGCTGGATCTCAAGAATCCGAGAACATTTGATGAGAAGGTCTGGTATCTGAAATTACATGAAAGAGATCCGCTACAGACGAAATGTACGGACAAATATGAAGTACGTGAGTATGTGAAGGGATGCGGGCTTGGGCATATACTGAATGAAGTCTATGGAATCTATGATTCTTTTAAAGCAGTACCTTTTGATCAGCTGCCGGATAGATTTTTCATGAAATGCACCCATACTTCAGGTGCAAATGCCATATTTGACAGAAATAAGCCATTTGATTATAAATATCAAAAGAACGAATTTGATTTCTGGATGAAGCGTAATTATTTCTGGGGAAGCCGGGAATGGAATTATAAGGATATTAAGCCACGTATTATCTGTGAAAAAATACTGGAAGATAAGAATGGTAAGCTTCCTATGGATTATAAATTTATGTGTTTTAATGGACAGGTAAAATTACTGTTCCTGAATATTGGATTGGCAACAGCTACAGGAGAGCATGCAGATGATGCGTTCTGTAATATATATGACAGAGATTTTAAGTTATTGCCAATTAAGGATGAGCGTGAGAATTATCTGGAAAAAGAAATTCCCAAGCCGGATAATTGGGAAGAAATGATACAATATGCAGAGATACTGTCTAAGCCATTCAAACACTGTAGAGTGGATTTCTACAATGTAGATGGTAAGATTTATTTTGGAGAGATAACATTTCATCATGGTGGAGGATGTAATGGCATTGAACCAAAGGAATGGGCATATAAAATGGGAGACTGGATTACACTGGATTAAAGAGAAAGGACATTGCCTATGTGTGGAATTGCAGGATTTTGTAACCATCCAACGAACTGGAGAGAAAATATACACAGAATGAATGAAAGGATGCTACATCGTGGACCTGATGCAGGCGGTTTCTGGGCGAATGAGGATGCCAGTGTAGTATTTGGACATCGCAGATTATCTATTGTGGACTTATCAGAGAATGGTGCACAGCCGATGCAGTCAGCCTCCGGCAGATATATGTGTGTATATAATGGAGAAATCTATAATTATAAAGTAATTCGTGACAAACTTCTTGCAGAACATAAAGTGACGGCTTTTCGTGGTTCCTCTGATACAGAAGTGCTTCTGGAGGCTTTCGAGGCATATGGTGTCAGAGAAACAATTGCCATGTGTAAGGGAATGTTTGCCATCGCTTTGCTGGACAGACAGACTAAGAAGTTGACATTGATCCGTGACCGAATTGGTGAAAAGCCTCTTTATTATGGATTTGTAAATGGACATTTTGCGTTTGCTTCTGATCTGGGAAGTATTACACAAATGGATGATTTTCACAATGCAATTGATACGAAGGTATTGCAGATTTATTTTGTACATGGATATATTCCAGCTCCATATTCTGTTTATGAGAATATCTATAAGCTGGATGCAGGCTGTATGCTGGAACTGGATGCACCTTATACCGAGCCTAAGATTAGTGCATACTGGTCGGTGAGAGAAGCTGCCAAGTATGGGGAAGAGCATCCGTTTAAAGGGACAAGACAAGAAGCAGCAGATGAGCTGGAGAGATTGCTCAAGGCATCTATCAAAGATCAGATGGTAGCAGATGTGCCGGTAGGAGCATTCCTGTCTGCTGGAATTGACAGTAGTACAGTAGTGGCTCTGATGCAGGCACAGTCAAGCCGTAAGGTGAGAAGCTTTACTATAGGAATGGATGATCCAAAATATAATGAAGCAGTTTATGCAAAAGAAATCGCACAGCATCTGGGAACAGAGCATACAGAACTTTACATTACAGAAGAGGATGCCAAGGCAGTGATTCCTAAATTACCCTGGATGTTTGGAGAGCCTTTTGCAGATTCTTCACAGATTCCCACATACCTGGTAAGTAAGATGACCAGAGAGCATGTTACGGTATCTTTAAGTGGAGATGCAGGGGACGAATTATTCTGTGGATATGGTTGTTATTCTTCCATTAATCGAATCTGGGGTAAAATGAAGAATTATCCGTATGGACTCCGCAAATTATGCAGTGAACTGGTGTTACACTCTCCATTTGGAAAAAACAATCAGGTTCTGCAGACCAAGGCATATCTATTGGGAGCTAAAAGTCCGGAGAATCTGTATGAACTATCTAATGCCCAGGAGCCTCTGAGTAAAGAGATACCATTAGAGAGACAGGTTCACGGATATAAACAGAATCTGAACCCGTATGGAGATCTGAAGGATACGCAGAACTGTATCATGCTCATGGATATGGAAATGTACCATCCGGATGATATTTTGGTAAAAGTAGACAGAACAGCAATGGCAGTATCACTGGAAACCAGAGTACCTATGCTGGACAAGGATGTAGTAGAATTTGCATGGACGATTCCGATGGAATATAAGAAGCAGGGTGATGAGGGCAAGCTAGTATTAAAAGATGTCCTTTACCGATATGTTCCCAAGGAAATGATGGACAGACCAAAGAAGGGCTTCTCAATTCCCATTATGAAATGGCTCAAAGAGCCACAGCTTCGTGAATGGGCAGAGAGCCTCATAGACAGGAAAATGCTGGAGCAGCAGGGAATCCTGAATCCGGATGTAGTATGGCATATCTGGAATGATTATGTGGAACATGACAACTGGAGAGATCAGATATGGTATATTCTGATGTTTCAGAGCTGGATGGTCAATGAGAGGGTAGCATAATGCTTACAGTTCTGATTAACTGGCTCTATATCGCATTTACGACAATGTGCCTTGGGATAGGCGTTGCTGCATTTACCAGGAACAGACTTCATTACCAGATCAGCAAAGCAGACAGCATTCTGGCAATGGGACTGATTGCAGCAACTGTCTATGCACAGATATGGAGCTTATTCTATAAGGTTGGAATCCTTGCGAATCTGGTACTTTTGCTGATATGTGCAATATCGCTTTTTTATGGTAGAGGACAACTATCATATATGATGCAGATACAGAAAAAGAAAGCTACAGTCTTAAAAGGTATTGGCTTTGCAATAGTGGTCCTTATATGGGCATATTGTACATCCAGAGGATATATGCATTACGATTCTGACCTGTATCATGCGCAAAGTATACGCTGGATAGAAGAATACGGAATAGTGAAGGGGCTGGGCAATATTCATGTGAGATTTGCCTATAACAGTTCCTTTTTTGCGTTGTCCGCGCTTTACAGTATGCCATATATATTTGGACAGTCTATGCATAGTGTAAATGGGATGATAGCATTGATTCTCAGCATAGAGGCATTGCGTATCGTGCATGCCTGGAAACGAAAGAAGTTGCTTCTATCAGATTTTGCCAGGGCAGCAGCATTGTTCTATTTGACTTTGATATATAGTGATATTATGGCTCCAGCTTCTGATTATGCGATTATGTGCACAGTATTCTATATCATCATCAAATGGCTGAGTCAATTAGAGAATGAACGGGAAGCAGATAATGTAACGCCCTATGCATTGCTATGCGTGGCAGGGGTCTATGCAGTATCCCTGAAACTGACAGCCGGATTGATTCTGATACTGGTTCTGAAACCGGCTATTATGTTGATACGGCAGAAGCGCTGGAAAGAAATTATACTTTATCTATGCATGGGCATTGGAGTTATAACACCATGGCTTATAAGGACAGTATGGATATCAGGATATTTGTTATATCCTTTTCCTGCGTTGGATATATTCTCTGTAGACTGGAAGATTCCGACCCAGGCAGCAGCATTGGATGCTGCGGAAATTAAGACCTGGGGAAGGGGCTTGAATAATGCGGCACTGGTAAATATTCCAATGACAGAATGGTTCCTACAGTGGTTTCAGACTATGCTGCCGATGTTGGGTAAATTATTTATTATCGCAGATATCATAAGTATCATTCTGGGATTCCCTATGCTCATAATTGCCTTATTTAGAAGAAAAGCTGATAAGATAAAAGACATTGGGCTGGTGTGGCTGGCAATAGCCGCATCTTATCTGTTCTGGCAGTTATCAGCACCACTGCTCAGATATGGGTATGCCTATATATTACTGTTGATAGCGCTGACTGGTGGCATGATGTGGACTGCAATCTGTATTAAAATAAAACTTGCAGATACAGAAAGCATGGATAGAATCCTGTGTATACTGCTTCTGATGTTGGGATTTGTGAAGATATGGTCATTAGGAGGCTATATTGTAACACAGAGCAACCTGCCATATTATGTGGCGCAACAGAATTACGGAAGCTATGAGCTGGATTCCTATGAAGTCAATGGAGTTACGTTCTATTATCCGGTAAGCGGTGATAGAGTGGGATATGATGCATTTCCTGCAATTCCAAGGAAGGTGGATATTACTTTCCGGGGAGATACATTGAAGCAGGGATTCAGGAGTATTGAATAAAAGGTGGTATTTAAAAGCAGTTTACCGATTTGTAATCTTGTGCTATGATTTGTGTTAGTGCGAAGTTTGTTTAAACGAAAGGAATGGAAGAGTGAAGACACTGAGAAAATTCAAAGTACCTGAATGGGTAACGGCAGGACTTGCATTTATATATTATTGGATTATGGCATTATATAAATTGACCAATGCACCAATCTGGCAGGATGAATCAATGGAATATTATTGCTCCATACCAGTAAAAGGAGCTATCCAGGGCGTGACACAATATACGACCATGTATGAACGTATGGCGTATATTCAGCAGCAGCCTCCTTTATATAACTGGTTGATGTGTATCTGGCTGCAGATTCATGACAGTGAGTGGTGGTATCGTTTTTCCAGTGTAGTAATGGGCTTCATTGCAGTAATTGGTTTATATCTGGTCATAAAGAAACTGTGTGGCAGATTTTCAGCTACCTTGTCTGTTTTTGTGTTTTCCAGTATTTATATTCTGATGTATTATGTGAAAGAAGCATCAGAATATATGCTTTTAATTATGCTGTTAATCTGGACTGTATATCTATACCTGTTTATATTAGAGCAGATCACGATTAAAAGAGCAATTATGTTTACAATTCTATGTGTAGTAGATGTATATACACATTATGGCGCTGTATTTGTCATTATACCAATGGCACTGCAGCTGTTAGTATACTATTGGAAATCAGGAGAGAAGAAAACGTTCCGGACTACTTTGATATCTTATGTTGCAGCTGGTATAGGGGCTGGAATTCCTTTGCTTTATTTCTTCATGTTACCCCAGTCAACGAATCCAATCAGTACACTTGGGGCTGACAAGCCGATAGAGATAACTGGTAATAATGTCATACTGGATTTCTTTGACAGTCTGATGTGGGTGCTTCGCTGGTGCATGCTGGACTATGACAGGGATGCAGAGAAGATAACATGGGCAATATGGATCATTCTTTTTGCGCTATTGGGTCTTGGCATATTTGTTTATAGAAAGACGCATAGAAAAGAAGTTAAGTTTTTTATCAGATGTAATATATGGGTATTTCTTATTTATTACGTGATTACAACACTGAATATCTATGCATATGGTTGGTTTGGTAATCGTTATAATTTGTTTATATTTCCGCTGTGGTTCATTTTGATTGCAGTTATTTTATATGAAACGGTTATGATCTTCAAGGAAAGTGACAAGCAATGGATGCGTAAGGTATCACCATTTATAAGTGCCGGAATCGTGATTGCCATGATCTTGTACTGCACATATGGGGATTACCGAATCAGTAATCACTGGGCAAAAAGTGATTTAAGAACTGTGGTCAGAACATGGCGGTCAGATGATGGAGAAGAAGTTCCGACTTTTGTCAATTTCCATCAGAGGTATGCATTTGTATATTACTTGACACATAGCGAAGAGTATCAGGAATCCGACTGGAATCAGATTTATTGCAATGAAACATTGGAAACATTGGATTATAGTGATGGGGAATGGATATCTTTTCTGAATGAGAATGTTTATCCTGATGGTCTGCCAAAGCAGATTTATGTGGTATCTGGACAACATGATACCGTAGTGAATGCCTTAGAGTCCATAGGGTATCAAACCACAGCAGTTGTGGATACCACTGCTAAATTGTTCCTGTTGGAACAGAAATAAAGAACGAGGGAATCTATGATTTTAATTCATGTGATGGGTGGATTGGGTAATCAATTATACCAATATGCCCTTTATGAAAAAATGAAAAGCCTTGGGAAAAAAGTGAAACTGGATACGTATGCATATAACGATGCAGCTGGAGAGGATAAGGAATGGCGTAGTCTGGAACTTGATCGGTTCCCTGCTATAGAGTACGATAAGGCAACTTCTGAGGACAGAACAAAGCTTTTGGATAATTCGGGTCTGCTTACTGCTAAGATCCGTAGAAAGCTTCTGGGAAGAAAAGACAAGACAATAAGAGAAAGTAAGGAGTATATGCCTGAAATCTTTCATATGGATGACGTATATCTCTATGGCTTCTGGAATTGTGAGCGGTATTATGAGGATATTATTCCACTGTTACAGGACAAGTTACAGTTTCCGATAAGTGATGACCCAAGAAATCAGCAGTGTATAGAGCAGATGCAGAAGGAGAATGCGGTCAGCATCCATATTCGGAGAACGGATTATCTGACAGTGGCAGATGGAGCCAGATATATGGGAATCTGCACGGAAGATTATTATAAAGGCGCAATGGCATATATAGAAGAAAGAGTCAGTAATCCGGTATATTATATTTTCTCTGATGATGTAGAATATGCGAAACAGCATTATCATCAGGATAATATGCATGTGGTAGATTGGAATAGCAAGGCAGATAGCATCTATGATATGCAGCTTATGAGCAAATGTAAGCATAATATCTGTGCAAACAGTACATTCAGTATGTGGGCAGCAAGGTTGAATCAAAATAAGGAGAAAATCATGATAAGACCATTGCATCATGATAATTATGAGACAACAACAGCTACACAGGTAAAGCAAAATTGGAAAAACTGGATTCTATTGGATCAGAATGGACAAGTGTGTGAATAGAAATGATTTAATATCTGTAATTGTTCCTGTGTATAATATGGAACAATATATGGAGAGATGTGTGAATTCCATAATAAATCAGACTTATCATAATCTGGAGATTATTCTGGTAGACGATGGCTCTACAGACCATTCCACTGCAATGTGTGATGAGTACGCATTGCGTGACGAGCGGATCAAAGTCGTACACAAACCCAATGGCGGATTATCAGATGCCAGGAATGCAGGTCTGGCAGTTGTCAGTGGAAATTATGTCGGTTATGTTGACAGTGACGACTGGATAGAACCTCAGATGTATGAGAAGATGTATGCTGCCTGCGTAGAAAACAATGCACAGGTGGCAGTGTGCCGGTATGCAAAGGCTTATCAGGACAGGATAGAGAGAGGCGGCAATGGCAGGATTACGGCTTTTGACAGAGAAGGAATCCTGAAGGTATATTTATCAGATACGGATGAGTATGTCGTCTATAACTCTGTATGGAGTAAACTGTTTGCAAGAGAAGTTGTAGAGGGAGTCCTTTTCCCAGTTGGAAAAAATTCTGAGGATATCATGTATACAACTAGGGCATTCTGCAAACTTGAAAGGGCAGTATATATAGATGAGTGTCTGTATAATTATGTGCTTGATCGGGAAGGCAGTATTATGAATGTGAATCGTACAGAGAGGATGTTTGGCGATGAAATTCCTTTCTGGAGAGAGCACATAGCTTATATCAGGCAACATGTCTCAGATCAAATGGGAGACATGGCTGCGTATTATTTTTATCGTAGAATGTTATCATATTATATGGAGTTATCTCAGATATCAGCTACTAGGGATGCGGCAAGACGCATTGTGTCTATGATGAAAAGTGAAAAAAAGGAAATTCTGAGAGTGTATCAAAGTGCCTATGAAGGTAATGGGGATGTTGCTAGAATGCGTATTTTTCTGATGTCTCCCACAGGGTATAAGGTCATAAACAAATTATACGAGAAAGTCATTATACCTTTTAGATATAAATAAGGACGAAACATATGTTATTTAATTCTTATATTTTTATTTTCCTATTTCTGCCATTGGTTTTGGCTGGATATTATGGGTTAAATCATTTCAAACAATATAAGCTTGGTATGGCATGGCTGATTGGCATGTCTATGTGGTTCTATGGCTATAACAGTATACACTACCTGTTCATACTGATAATAAGTATTTTGTTAAATTATCTTCTGGTAGAAGGTATGTCCAGGGTGAAACGCCATAAAAGCAGGCAGTTGCTCATGATTGTTGGAATACTGCTAAATCTTGGCATTTTATTCTATTATAAGTATTATGATTTCTTTATAGAAAATGTAAATGCAGTCTTAAAGACAGATATTCATCTGCTTCGTGTAGTTCTGCCACTGGGAATCAGTTTCTATACATTTCAGCAGCTGTCATATGTAATAGATTACTATAGACAGGATTGTGAGAAATACAGCCTGCTGGAATATGCTGCTTATGTTTCTTTTTTTCCACAGTTGATAGCGGGACCGATTGTATACCATAATGAATTAATTCCACAGTTCCGGGATAAAAGCAGAAAGAAGATAAATGCAGAAAATTTCAGTAAGGGAATTTATGCGTTTGTGTTGGGACTCGCAAAGAAAGTATTGATTGCAGATACTTTTTCCAAAGTTGTGACGATAGGGTACCAGGCAGTCGGGGAGCTGAATAGTCCAACCATTCTGTTGGTCATGGTATGCTATTCTTTACAGATTTATTTTGACTTCAGTGGCTATTGTGATATGGCATATGGTATTGGGTATATGTTTAACGTAGAATTGCCGGTGAATTTTAATTCACCGTATAAGGCGGTATCTATTGTAGATTTCTGGGATAGATGGCATATGACCCTGACCAGGTTCTTTACCAGATATGTGTATATTCCGCTTGGGGGCAGCAGGAGAGGTAAGATAAGGACATATCTTAATGTAATGATTGTTTTCTTTGTCAGCGGTGTATGGCATGGGGCAAACTGGACTTTTATTTTATGGGGAATCATAAATGGTGTTGCCAATGTAGTGCATAAAATATTCAGTAAATGGATAGATAGAATTCCAAAAATATTACGTATGGGAATCACTTTTGTATTCTGTACTTTTGCATGGAGCTTATTCAGGGCAGAATCAGTAGCACAGGCATTTGAATTGTGGAACAGACTGTTTCATGGAGACTGGGGGGCTATATACACTCCTATCACAGGGCAATTTAACAATATTGTGGAAATGAAGATGCTATATCGTATCGGATTAAGCTCTGTAATCAATGCATACCCGGGATTTTGTGTTTTGATTCTTACATTTATAGTTGTAATTGCATGTTTTGCAATGCGTAATACGCAGGAAAAGGCAGCGGATATGCAGTATACCAATCGTAAGATTATCGCAATCACAGTATTGTTTATTTGGAGTGTTATGTCATTATCAGAAGTCAGCGAATTTTTGTATTTTAATTTTTAGGAGCAGTAATGCAGGCAAAAACATGGTTAAAAAAGTGTATATCAGCGTTAATTGGGTCCATAGTATTGTTCTTTGTACTATGTTTTGTTTTTGACCCGTATTTTCATTTTCATAAACCGTTTTCATTTGTAAGATACCGTTTGTATGATGAGAGATATACGAATGATGGGATTTCCAGACATTTTGACTATAATGCAATGATAACAGGAACTTCCATGGCGCAGAATTTTAAACCCAGTGAAATGGATCAATTATTTGGAACACAATCTGTAAAAGAGACTTTTTCAGGTGCCGGTTATCAGGAATTATCACAGAATCTGGAAAGGGCACTGAAACGTAATTCTAATTTGAAAACAGTAATATGGACAATAGATTATAATGGATTGATCAGAGAGAAAGACTGGACACAATATGAGGGATATCCAACATATTTATATGATGATAATCCATGGAATGATACACAGTACGTTTTTAATAAGTCGGTATTTTATCATGGAGTATTGACTAATATTGCAAAAACAATCTTACAGAGACCGAGTACATCTATGGATGAATATTCATCCTGGGATAAACCAACAGGTTTACAGTATATTATGCAAAGCTATGACAGGTGGGAAGAGAAAGCGCCCATGCGGGCAGGACTTTCGCCTGAAGAAAGAGAAATGGTCATCACCAATATCCGTGAAAATATTGTAGAATTAGTAAAACAATATCCGGATACTACATTCTATCTGTTTTACACTCCGTACAGTATCTGCTTCTGGGATTTCCAGAATCAGGAAGGACTTATGATGCGGCAATTTGAAGCAGAACAGATTGCAACAGAAATGCTGTTGGACTGTGCAAATGTGAAGCTCTATAATTTTTATGATAAATATGATATAATATGTAATCTTGATAATTACAGAGACAGGGAGCATTATGCACCTGAAATTAACAGTGAAATATTACAGTGGATACAGGCTGGGGATGGATTGATCACCAGAGATAATTATATGTCTAAGTTAGAGCAGGAAAAAGAATTTTATCTCAATTATGATTACGACAGCATTTATCAGGCTAATGTTGAGCAATAGATATATGATCATGCACTATGCAGGTAGGAAATGAGGAATAAAATGGACATCTTTAAAAAGCTGAATTACATTTTGGACAAAAAGCAGAAAATCAATATAGTTGTTTTGGCAGTTATGATATTCATTGGTGGTATATTGGAAACTTTAAGTATATCAGCAATGCTTCCGGTTGTTTGGGTTATAATTGATGCAGAATCTGTACAACAGAATAAATATTGTCAATGGATTATGGAACTTCTTCACATACAGAATATGCAAGGATTTATCATTATGCTGTTAGTTGCATTGATGATTATGTATATATTGAAAAATGCATATCTATTGCTTTTGACAAGCGAACAGAATCGATTTATTTCTGTAAACAGGAACAGATTGATCAGCCAGGTGCTAAGGGAATTTTTGAATAGACCGTATGAGTTCTATCTGGATGCAGATATTCCTACCGTTTTTCGATTGACAGATAGTGATATTCCGAATGTATTTGGTATTCTGATGGCTATTATTTCTTTGGCATCTGAAGTAGTTGTATTTGTTTTGATATGCGGAGTACTTATCGTAACAGATTGGAAGCTTGTGCTGGTTCTTATATTTATTTCAGGAATTGTAACGCTTGTTTTATTTAAAGTTCTGAAGCCTAAGTTGAATTCGCTTGGAATGACCAATCAGGCTATTCAGTCAAGAATCGCTAAATGGCGTATTCAGGCTATCTATGGTATTAAAGATGTTAAGGTATTGCATAGAGAATCATTTTTTGCAGATAACTATGAAAGCAATGGAAAAATCGGGGCTAAATTAAATCAGAAATATGCAATTATTAATGCGTTGCCCAGAATTTTAATAGAAACTATTTTTATGGTATCTATATTGGGGTATTTAGTTGTCTGTGTTGCATTAGGAGATGATATGACACAGATGCTTCCGACACTGACGGCTTTTGGATTGGCTGCAGTCAGACTGTTACCTTGTGTAAATCGTATTAACACATATCTTACAGATATTTCATATTTCAGACCGTGTCTTGATTATGTTTATGAGAACATGAACATAAATGAAATCAGTAAAAAGACAAATCAGACATTGCTGCCTGTTGATGAAACTAAGACCATGGAACTAAAAGACAGGATAGAGCTGAAAGATATTGTGTATGCTTATCCGAACACGGACGTACTGATTTTTGATCATGCCGATATGGAAATCCCATATGGCAAGTCAATTGGAATTATGGGACCTTCCGGAGCCGGTAAATCAACTATAGTAGATATTCTTCTGGGTTTACTGAAGGTACATGAGGGACAGATACTTTGTGATGGCGATAATGTATTTGAGAATTATCCTGCATGGCTGGCGCAGATTGGATATATTCCTCAGTCTATTTATCTGGTAGATGAACCTATCCGCAATAATATTGCATTTGGTATTGCAGATGATGAGATTGATGATAACAGAATCTGGCAGGTATTAGAAGAAGCTCAACTGAAAGAATTTATACAGACACTTCCAGAAGGATTGGATACAACAATCGGAGACAGAGGTGTTAGATTGTCCGGCGGACAAAGGCAGCGTCTTGGCATTGCGAGGGCATTGTATCATAATCCGGAGATTCTTGTGTTTGATGAGGCCACTTCAGCATTGGATAATGAGACAGAGGCTGCAGTTATGGAAGCAATCAACAGCTTTCATGGTAAGAAAACAATGGTTATTATTGCACATAGACTCAATACAATCGAGAAATGTGATATGATTTATAAGGTTGAAGGCGGCAAGATTACACAGACAACTTTATAGGCATAGGAAGAGGTACAAGTTGGATAAACATGCATATTTGCTGCTGATTCATGAGAATTCATTAGTGCTGAACAGATTGATTCGGTTAATAGATGATAATTGGAATGATATCTATATCCACATAGATAAAAATGCGAAAAATATAGACCCATCAGAAATAAAACAGTTTGCACAGAAATCGAAGGTATATTTTGTAAAAAGACACAAGGTGTACTGGGGAACAAATAGTATCATGGAAGCTGAGATTGAACTGTTTAAGGCGGCAGCAAAGCAGCAGTATCAGTACTATCATTTGCTGTCAGGTGCTGATCTTCCAATAAAGACACAGAAAGAGATACATGATTTCTTTGAAGAGAACAATGGAAAAGAATTCATACATTTTGGAACAGAGCAGTATCAGAAGGATATTCAGGAGAGATATAACCAGTATCATTTCTTTACAAAGCGGCTGGGAAGAAAAAGAGACAAAAAATTCTGGGTACAATTGGAGACATATTCACTGGCGATACAAAGAAGACTGCATGTTAATAGGGAGAAAAAGAATGATTTTTCGTTTTATGGCGGTTCCAATTGGTGCAGCGTTACATATGAATATGCAAAGTATTTAATAAATGAGTATAAAAGGATAAGGCGTAGCTATTATTTTACGCAGATTAGTGATGAATCAATATTGCAGACTGTGTTAATGAAATCACTTTATAAAAATAGTGTTTATCAAAGTAGTTTTTCTAACAGTTGCATAAGCAATGTACGTGAAATTGATTGGAACAGGGGAAATCCATATGTATTTCGAGCAGAAGACTTTGAGATGCTTATGAATTCACCATGTATGTTTGCCAGAAAATTTGACGAGAAGACAGACCGGAAAATCATAGAGCAGATATATGAGACAATCAATAATGAGCAGATTAAGGATAGAGGGTAGAAAGGAAAGAGCATGATACATGAACAGGTTATTGCAACAGAATTATTAAAAGGTCAGGGACTGGGCAATCAACTGTTCTGCTATGTTACGACCAGATGTCTTGCTATGAAGAATCACAGTCAATTCGCCATTCTGAATAAAGAAATTTTAGCAAATAATATTCACAGCAATAAGGGCATGTATTTCATGGATATTGACTGTGGCCTGGACATGAAGAAAGAAGAATTTTCAGAGATTTATCAGGAGAAAGAAGATAGAATATATCTTGGCAATTCCATACATGATATCGAGCATGGATGCTATATTTCAGGAGCAGATGAGAAGTTTCTGAGGCTGGCTCAATCTACACTTGTATATGGCAATATGCAGGATGAAGCATATTTTGGACAGTATAAAGAAGAGATTAAGCAATGGCTGAGGGTAAAGCCGGAATATGATAGTTATGAATATTCCAGGGATAATCTGTGCATTATCAATATTCGAGGTGGCGAATATACCAGCAATCCGGAGCTTTTTCTTCGTAGGAAATACTGGCTGGATGCCATGAAGGTGATGAAACGTAAGCGCCCTGATATGGAATTTATGGTAATTACAGACGATTTGTCAGCAGCAAGAAGAATCCTTCCTGAAGTGCCGGCTTACCACTTTGATCTGGCAGGAGATTACACTGCAATCAAAAATGCAAAGTATCTGATATTATCGAACTCTACATTTGCTTTTTTCCCTGCTTATACCAGTGAAACTGTTCAGTATATTATTGCACCGAAATATTGGGCGAGACATAATGTGTCGGATGGATATTGGGCATCTGAGCAGAATATTTATGATGAGTTCATATATATGGATAGAAAGGGAAAACTTTTTACTGCAGCAGAATGTCGGGAAGAGTTGGCAGCATATAAGCAGAGTTCCAACAGATATCAAAAGGCTGGAATAAAATTATCCGGTATCAGGTTATTGACAGCAAAATGCCATGCGAAATATCTGATTTGTGAGGATTTATTTGTAAGGGCATTACGTTCTGTAAAAAGAAGAATATCTTCTGATTGATAAATGGAGTGAAATATATGCAAAAACATCATAATATGACTTTTGATGAGATCGTTAAAGAGGTTGTAAGAGTATGTAAAAAAAATAAAGTAGAGCATCTTTCATTATTTGGCTCTTATGCACGGGGGACTCAGACAGAAAGAAGTGATATTGATTTTATTGCGTATGGTGTAAAAGATATTGAGACTTTGCGTGAAGAAATAGATGAGATTATGACATTAAAAAAAATAGATATATTTGATTATGATGAAGTATGTAATCAATATTTGAGAGAGGATATGGATGAATATGGAAGAAAAATCTACTAAAAGATATCTAAGTTTTTGCAAAAGTCTGGATAATTTGAAATTGTCATGTGGTGCAAATCCCAATGAAAATTTTGTCCTTAGTGGTACTGCACAAACTTTTAATCTTACTTTTGACTTAGCATGGAAAGTAATGAAAGATATTATTGTTTCAGAATATGGGATAGTCGATTTTGCAACAGGTTCACCAAGAGATACATTAAAGACTGCATATAGTGTCGGGCTAATATCAGATGATCTATGGCTTCAAATGCTGAAAGTCAGAAACACATTAATTCACGATTATGATGGAGATGTGGCTAAAAGGTATTTCAAAAATATTACAGAGGATTTTTTTGAATTGCTTCAGCAGTTAAGAAGTAAAGCTGAGCAATGGTATCAAGTGGATGAATCAGACGGTAGGTAAGCAGGAGAAATATAAATGCAGGAAAAATTAAAGTTACCACAGATTACATTAGTGGCAATGACAAGTGTAAATATAAAAGAGACAATTCAGGCTATGGAGTACAGTATGCGTGGAATTGAATTCGGTGATGCTGTGCTGATCACGCATAAGAAGCCCATCGGGCTGCCTAAGAATATCCGTTACAGTCATACCAGTGAGCTTACGGATATTGACGCCTTTAATTATAAAATGGTATATGAGCTGGGTGATCACATCCATACAGATTATGCCATGATCGTGCATGCAGATGGGTTTATCGTACATCCCGAAATGTGGCGTGATGAGTTCCTGAAATATGATTATATTGGTGCTCCGTGGCCATTACCGAAGGAAGGCGACGCCACTACCTACCGTGATAAAGATGGTAATATCTGTCGTGTGGGCAACAGCGTAGGAATCCGAAGCAAGCGTCTTATGGATTATCCGAAAAAGGCTAATATCCCATGGGAAGGCGAGTATGCATATGGTAAGATGTGGTATCATGAGGATGGATTTATCTGCTGTAAGATCAAGCATATCCTGGAAGCAGAAGGTATGCAGATAGCACCTCTTGAAGTGGCTAAATATTTCGGACATGAGCATATGATACCGGAGATAGAGGGAATTACGCCGTTTGCTTTTCATAAGTGGGCCGGTACAAATGCCCAGTATCCTAATTTCTATCGGGAATCACTGGGAACGAAGTGCAAGAAGCTTGCAAGAAAGATAATACATCCAAAATGCAAACAGAATAGGTAAACCAAAGTAGATAAAAAGGAACAGAGCATGGTATACGATTGTTTTCAATTTTTCAATGAATTAGATATTCTTAAAATCAGACTCAATGTCATGAATGATGTTGTAGACAAGTTTGTGATCAGCGAGGCTACAGAGACCTTTTCAGGACTTAAGAAACCTCTTTATTATGAAGAAAATAAAGAGATGTTCAAGGAGTTCGAGGATAAGATTATACATGTTGTAGTAGATGATACGCCTCAGGGGGGGACTCATGAAAGAGATACCTTCCAGAAAAATGCAGTAACCCGTGGACTGAAAGATGCTACAGATGAGGATATCATTATTTTCAGTGATCTGGATGAGGTTCCTAACCCGGAGAAAATCAAGGAAATATTGCAGAATTTCCAACAGGATAAAATCTATCATTTCGCACAGAGATTATTCTATTGTTATTTGAACATGGAAGAAGTATCGGGAAATCTCCTGTCTTATGCAGGGGAATTTGATGGTGTGGAGCATAAGAAATGGATTGGTTCCAAGATGTTAAGCTATAAGCTTATGAAAGAGCAGCATCTGCAGTGTGGTGATCTCCGGTTCCCGGAGCGCAAGGAAATAGGAATTCGTGTAGAAGACGGTGGCTGGCATTTTGGATATATGGGTGGTCATGGCGAGAAGGATATTAAGAAGCGTGTGCAGGAGAAGGTAGTTTCTGCTGCACATCAGGAATATAATTCCAAGCATGTACTAAACCAGGTTACAGATCAGATTAAGGATGGCAAGGATATCTTTGGGAGAGATGCCAGATTTATTAGATGCGAGATAGATGAAAGCTATCCGAGGTATATCAGAGAGCACCAGAAAGAACTGGATTTCCTGATCCTGCATGAGGAGAAGCCTGTGGAGCATGCTCTTAGACGGGCAAAGGTAACAATTAAGGATACATGTTACCAGATAGAAGTAGGATGCAAGCGACTGATAAAGAAAATAATAAGTAGAGGGTAGAACATGGTAAAAGTATCAATCTGCGTGCCGACTTATAATAATGCGTTGGAGGTGGAGAGACTGTTACAGTCTGTTCACAGGCAGAATTATACAGATTATGAAGTGAATATATCAGATGACTCTACGAATGAAGAAACAGCAGAACTGATAGAGTGGATCAGAACAGAATGGAGTTGGCAGGATAAACTGCATTATATCCACAATGAGAAGCCATTAGGGCATATTTATAACTGGAATGCGGCAATTAAGATGGCAGCAGGGGAATATATTAAGATTATGTTCAGTGATGACTGGTTTACAGACAGTGACGGCCTTGGGACATTTGTAAGTATGCTTGATGAACATCCCAAAGCTAATCTTGCCTTTTCAGGGAGTATGCAAGTACTGCTGGACGGACAGGATATTGAACAGGTAAAACATCTGAACAAACAGGTAACAGAGCATGGAAATGCATTTGCAAGATATGCGGAAGATGCCTTTATAGAACGACTGCACAGAAATTATAAGCTGTTTTTCCTGGGAAACCAGATAGGAGCTCCCAGTGCCGGAATTTACCGCAGGGGAGAACAGCCGGTATTATTTGATGAACAAAGCAACTGGGCTTCTGATATGTTCCTGTATTTTGACCTGCTGCAGGCTAACCATGTGTTTGTATACACGAAGGAACCGTTGATTTCTATAGGTATGCATGCTAATCAGTATACTGAGACATTTTCAGAAAGAGATATGCGCATTTATAATGATTACAGGTATTTGTATACGAAATATGGACTGCAGGATTGTGAAGAGTGCAGACAGTATTTCACAGAGAACTTTATCATTAAGTACCATCAGGGATTGAAAGAAGCTAAAGCACTGGGAATAGAGAACAGCAGATACTGGAGGGCATGGTGTAAAGAACAGAAGGAAACAGTAAAATGTTTTCTGCATGCAAGATTACAGCATGGAAGATAAAATGAAAAATATAAAATATGCAGTATACTATCTGGTTATCATATTGATGGCATCCATTCCATTATTTAATAATTATCTGATTCGGGGGCATGATATATATTTTCACCTGATGCGCATAGAAGGATTGGCACAGGGACTGGGAGCAGGAGAATTTCCGGTCAGGATACAACCTGCATGGTATGACGGATATGGTTACGCCGTATCCGTCTTTTACAGTGATCTGTTCTTATATCCGGCTGCATTGTTGAGATTACTGGGAATATCACTACAGGATGCCTATAAGGTATATGTGGTATTATGTAATGTAGCGACAACACTGATATCAGGCTATAGTTTCGGCAAAATATTCAGGAAAAGAGAAATCGGAGTATTCGGCAGCTGTCTTTACACACTGGCACCATATCGTCTGGTAAATCTATATACCAGAGGGGCATTGGGAGAATACACAGGGATGATATTCTGGCCTTTACTGATTTACGCCTGCGTATTATTGCTGAATGAAGATAGAAATAAAGTTCAGTTACAAAAAGGTGCTGTTTTAATGGGAATCAGTATGGCTGGAATGTTACAGAGCCATATGTTGACAGCAGAAATAGCATGTATGGTATTACTTTTATTAGTTGTTGTGTATTGCAGAAGGATTTTTCATAAGGAAGTTATGCTTGCAGGCTGTGGTGCAGTTGCAGCTGCACTGGGACTTAGCGCGTGGTTTCTGATTCCATTTTTGGATTATATGCTGTTTGGAAGGTTCAATATCAACAGTATTCGCAATAATGACATTATGATACAGAGGCAGGGAACCTTTCTTTCACAGGTATTTGCGATATTTGATAATGCAGTTGGGCAGAGTCTGGACGCAGGTGCCGGGACAGCAGGGGATTTTACACAGGGTGCTGGACTGTCTCTGATGCTTTCAGTTATCATATTGATGCTATTGTGTATCCGGGGATATCTGAAGCAGGAAGAAAGAAGAAACAGGCAGATTACAATCACAGCAGCTGGTTTAGGAGTTCTTATGGTAGTTATGAGTACTCTGTACTTCCCATGGGACAGACTATGCAGAATAAGCAGGATATTCCGGTATATTATTGTAAAAATACAATTTCCATGGCGTTTTACCGGTGTTGCAGTGGGACTGTTAGTAGTAGTATGGTGTGCAGTCCTGAATTATACAGAACGGGAGTATGACAGAAGAAAAAAAGTAAGTACCATATGCCTTGCTGTTGGTATCCTGTTATTATCAGTCGGACACTTTGTCATAGACCTGAACCAGCGGGCGGAAAGAACACAGGTTCGCTCTGTAGAGGAAATGGATACTTTCGTGGCATCGGGAGAGGAATACTTGCCTGTTGATACGGTACTGGACAAGCTTAAAACGCAGGAACTGTACAAAGATGACTGTGTAGAAATATCAGATGTAGTATATCATGGGACATCAATAACAATGCATGTGAAGAATACATCGGCGCAGCAGATGGGCTTAGAACTGCCACGGTTATATTATGCAGGCTATCAGGCGCTGGAAGTAACGGAGGAAGGACAACATTTTCCAATAGAAGTAACTGATGGAACCAATCATGTAATTAAGCTTATGATACCTGAAGAGACAGAAGGGAATATTACACTGTCATTCCGTGAACCATGGTATTGGCGATTGGCAGAGATTATCACATTGCTATCAGCAGGAATCGTGATATTATATACATATAAAATATGGACAAGGGAGAAATTGAAGAATGAATAAGACAGATAATTTCTTTGTGATACATAATTTTAATACTGTTCCGGATGAACTGATAGAGCTATGTCAGGATTATATTATATATGATTGTTCAACTGACAGTAATGTGAAGGAGCAACTTCATAATGGACAGTATAATGTAATAGATGTAGAGAACACAGGACATAATATTACTACATATTTCTCCTATTTTGATGAGCATTATGATAATCTGCCGGAAGTGATCTGTCTGCTAAAGGGCAACATGATAGGACGGCATTGTTCAAGAGAATTCTTTGAGCAGGTATATGATAATAAGACATTTACATTCCTGTATGATGAGAAACAGTACTGGGATCGTTTCTCAAAATATAATGAAAATAAAGAAAAAAATGAAATTGGGACCACATTTCTTGCAATGGAAAATGTCTATGTAGAGAAGAATAACTCATGGTATGTGGATTCTCCTAATCATCCAAAGCAGTATTTTAATGATGTGGATGATCTGCTCAGATTTATTTATAAAGAACCCATGATACCACAATATTGCATGTTCTCACCGGGAGCCTGCTTTATTGTCCGTAGAGAGCAGATATTAAAACATAGTCGTGAGTTTTACCGTAACCTGAATAAGATTATGAATTATGCAATGGACCCATGTTTCCCATCAGAAGCACACCAGATTGAGAGGATACTGCCTATTATCTTTACTTCTTTATGTGAGGTAAATGACTGGATGGATGATGAGGCTGCCTTTGATGCCAAATTACCGGAATGCAGTGCGTACATACAGTATAAATGGGAGAACAGACCCAGAAGATTTAAGAAGCTGAGAAAAGCACTAGGCCTGATATAGCCTGGGAGAGGTAAAAGATACATGAAATTAGTGAGCGTAGTGGTATTAGCATATAGATCTGCAGATACCATTATAGAAACTTTGGAAAGCATAAAAAAACAGACATATCCTCAAATAGAGCTTATTGTAACAGATGATTGTTCACCGGATAACACTGTTGAAGTAGTAGAAAGCTGGATGAGAGATAACAAAGGATGTCTTTCAGATATGAAGTTAGTAACTACTAAAAAGAATACTGGTCTACCATCTAATATCAACAGAGGACTACAGGCTGCAACGGGGATGTATTATAAGGGAATTGCAGGGGATGACTATCTGACTGAAGATGCCATAGAGAAATATGTTGATTTTTGTGAGGAGAATCCAGGCGTGTTTCCTATTGCCAGAGTACATTTGTTTACAGAACATGATAATAATCCATCCTTTCCTGAAATACAGGCATATTGTAATAAATGTTATGATTTTGCTCAGAAAACATACAAAGAACAGTATCAGATGCTGCTTATGCAGAATCGAATCGTGGCACCATCAGCAACTTTTTATACCATAGATTTTCTAAAACAGGTTAAGGGCTATGACGAAGAGTATAAATGGTTTGAGGATTATCCTATGAATCTGAAGGTTATGCATGCAGGATATAAGTTTGGACTTATTGATGAAGAAATTGTCTGGTATCGCATGTCAGAGAAATCTGTTACTGCCTCCCAACAAATGCGTCTGAAGAAAACAGAAATGAAATTATTTTTCAGAAGAAAGTTATGGTATATGATACAGGCCGGGATGGGATGGGAAGGCATTAAACAATTTAAATACTGGCTTAAGATTGCAATGACAAAATAGAAGGAGAAGGAAACTGACAATGAATATTGTGATTATTCCTGCCTTTTTCCAAACAAAGAGCAGAAAAACGCTGGGAAGTTTCTTCCTGGAACAGGCAAGAGCATTACAGCAAAAAGGACACAAAGTTACTATTCTGTATTGCGATACTTATTCCATAAAATGTGTGAAGGACTGGTTTGCATACAATGAGGAAAAGTCTGAAATCATAGAAGGCATTCAAATTTACAGAAATAGATGTTTTTGTCCATTGAAACATGGAATAGAGGGACATCGTGAAGCCTTTGCCCAAGGTATTCAGAAGCTATATGATCAATATATGCAGGAGAACAGACCGGATATCATACATGCACACTGTTGTGTATGGGCAGGCTATGCTGCCATGAAGCTTTCTGAGCAGATTGGAATACCGTATGTGGTAACAGAACATGCTACTTTGTTTCAACTGCACAGGGATGAAATCAGTGAAAAAAATGATAAAGTCATTCGGAAAATTTTTCAAAAAGCAGCAAGAGTGATCTGTGTAAGTGGAGCCTTTGCCAAGCTGATAGAGTCCTATCGCCCAGATATTGATGTAGTTGGTAATGTAGTAAACTGTGATGCCTTTGTGCCACGGGTAGATTCTGAGAAACACCGAGGAATCAGATTTCTTACAGTGTGCTATATGGAGGAAGAAGCACAACTGTATAAAAAGGGTATAGATATATTAATTCAGGCATGGACAGAAGTTGTTAAGAGATATACGGATGTAAAACTTGTAATTGGTGGTGGAGGAAGCGCCAAAACCAAAGTAGAGCAATGGGTGGAAGAACAAGGCATTTCAAAATATGTAGAATTTACCGGTGCCTTGGACAGAAAGCAGGTAATACAGGAAATGCAGTCATGCGATTGTTTTGTACTGCCAAGCCGTTACGAGACCTTTGGCGTGGTATATATAGAGGCCATGGCTTGTGGAAAACCTGTTATTGCAGTGGCTAATGGAGGTCCGGATGATTTTGTTAAACCATTTAATGGACTTTTAATAAAACCAGGGGCAGAAGAGCTGGTTCAGGCGTTTTATGAAATGATCGGGCACTTAACACGGGGAAACTATTACCAGGAAGAAAAGATTTCAAACTATATAAAAAGTAAATTCTCGTATGAAGCGATTGCAGAACAATTAGAAGCAATCTATAATTCAATAAAGAGTGCATAGAAGTATAGGAGAGATGGCTGTGCGTGAAAAGATGAATAAAATAGGCAATCTGTGCTTTTGGATTGCACTTGTGATAGAGAGTGTTATAGTCATGATTGATAAAAGTGCATATATCAATCCCTGGGAAGGAAAACTATTCCGTCTGACTTTTGTATTATTTTGCATTAAGGTAATTACTACCCAATATTCTAAAAAAGAATGGATCGCAATAGCGATAGCAGGTATTCTGGTATCCATATCGTATCTGGTAAATGACAAAGACGAAGTGGTTCGGGCTGCTGTTTTTGTGATTTCCTGTAAAAATATTGACGTAAAGAAAATATTGAAGGTGGTACTTGGCATTACATTGGCAGGTTTGGTAATTCTGTTTGTTTTAGCAGCAAGTGGCACATTTGGTGCTATGACAATGACAGCCAATTTTGGTCGGGGGCCATTTCCGGGCATTGTTGAAACAAGATACTGTTTTGGTATGGGACATCCTAATGCCTTTCAGTGCATGATGTATATGATGACAGTTTTATGCTTATATATCTATGTTGATAAAATGAAATGGTATCATTTTGTCCTGTTACTTTTAATAAATGTAATGACTTATCATTATACCGATTCAAATACAGCAATGTTGGTAATAGGAGCAACCATAATAGGAGCAGCTATTATGAAGTATGTTCCAATGCTAAAAAATCTGAAATGGATCTATTGGTTGAGCGCTGCATTTGTACTGACATTAGTTATTTTCTCTGCTGTAGGTTCTTACACAGGAAGAGAAACACAGTTTATGTACGATTTGGATCAGATATTAAATGGAAGATTTCAGTATGCTCATGTGATTGAAAATGCAAGAGTAGAGAATTGGACCTTATTCTCAAATAGAGCAAACACAGAGTTTTTTGATCAAGGATTTATCCGTCTGTTTTACTGGTATGGAATTATTCCGGGAATCATGTACGTATTGGCAAATTTATATTTGATTTATCAGAGTTATCAAAAAAGAGATTACATGCTGCTCATTATTGTAGTAGGATTTTCACTGTTTTCAATGATGGAGGCCCATTTAGTTTCTGTTTATATTTTACGTAATTACTTATTTATTTTGCTTGGAAGTTATTGGTATCAACCATTTGAGAGAAAGGAAAAGGTATAGTATGCAGGACGTTTTAGTCAGTGTGTTAACTCCGTGCTTTAATAGCGTAAAAACGATAGAAAAAACATTAGAGTGCATCGAACAACAGACATATCCTGATATAGAGTATATTATACTGGATGGTGGCTCTACAGATGGAACTTTGGATATAATAGAACATCATAGAGCAAAATTGCCTAAACAGTTCACTTTGGTTTCAGAAAAGGATAATGGAATCTATGATGCCATGAATAAGGGAATCAGACAGGCTTCTGGTAAGTTGATCGGTATCGTAAACAGTGATGACTGGTATGAAAAGGATACCATAGAAAATGTAGTAAAGGCTTATCAGGGTAATCAGTATGAAGTAGTTTATGGTATGCAGAAAACCTATTTAAATGGGAAAGAAAAGTCAACTTTTATCTATCACCATGATTTTTTACCGCAGCAGATGATCACTCATCCTACTTGTTTTGTGACAAAGGATGTATATGAAAAATTTGGAGTATTTGATTTACAATATAAGTCAGCAGCAGATTATGATTTTATGTTACGATTATATCAGACAAAACAGGTTACTTTTACACCAGTGATGAAGATTCTTTCCAATTTTCAGTTGGGAGGTATGTCAAGCAGTCAGGTCGGTGTACAGGAAAATTTAAAGGTCAGATATAAATATGGATATTTGTCTAAAAAGCAGCTAGTCTTTCAGACAATAAAAAGCAAGATATATCAATGGCTACATGAAAAAGGTAAAAATCAGGAAGGAAGTTAGGGATGGAACGCTTGAACCAGCTGATAAAGAAACAGTATGCAAAGGTACCTAAAGAGTGCAAAATAGCAGTAGTTTCGGTTATAGTATTTGGATTATTAGCGCATAATTACATGTTTACAAATAAATTACCCAATTATGATGATATGGGCATTACAGGATTTGGGGCAACATTTAGACTGGGCAGATGGTTTTTATGGGTATTAGGAGCTGCTGTATATCATTTAGACTTTTCATACAGTCTGCCATGGATAAATGGAATAGTAAGCCTTGTTTTTATTGCAGTTTCTGCTGCATTATTGGTTTATATATTTAATTTGAAAAATAAGTTGTCAATTATATTGATTTCGGGGATGCTGGTCGTATTTCCAAGCTGGACAGCTACCTTCTTTTTTATGTTTACAGCACTGTATTATTCTTTGGCTGTTTTTTTAGGAGTATTAGGTGTTTTCTTTACGGTGACTTATCGAAAGGGATATATTTTAGCCGTTCTTTGCACAGTTTTATCACTTGGAATATATCAGGCATATTTTCCGTTTATAGCATCTTTATACGTGATGGTTTTGATTCAAAATCTGGTTCAGAATGAAACAATTCGTGTCAGAGAAAAAATAAAGAATTCTTTTAAATATCTGTTTCTTTTGGTTGGTTCCATAATTCTTTATGGTATTATTACAGAGCTGACACTTTTAATTACAGGACAGCAGTTGGCGTCTTACCGAGGACTGGATAATGTTGGTACAATTTCAATAGAAAAGATTGGTCTGATAATAAAAGAAATTTTTACATGTTTTGCTTCGTTGTGTCTGGGCAATGATTACGAGTTAAGTTATAATGTGCTGTTAAAGGCTGGATATACAATAGCATTTTTGTTTTGGCTAATTGAAAGTATTATATGTGTGTGTATATTGTTGAACCAAAAACGAAAAATTGAGAGTATTTGGTTTGTCATATTATCCTTAGCATTATTTATCAGCATAAATGGAATCTGTATTATGTGCCCGGAGCCGGATGCAGTGTATAGTTTGATGCGTTATGCATATGTGCTGATACCTGTATATCCGTTAATACTGGCTGATATATGTATAGAAAATTTTTCAGGTAAGATGAATGTAATTTTATGTGAAAATATCCTTACCTGTGTTATTTTTATAATGAGTTTGACGTATTGTCATTTTGCAAACGCACAGTATCTCAGTATGGATTTGGGCTTGAAACAGACGATAGGATTTTATACTCCTATCATTACGCAAATAAAAAGTTTGGATGGCTATACAGATGAAACAGAAGTAATATTTATCGGCGTTAATGAAACAGAGATAGATGATAAGACAATGTATCATAATGACGTTATGAGAAAATTTGATATCAGTGGAAGGGATAGTATCCTATCACAGACGGGTTCGCTAAATTATTTATTATCGATATACTGTGGTTTTAATCCTTCAAAACTTGAGTATTATATGGGAGAAGGCACAAGGGGAATAGATGAAATTGAGGACATGCCTGTTTATCCTGAAAATGGTTCAATTCAAATGATAAATGGAAAAGCAATAGTAAAACTTGCAGAGTGAAAGGAAAATATGCGACGATTATGAAAAAAATAATTAAAAAAATTCAAAGTGATAATGATGCGAAATTTCTGATACTTATTTTTATGATCATGGTCATGCAGGCAATACGATATTACCCATTTAAGTTTGGTGGATGGAATCAAATCATGCTTTCATTTACGTATAGATACGGATTTATTCAAAGAGCATTTATAGGAACTATTTTGGATATTGAGTCTACACTATTTCACATTCCTTTGAAGTATATGAGATATATTTATGGCATATTTACAGTTGTTGTGTGGTCTTTTATTTGTCTGCTTATATCTAAAAAAGCGATAACAACTATAAATGATAAGCAAATAAATAATTTTTTAAAGGGATTGACATTGGCTTTTTTTATCGGACCAGGATGGGTTTCATACTATAGTAACTTTGGAATTACAGATGTTTGGTTGGCATTAATATCTTTTTTATTAGTGTATCTAGTTATAAAAGAGAAATACGTTTATGGGATCATTATATTGGTGATTATTGCAGAACTTATACATCCAGGTTATGTTTTTCTTTTTTTTAATTTTCCAATGATTATTATTGTATATAAAGCTATGCTTGTAAAAGACAAATTTGATGCAAAGTATATTTGGCTATTTGGAATTAACGCATTAGTTGCTTCTGCGTTGTTTTTCATTTTGTTTTTGTTTGCGCATGCAAAGGATGGAATTAATATAGAGTATGTCATGGGACGAACAGCAGAATTTGTTGGGAAAACAGTAGAAGAAATAGAAAATCATAGACCAACAATTAATGATTTTTTATTTAGATCAGGTGGAGATGGTGGAATTAGGTGTTTAATTCAATCATGGGGATTTCTGATTGTAGGAATGATAATTGCATTTTTACCATTTTTCTATGAAATATATAGATATTGGTTAAATGTATATTGCGTTGCAAAAGAAAATAAGATGAGATTTTCATGGTATTTTTTTGTAATACCATTTGGAACAGTTACTTTAGTACCAGTGTATATTATGCAAAATGACTATGGTAGATGGACACATGCTGGTCTTATCTATGAAGTTGGAATTATAGTCGTTATGATATTTATGAAAGATAAAAATGTGCTGGAAGGCACAAAAAGGTACATGGCTTATGTCAAATTACATAAATGGTATTATGTTACATTGATTGCATATGCTGGAATATGTGGCGCCTTTGATCAAAATTTAATTAACTCACTTGTTTCAACAATTGAGCAGACAATATGGAAAGTAATTTATGTTTTTGCATAAAAAAGGACTTTTATTTGGGGTTACATTTTTATTTACTTTATCAGTTTTTCCTTTTTATATATTGGTTCTGTTTCCTTAGCGGTATATGTCATTTATCGAATGATTAATGAAAAAGAGAAATGGCAAGATGCAATTAGATATATTAGGAATATGATTTTTGAGTATTTGCTTGGTCTTGGAACAGCTGCATTTATATTTATACTTGCTGTTTGGGGCTTTTTGGAAAGAAATCGCACAGGGATAAAAACAGATTATCACTTGTTCTATTCATTTCAAGAAATTTGTACAATGCTTAAAAATATATTTTTGCCTTCTTATAGTACGGAGCAGGAATTGGCTGTGTGTACAATAGGGATTATTATTGTAATAAGTATTATTTTATCTAAAAATAATGGAAAAGAAAAAGTTGCATTATTTTTATTGTTTTTGTTAACTAGTATTCCGTTTATAAGTTGCGTGATGTCTGGATTTGGAGAATGCTACGGCAGATGGGAATTGGTAATAAATATGTACTTTGCTTTTTTGGCAATTATGTATTGGGATGAATTATATAATTTATCAATTGTTCAGAAAACTGGAATAATAATTGTGTTTATTGGATTATGTTTTATTGCAAAAGCAGAAGGTATTATTGAACATCAGATGTATAGCATTACTTTAAAATTTTATGTAATTTTATTAATGATGCTTGTAGTTGTATTATCGTTGGCAAAAAGGATAAAAAGTCAAAAAAGTAATACAGATAGCAATGTTTGGTATGTTTGTCATTTCTTGTTTTACTATTTGCTATAATTGGAGAGGAGTTGCAAGAGATAGAGATATTTCGGTATTGCAGGAGAGGGAAGTTGTAGAGGAACTTTTATGCGATGTAGATGAAAGTACATTTTGCAGGATTGATAATGAAAGAGGATTTGCTGAACCGAGAACTGGAATGAATATTTCATTGTCGCAGGATTATCTAGGTGTAATGGAATATGTAAGTATTGAAAATAATAGTTATATATGGGCGTTTGATAAGTGGGGCATTTCATATAAAGACCATAATATACTGGGATTAGATCAGAGAGCTATTTTAGAGACGTTATGTAATGTAAAATATTTTGTTGTTCGCTCAAAGTATGATTTTTATCACCATATGGGTTTGAATATGTAAAGTCTACAGAAGATGGAGAATGGGATTTATATCAAAATAGTAATTCACTTCCAATATTATATGGATATAGTAGTGTAGTAGACAGTGATTTATTTGCACAAATGAATGGATTAAAAAAACAAAATTATATGCTCAATGCAGCTTCAGTAGAAAAGTATGATGGAAATGTCAAAAGATAGAATTGACGGATGATCATATTGGGCAGACGGAATATAAGATAACGGATATAAAGGCTGGAAAGGTTGAAAAAGGTATTGTACGTTTGAATGCAGGAAGGATAATACTGAAAAAAGAAGATATTAAGTGCACGGTTGAAATAAAAGGAGGGAATTAAGATATTTATTAAGAATATCTGATAAGAAATATGGATAAAAGAATTTCTGGACTGGATTTGTTAAAGATTATTGCAACTGTAATGATAATTTTTCACCATTATCAACAAATTACAGGTGCTTGGTGGGGAGCATCAAGTTTTTACGGAGGGTTATTTTATTATGGAGAATTAGTTGAATTATTTTTTATTATTTCTGGATTTATTATGTATAGATATATTGAAAAAATAAAATTCGGATTGAGCTTTAAAAAATATTGTATTCATAGATTCTTTCGTTTTATACCTTTAATGGCTATATGCGTTATTGTTACTACAGTATTTGCACATTTATATATTATTTTATATGGAGAGGTATTCTTCAATGTTGATTCATTTTCTCTTTGGACAATATTAATTTCTTCGCTTGGAATATAAGAAGGTTGGTTCGCAACCAATGTTGGAATTAACAATCCTGCATGGTATATAAGCGTTCTGTTATTATGTTATGTAATTTTGTATTTACTGACTTTTATAGCAGAAAGGCTTCATATTTCATGTAATTACTTATTTGGCGGAATGATTTTTATTGGATTAGGAATTCAGTATTATGGAATTAATTATCCCCTTTTTAATTATTTAAGTAGTAGAGGCTATGTTACATTTTTCCTTGGATTGCTTTTAGCATATGTGGTAGACAAAAGAGCAGAATTAATTAATTTTCAGATATGTCTGACTATTATAATTATAATTCCTTTTTTAATATATAAACAATATTGGTTGGTACTAAAAGATGTTAAATATATAATGATATTTATATTTTACCCAGCACTGATATTTGTCTTTTCGTCACAGTTTGTATCAAAGATTATGCATTGGAGTTGGATAAATAATCTTGCTAATATATCATTTAATGCATTTATGTGGCATTATCCTTTGTTGGAAATAATGTATGTAGTTTTAAAGCTATTCGATTTTAAATTTGATTTATGTACTATAAATGCGATGATTATTTTTTCAGTAGTATGTTTTGGAGTTGGAACTTTATCGTACATTCTTATAGAAAAGCCTTTAAATAGAGTAATAAATTTAAAGATAAATTAGAAATATTTTATTACTTTCATAAATAAGCATATCGTGATGTTAGAAAGTGTAAGGATTATGGAAAAAGAAGATTTAAAAGATAAGTGGAAAAGATATGAAAAAAATGGAAGTTTAGGGATTTCTATTTTAATAAATGTCTGAGAAGACATGGAATAGTAAAATATTTTCATCGTGAACCGGTTATGCCCAGATTTGCTCATAAACTGGTAATGTCTTCAAAAAAACCAATGAGTATTTGTATGAAAAAATCCAGTCTGGAGAACCATTTTTGGCGTGCCGTTTTGGCAATACAGAGCTTCAGACGGTAGTTGGAAATTTAAAGGTAAAAATACTAGGACATTCTAAAGAGGCAGATGAATATTTGGACAAGTGGTTTACTAGGCTGGGGAATGGCGCAGGTTTTTTCCTGTAGACTATCAATATCTTGCCAGAATTTGAACTGAAGACATTAAACGCTGTACAGACCATTGCCGGAGAAAAAGATGAGAGATTCTCCACATGGTTTGAAGCATTGGAATATATGTTCGAGGAGACAATGAAGATAGATTTTGATATTGCAATTATTGGTTGTGGTGCTTATGGTATGCCATTGGCTGCAAAACTGAAAAAAACAGGAAAGCAGGCAATTCACTTAGGTGGGGAAACTCAGCTGTTGTTTGGTATTAAAGGAAAATGGTGGGAAGAAAATTATCCATCTAAAATAGCTTCCTGCTTTAATGAGTACTGGGGCTATCCGGCTGACTCGGAAAAACCTAAAAATGCAGGTACAGTTGAAATGGGATGCTATTGGAAATAGAGGAAAGAATAATGAAACCAGATGTGAATAAGATAAGGATAATAATTGGATGGATATATGTATATCTGTTTCTTGGCTTGGCTGTTGTAAGGACAATGACAGTTGGTAACTTTATTGTATTATTGATTTTAGCTATAATAAGTTTCTTTCTTGATATATGGAATAGAAAAGGACTATAGGATTATATTATATGATTAATATAAAGAAAATTGCAATTATATCTTTAAATACAGAAAAGAAAAATTTAAGTAAATACTATAATTCTCAGGCAGAGGGATTGGCAAAGGCATTTGCCAGATTAGGGCATGATGTAGAGGTGTATCACCTTATTCCTGATTTGGATGGAGAAAAAGAAGAAATAGAGCATGATGGTATCAAAAGTATTTATTTGAAGACAAAACATATAGGAAAACATGCATTGCCTGATTATACCGGATTTAATGTAGATAGAGAGTGCTACATTACGGCATCAGATAACTATATCGCATTGCGGGGATTCTTTAAATGGTGCAGGAAAAATAATATCTTATGTCTGCCGTACATTGGAGTTATCAGAAGCAATAATGCTTCAGCCTGGAAAAAGAAAATAGTAGATTTATTTTGCGATAATACATGGTTTTATAAAAAGTATCCCACTGTTGTGAAAACCCCTGCTTTAGCCGAACAATTGAGAGCATTAGGTGCAGGAGATAATGTAAAAATAATTCCGGTGGGGCTGGATGAAAGTATTTTAAAACAGAATTATGCAAAGTATAACATAAACGATTTAAAAGAAAAATGGGGATATCATTCAGAAAATAAAGTGCTGCTGTTTATTGGGCGAATGACAAATGAAAAACAGCCGCTTAAAATGGTAGAAATATTCCAACAGTTATACGCACAGGATAAGAATTACAGGTTACTGATGATTGGACAGGGAGAATTGTTAGAGCAGGTAAAACAGAGTATTTCACAGAAATCACTTGGGAATGTCGTATCAATCATGGAAAAGATAGAAAACAGTAATATTTGGGAAGCGTATCGTATAGCATATGCCTATGTTAATTTAAATGAACATGAGATCTTTGGTATGTCAATTTTGGAAGCTATGTACTATGAGTGCCCTGTTGTGGCGTTGGAAGCACCGGGACCTGATTATATTCTGGAACATGGGAAGTATGGTTATTTATGCAGCAGTGATTTAGAGTTATATAATAGTTTGATACAGAAAAAATTAAGGGGAAAGATAGAAGAAGCAAAAAGCAGAATATGTAACCAGTATACATGGAATGAATCTGCAAAGGAATTTTTTAAAGTATGGAGGAATTAGAATTGAGGGAAAGAGAGAAGTGGGTTGATGCTGTAAAGGGACTGGCTATTTATTTAGTGATATTGGGGCATGCTATTCAATATGCGACCAGTCAAGATTATAATTATGCAGGAAATAGTATTTTTCAAATTATATATAGCTTTCATATGCCGTTATTTATGATGATGAGTGGATATCTATTTGCTTATTCTATGAACAAGTATTCTATAAAGGGTGGTATGATTGCGAAGGTACGAGGAATATTAGTTCCGTGTATTTCATGGGGAATAATTACATATTTAATTGATTTAATACTATATAGAAATCAAAAAATCGGAATAGTAGCTGCTTTAGATTATACTTATAATAGTAACTGGTTTTTGTGGGCAGTATTTTTCACATCGATATTAGCATATATTTTTATCTCTGTTTTTAAGAAAAAAGAAGTCTCTCTTGCTATATTGGCAGTGATAAATTTTGTGTTACCCGATACGCCTGAATATTTTCATATACAGTCAGTCAGAAGATTACTTTTATTTTTCATAATAGGCATAGCAATTAATAGAATAAAAATAATGAATAAATTAACCCCAAAATATTATTGGATAACGTTAACTATCGTATTTAGTATATATGTTTGCTTGATGATATTCGTCTTAAGGCGGGGAGAGTATTTTACGACTCAGATATGTATGTTAACAGGTATAAGGGATGCGATAAAAATTGTTTTGAATACTTTGATGCAATTAACAGGATGCTTCAGCATTATGCTGATTTTATATAAAATTCAACCTAAATGTAAGTTACATGTTATACGCCAGCTAGGTGAAAATTCAATTGTCATTTATGTTTTTTCGGGAATACTCTTTTTTTTCCTGATAAAAGATTATTGTCGAATTCCAGAGGAATATCGGTATTGTATTAAAGCAGGGTATGTATTAGTAATTTCATTGATTATAACGGGAATTTCTTATCTGACTGCTAAATTGATAAATAGGAACAAATGGACAAAGAAAATTCTAATGGGCAAATAGTAATGATAATAATTTGATTAATTATATTTATTGTAGTAGTATTAAGAACATAAAGTATTCATTAAGGTATGGACGGGAGAGAAGAAAATGAAAGTAAAATGCAATGTTTTAGATAGACAGTTTTTTCAATATCAACAGGAATATGAAGAGGCAGCTTTACGAGTACTCCGTTCAGGCTGGTATGTGTTAGGTAATGAGGTAAAGCAATTTGAAGAAGAATTTGCGGCATTTACAGGCAGAAAGTACTGTGTTGGATTAAATTCCGGACTTGATGCACTTATTATGTCTGTAAGAGCACTAGGAATTGGTCAGGGAGATGAAGTCATTGTACAGGCAAATACCTATATTGCAACAGTACTTGGCATTACAGAAAATGGTGCTATTCCTGTCTTTGTAGAACCGGATGAATACTACAATATAGATGCTGATAAGATAGAAGCGGCAATCACAGATAAAACAAAGGCAATTATGGTAGTACATTTATATGGTCAGGCAAGCAATATGGGCAAAATAATGGGAATTTCTAAAAAATATAATTTGCCTGTTATTGAAGACTGTGCTCAATCCCATGGAGCATGTTTTGACGGAAAGATGACGGGATCATTTGGAATATCAGGTTGCTTTAGTTTTTATCCCACTAAGAATCTGGGTGCCTTTGGTGATGCAGGAGCTATTGTAACAGATGATAAGGATTTTGCAGATAAGGTCCGTATGATGCGTAACTATGGAAGCAGGATCAAATACTATAATGAAATAGAGGGACTCAATTCCAGACTGGATGAAATGCAGGCAGCGTTATTACGCGTTAAATTGCAGCATATTAAAGAATTGAATCAGGAAAGAGTAGTACTTGCTGATCGGTATACGAAAGGAATTACGAATGAATATATTGTAAAGCCTGAAATCAGGAATGGTGCCAATAGTATCTTCCATCAATATGTGATCCGCTGTAAGGATAGAAGTAATCTGCAGAAATATCTGGAAGAACAGGGTATTCAGACACAAATTCATTATCCTGTACCGCCACATCTGGCAGAATGTTATGAGCGATTAGGGCATAAGAGGGGAGACTATCCTATTACAGAGCAATATGCGAATGAAGTACTGAGTCTGCCTATTTATACGGGTATGACATGGGAAGAACAGGATTACGTAATAGAAAAGTTGAATACATTTAAAAATAGTATGAATAAAGGAGAAATAAATGATTTCAAAAGCTGAATCAAATGTATTAAAAGCAATATCTATTATAGTTATTGTATTGAACCATTTTTGGGCGTGGATATATAAACCGAAGGATATCGTATTAATGCTATCAGGCAGTTTTTGCCAAGCTGCTGTGGGTATGTTCTTATTCTTGTCTGGTTATGGAATTATGTGTTCTTATCAGCAAAATGGAATAAAAAATTATTGAAAAAAAAGATTTAGAAAGATATATATTCCATTTTTGATTATCTCTACAATGGAATTTTTTATGAAACTTTGGCAGTATCGTAACAATATTGGAGATATGTATATAAAATCTACGCTTTTATCGCTAGTAGGGTTGTATCCCAATAACACAATAGATGGGACGTTTTGGTTTATAACTTTTATCCTCATGCAGTATTTTATTTTTTGGATTGCATTTCGCTTTAATCTTAAGAAGAGCATTCAATGGATTGTATTTACGATGGCATCTATTGGAGGATATGTAATTTTTAAAAATAAATTTATTTGGGTGCGGGAAAATGATATTTATGGGTATTGTTTCTATCTTGGAGTATTATTTGTAGAGTTGAAGGATAAATATGTGGTAAAAGACGGCGGTGCGCAGATTTTACTGGTTTGTATTTGTCTATTGCTTTATATCGTTTCACTAAATGAGTGTGACATTCCTTTGGTATGGTGGCTTAATGGAGCAGTATTGATTATATTGTAAATTATAGTGATTCATACTTTGAGTGGAAAAATTCATTTAAAAAGAAATGTACTGATATCAGTAGGCAAGATGTCTTATGAGTTGTATTTAACGGAAGGAGTATTTTTTTTTCACAAAATATTATATGATTTGGCAGGATATAATTATTGGGGACTAATTATTCATGTCATGCTTATATGTATGATATCCTTTGCATTAAGGCAGATAGAAGTAACAGCAACTAAATTTTTAGACGGAGTAATGAAAGATGTTAAATGAATGCAAATTAATAGAATTCCCACAAAAAGGTGATGAGAGGGGACATCTTGTCATAGTAGAAGGAAATCAGGATATTCCATTTGATATTAAAAGAGTATTTTATATTTATGGTTCTGATAAAGATGTAGTACGTGGAAAACATGCTAATTATGATACAGAATTTGTCCTTATCAATGTAGCAGGCACTTCAAAGGTAAGAGTGACTGATGGCAGGAATGAAAAAATTTTTAATTTAGACAGGCCTCATATTGGAATTTATTTACCTAAACTTGTATGGAAAGATATGTATGACTTCTCAGAGGATTCAGTGTTATTATGCCTTGCCAGTGAACATTATAATCCTGAGGAGTATATCAGAGACTATGAGGAATATTTACAGGTTATGAAAGGTTTAAAATAGGAAAAATCATGCTGCGTAAATTAGAAGAAAAAGATGCTCCTTTTATGTTGGAATGGATGCATGACAAAGAGATCACCGCGGGGTTTCAACGTCCCTTTTCACAGGCAACACTGGAAACAGTTCTGTCATTTATCCAAAACAGTTTTGATGAGGAAAATCAGAATTTTGCATTTGTGAATGCTGAGGATGAGTATTTGGGAACCATCAGCCTAAAGCATATATCCCACGTTAATGATAAGGCTGAATATGCGGTAGTTGCAAGAAAGTGTGCACAGGGAACGGGCGCTGCTAAGAAAGCAACAGAAGAACTCATACAGTACGCATTTACTGAGCTAGGGCTACACAAGGTATACTTAAGTGTATTGGAAGAGAATGTCAGAGCACAGAAATTTTATGAAAAATGTGGCTTCATAAAAGAAGGACTGGAAGTAGATGCTGTAAAGATAAATGGGGTATATCATAATCATATGTGGTATGGGATGATAAGCAGAGATAAATAGGATATATTTGGAATGGAAGCATAAAAATTTTAACAAAGACAAGAGGGTAAATATGGAGAAAAAAAATTTAGTACAAAAAATAAAAAATATACCAGGTAGGATAGAACGGGAAATAGAAAAAAATAAATATAAAAAGAATAAATATGGAAATATACTACAAATACGAAATTTTGAAGAATCAATAAAATATATCAAAGATAACAAAGTAAGTTTTTATCGTTATGGTGATGCAGAAATTGCTGTAATGCGAGGAATGGATGTGCCTTTTCAAAAGGCTGATCCTAAATTAGCACAACGTTTGTTGGAATTATTAAATCTTGAAGAAAATGGGATAGAAGCAGCTATTCCGTATTATTATTTAAATTATGAAGAGGGAATGAATCCTTTTATAGAAGAATTTACTTATGCAATGAAAATACAAAGAAAATTTTTGCTTTCTCACTGTAGAAAAGACAAAAAATATCTTGATACTGCGATGTCACAAGTATATCAAACTTATGAAAATTATGATTTTGATAAGTATTTTGAACAAATGATTGATTTAATTAAAGATAGAGATGTTGCACTTATTTGCGGAAAAGGTATATTGAACGATATAAAATATAATCCGTTTGATTTATGTAAGTCAATTGAATATATTGAAGCACCTAATATAAGTGCCTTTTCGGAATATGACAGCATTTTAGAAAAAGCAAAAAAGATATCCAAAGATAAGCTTATATGTATAATATTGGGTCCGACAGCGGATCTTTTAGTATATGATTTATTTAAAGATGGGTATCAGGCGTGGGATATAGGACATTTTGTAAAAGATTATGATGCTTATCACAAAAAGAATCCAAGAACCGCGGATACACTTATAAAATTTTATCAGCCAGATTAAAATGGGAGAAAATGAATGATAAAAAAAGTAAATTATATTTTAGATAAACCACAAAAGATCAAATTAATTATATTATTAATAATTATTTTTGTCGGAGCTTTTGTAGAGTTACTTGGTGTGTCTTCTATTATGCCATTGATCAATGTTGCAACAAATCCAGATGCAATAGAGAATACATGGTATTTGGCAAAAATTAAGGATTTCTTTGGTTTTACGGAAGTAAAACAAATTGTGGTATTTCTTTCCTTTTTTTTGATAGGTGTATATATTATAAAAAACATATATATCACATTCCAATATAATGTACAATATAGGTTTATATTCAATAATCAAAGACGCCTTGCGGTGAAAATGATGAATTCATATATGCATCAAAATTATCTTTTTCATGTGTCAAGGAATGTAGCAGAGTTACAGAGAAATGTAACGGAGGATGTAAATGGGTTTTATACAGTAGTATTGAACATACTACAGCTTATTGCGGAAGTTAGTGTATGTGTTGTTTTAGTCATTTATTTAATGAGTACAGATATTATGACTACAATAGTAGTTGCTGCCTTAATTTTTATATTTGCAATATTCTTTGGAATTGTATTTAAAAAAGTTCTTGTCAAAAAAGGACAGGAAAACAGGCAGGTAAGTATTAGTTTAACAAAATGGGTGCTTCAATCATTTTCCGGAATCAAGGAAATTAAGGTAATGAATAAAGAAAAATTTTTCCTTGATAATTATGATAAAACATATAAACGGTTTACTGTTTTGCAACGTCAGCAGACAATGCTTTCATTTATTTCAAGGCCAACTATGGAAACAATGTGTATATGCGGATTGCTGATTACAGTAGTAGTGAAAATGATGTGCTTTAATGAGGATATTACTAATTTTATCCCCGCTTTATCAGTATTTGCAGTAGCTGCATTTCGTATGTTACCTTCTTTTAATCGTATATCAGGATATTTAAGTGCAATCATGTTCAATAAAGCCGCCCTGGATGTTCTATATGATGATTTAAAGGAAATTGATGAACTAAAGGCTGATAGTATATTAGATACCAAAAACGAGGTGACAATTCAAAAATTATCTAAAGGAATAGATGTTAATAATATATCCTTTAGATATCCTAATGTTGATAAATGGGTAATTAAGAATTTAAGTATGCATATCGAACCTAATACATCTGTAGCTCTTATAGGTGCTTCAGGAGCTGGAAAAAGTACACTGGCAGATATAATATTAGGGGTATTAGAACCACAGATGGGAATGGTAGAAGTAGAGGGTGTGAATATAAAGGAAAATCTTTCAGCCTGGCATAAATGTATAGGGTATATTCCACAAACAATATATCTAATGGATGATACAATACGGTCTAACATTGCTTTTGGATTAGACAGAGAGCAAATAAACGAAGAAGCTCTGTGGAATGCTATAAGAGGAGCACAGTTAGAACAATTTGTTAAGAGTTTGCCTGACGGACTGGAGACGGTAATTGGTGATCGCGGAGTGAAATTGTCTGGTGGACAGAGACAAAGAATTGGAATAGCACGTGCTTTATACAGTCAGCCTATAGTTTTGATTTTAGATGAAGCTACTTCTGCTTTAGACAATGAAACAGAACACGAGGTAATGGAAGCAATTGATGGATTAAAAGGAACAAGAACTTTAATTATCATTGCACATCGATTGACTACGATAAAAAATTGCGATGTGATTTATGAAGTGAAAGATGGTGGAATAAAAAAAAGAGAGTATGGAGAGCTTCCTATATAATAAAAAACAGTGTAATTTATTGATATTTTAATAATAAATAAAAATGACTAGAGAGAAGGAATGCGGATGAAATTATCCATTATTGTACCAGTCTACTACAATGCTGATACTTTATAGTTGATGTATTCTGATTTAAAAAAGAAAGTTTTAGACGTATTAGACTTTGAATATGAATTAATTTTTGTTAACGATGGTTCTAAAGATGATAGTTTATTAGTTTAAAAAAAATTGAAGAAACAGGACTCACAAATAAAAGTTTATAGTTTGTCCAGAAATTTTGGCTCACATGCGGCAATATTATGTGGATTGGAGCATATGACAGGTGATTGCGCTGTGGTAAAAGCTGCGGATATGCAGGAACCAAGTGAATTAATACTGGATATGGTTGCAAGTTGGAAAAAGGGAAATAATGTTGTACTTGCAGTTAGAGAAGAAAGAGATGAAGTTTTTTTAAAGAAATTTTTTGCCAATATGTATTATATGCCAGTACACTAGTACGCAAAATGGCTTTGTCTAATATGCCAGAGACAGGATTTGATATTTATTTGTTAGATAAAAAAGTAGTAGATGTCATGTGTGCTTTGGATGAAAAAAATAGTTCCCTTGCATGTCAGATTTTATGGGCAGAATTTAAAACGGAAAAAGTTCCATATACGAGACTTGCACGGGAAATAGGAAGAAGTAGGTGGACTCTTTCAAAAAAGGTTCGATTGGTAATGGACACACTTTTCAGTTTTTCAACAGTGCCTATTAAAGTGGTTACAACAATTGGTATGTTTTCTTTTTGTGGAGCATTGATTTGGGTAATTGTCGAATTAATATGTAAATTGTCAGGATTGATTGAAGTTACTGGTTGGACTACATTATTTATATTTAATTTATTTAGTTTTGGTGTAATAATGTTGACACTGGGGATTTTGGGAGAATATTTATGGGGAACATTTGATGCTTCTAGAAATAGACCTCCTTTTATTGTTGAAGAAAAGGAAGATAAATAAGAAAAAATATGTTAGAGAAAATAAAAAGTTTAAAGGAATTTAGTTGGATAGAATTCTTGTTACTAGGATTATTATTTTTGTGCCGTTTGCCCCTATTATGTATGGAAACACTAAAGCATTTTTGTGTTATGAAGTTACCTTTTGAAATTCTATTTTTTATGAAGGAGGAAAAGCCAATTATTATTTAAGATAATTAGCTTATATGTGATTATATGGATACAGAAGAATTACAAAACAAGTGGAAAAGATATGAAAAAAGATGGAAATTTAGAGATTTTTATTTTAATAAATGTCTCAGAAGACATGGCATTGTAAAGTATTTTCATAGGGAACCGGTTATGCCATATTATGCACATAAAAAGGTAATGTCTTCCAAACAAACAAATGAATACATTTATAATTGTATTATATCTGGAAAGCCTTTTATGGCATGTAGGTTTGGAAATACTGAATTGCAGACTATGGTTGGTGAATTAAGCAATAGAATAATGGGGTATTCAGATATAAATGAAAATTATACAAGCAAATGGTTTAATCGCTTGTGTGAAGGGGCTGGATTTTTCCCAAATAGTAGAAAATTGCTACCTTTGTTTACGGATTATATGTTAGAAACATGTAAAGAAATAGATTTACTTGCAATGTGGCATTTGAATATGGAAGATTTTATAATAGAAGAGTATGCTTCACAAGTGGATTTGACTTTTCTATTTAGATTGGAGCCGTGGCTTTATGCTGAATATCCGTGGTCGGCAGCATTGAAAAATAAAAGGGTGTTAGTAATACATCCATTTGAGGAATCAATTCAGTCCCAATATAAAAGGAGAACACAAATTTTCCCTAATACAGAAATACTCCCGCAATTTGAACTAAAAACTTTAAGAGCAGTGCAAACAATTGCAGGGGAAAAAGATGAACGATTTTCAACATGGTTTGAAGCACTTGATTACATGTATGAAGAGGCAATGAAAATTGATTTTGACATTGCAATTATCGGATGCGGAGCATATGGGATGCCGCTTGCTGGTAAATTAAAAAAAGCAGGAAAACAAGCTATTCATTTAGGTGGAGCAACACAGCTTATGTTTGGAATAAAGGGAAAAAGATGGGAAGATAACTATCCATCAAAAATAGCGCAGTATTTTAATGATGCATGGGTGTATCCAGAAAAAAATGAAACTCCTAAAAATGCAAGTGTTGTAGAGAAAGGATGCTATTGGAAATAATATATGATTAAGCAATTATGCTTTGTAAAAACGCTATTTAGTGTTTGCTGAATAAAAGAAAATTCACTTAAAACCATTAATTTTACTGTGTTTTCTGCTCAAAGATGGTATAATAAAGTGCACGGTTTTAGCGGATCTCAAATCTTTTTTCGTGCAGTTTTCAATAGAAAAATACCATTTATGGAGCGGAAAATAATGTACAAATATACTGATAATACACAAAGTAACTTTCTGGATTTCAATCAGCCAATAGGACTTCACATGAACCCTGAAAACAGATGGGTAAAAATGGCAGATGCTATTCCATGGGGGGCTTTGAAAAGAAATATTCCCGCCTGTTCAAAGGCAAGAATGGCCGGGTAGCCAAGCCATTACGTCTTGCCCTTGGCTCGTTGGTCATACAAACGAAATATCAGTATTCTGACAGGGAACTCGTTGAACAACTGACAGAAAATCCGTATTACCAGTATTTCATTGGGCTTCCAGGTTATCAGGAAGAACCGCCAATTGATGCAAGTACCTTAGTCCTGTTCCGTAAACGTCTGAAAATGGATGTTATCATGGAAGCGAATGGATATATGCTGGATGCAGTCAAAGAAAAGGAATCCAGTGGCAAAAAGGATGATGACCATAACAATCCACCTTCAGGGGGAGAAGGTGATGGGCAGGATACAAAGCAGGGACAGATCCCTGAAAATAAAGGAACCCTGATGCTTGATGCCACCTGTGCCCCATCTAATATCCGATATCCACAGGATTTTTCCCTACTGAATGAAGCAAGGAAAAACTGGAAACGGTTATTATCCGCTTCTGCAAAACATATGGATTTTCCAGACCCCGCATGTACCGCAGGATAGCAAGAAAAAATTATCTTTCACTTGCAAAAGCAAAAAAGCGCAGCACTAAGAAGATCAGGGCAACGATTCGTAAACAGCTGGCATTCATCAGACGAGATATCGGGTACCCCGAAAATTTCATGCAGGACGGTTATGCACCTACATCGAAAGAGAGCACTCTCCTGCTGACAATCTATAAACTGTATGAGCAACAGCAATACATGTACCAGAACAAGACCCATAGCGTAGACAACCGCATTGTCAGTATTGCACAGTCATGGATCAGACCGATCGTCAGGGGAAAAACAAAGTCACCAGTAGAATTCGGGGCGAAGTTTGACCTGGGCATTGATGATAACGGTCTAGGCAGAATAGAAAAGATATCCTATGATGCATACAATGAAAGTACCGTGTTGAAAGAAGCGGCAGAGCGTTTCAGGGAACGGACCGGTCATTATCCGGAACGTATATTAGCAGACCAGATCTATCGTACCAGAGAAAACAGAAAATACTGTAAGATGCATGGAATACGATTATCCGGCCCAAAGCTTGGGAGACCAAGCCTTGAAAAACAGTCAGTGAAAGAGAAAAAACAGGAATATCAGGACAACAAGGATCGAATAGAGGTAGAAAGAGCCTTCAGCTTAAGCAAACGTTGCTATGGAATGGGCTTGATTAAAACCAAGCTTTATGACACAACCCTAACTTCAATCGCATTATCCGTATTTGTGACGAATCTGTTCAAGATACAGTCACGGATACTTTTTACACTTTTATGGCTACTGGAACTATTAACACGTCAATCTGCTGATTTTGAGCCAGAGACGGTTTAATCAGCAGACACTATTTAAATAAATAGCATACATATTAAATAATTGTTATATGTACTTTTTAATTACAAAAATTTAAGTTAGGAAAAAGGGAAAACATTTGTATATGGCGGTATCTATTATTATTGTTTTATTTTTATTATTTGTTGAAATATTTGGTGTAAAATATATAAAAGAGTCACAAAATGTTCTTAATTATCAGTTTACTAAAATATTGAAAGGGGTTTGTTGCTTTCCTGTTATATTTAGTCATATTTATGCTCCATATGATAATGAATGTCAATTTTGGATTGGGAGTTTTGCTTTTATTGCAGTAACATTGTATTTTCTATTTGCATCATATGGATTGGAAGTAAGTGTAATAAATAAAAAGGACTATCTTTCTCATTTTTTTGTAAATAGATTTTCAAAAATTTTAGTTCCGTATATTTTATGCATTTTAATACGCTTTCTTTTCCATACACATTTAACTTATGGTGGAGCAAATTTTGTACATGTATTGATTGTATACTATATTATCTTCTATTTTGCACATACGAAATTTTTAGATGGAAAAAAGAGAGAAGTTTTTCTTTTGATATGTACGTTGGGATATAGTATTGGTGGCTTTTTCTTAGGATATAAACTACATCTTCCAGTTATTGGTTTGAAGTGGTATCCTGAATCCTTAGGTCTTACTCTAGGTATTATAATTGCATATCATTATGATAGGATTAATCTGTTTTTTAAGAGGAATATTGCTTTGAAAACCGTTATTATGTTTGCAGTAGCATTTTTCCTAAAGTATTCATATACTCATTATATATACAAGTATTATTTTATAGGTAATTATATATATCGTATGTTGATGGGAATTTCAGTTATCGTGTTTATTACATTATTGTTGACACACATAAAGCTTGGCAATCCATTGTCTACTAAGTTGGGTGATTTATCTTTTGAAATTTTTCTGTATCATGGTCTCTTTTTGCAGTGGTTAATTACCCTTCCAGTTCAGTGGACATCGAATACATATATTATGGCGGTATTTGTATGCACAGTCAGTACAGCTATAATTATGAATAAGATTGGCGTATTTATTATAAAAAGACTTATCAGTATTAATAATACATAATCAAATAGTAAATGATTTATAATAAGTGGTAGTTTTATGATTTAACAACATACAATAAAAAATTATTTTTGTTGTAGTAGCAGAACGAATAAGTAGTATTAAACTTTGAAACTAACTGATCTGAGAGGAGTATCATAATAATGAGCGTTGTTTTGATTATAATTATTAGTGCGCTGGTACAGTCTATTCTTACATGCATTGTAATTCGAAAAAAAAACATAAGAATCCGTATTTATATGGAAAATATTATACTTTTATGGATATCATTTGACTACTATATATTATCTGTAACGAAGTATTATTTAGGATATAAGTGGGAAAATTTGTTAGATAGCTTTTGGAATGCTCAAACAGTTACATTTATACACTATAGTATTCCTTTAATACTCTTTTCTGTCGGAATAAATCTTTTTCTTTTCTTCCTTAAGAGAGAGTTATTATGTAAAATATTAAAACTATATAGTGCAAGTTTATATATTTCATTTTTTTTCATGTACTTTATTACAAGAGAAGTATCTAACAGAGCTGTTACATATTGTCTTATTTTGCATATATGTCTTATGATTGTTTTGATTATTGCTACTTGGAGGCAACAAAGCATTAATGGTAAATTAGGCTTTGGGGAAAAGGCTCAAAAAATATTTTTCCCTATATGTACATGGCTAATGTTGTTTTCTATTAGTACGCCCGTAGAGCTGTATTTAAATAATTCAGATGATTTTTCACTTTCTTTTTGGACATTCTTTCCTAAATTAGTAGTTGTAAGTATTGTTGTATTATGCCTTTTCGTGATTTTAGGCAGCAGATGTTTAACAGATCAGTTAATCCCAATATTTAACACTGTTTTATTTGGGATGGTATTCATGGGCTATATACAGGGAATGTTCCTTAATGGAAAGATGAATCAGTTAGATGGGGTGGAACAGGACTGGAACAGAGGAACAGTTATTATAAATGTGAGTGTATGGCTTATATGCTTTATAGCTTTGTTTATAATATATAAAGTAAATAGTTCGATATTGTCAAAAGTTATTAAGTATGGATGCATATATTTAACTTTGATTCAGTTAGTTACAACAGCTTTTTCTATTGTAACATCACCTAATACAGCAGCTAAGCACGAATATGCGTTAACAACTGAGAATTTTTGCTCTATAGATCAAAATGATAATATAATTGTTTTTATATTAGATAAGTTTGATGGAAGAATTATTGATGAAATTAAAGAAGAGGATGAAGATTTCTTAGACCCTTTAATGGACTTTGTATATTTTCCTAATGCAACTAGTGAATATTGCCCGACGGAAAATAGTATTCCATTTTTGTTGACTGGAACAAAGTGGAAACCTGATAGGACGGATAGATATACTACTTATGCGTATGATGAATCAGCTTTAGTAAATTGTTTATATGATAATAATTATAAGCTGGATATTTATACAGATAATGTATATGTTGATGAGTCAATGGTTGATAAGATCTCTAATTTTCATTCAGATATTAAGAAAAACTGTAATGCATATGATTTATTCAGCATGATGAATATCTGGTCAAGATATAGGTTTGCTCCTTTTATTGTAAAAAATTATTATTTCTATTATACATATGAATTAGATACTTTATTAACAGATGATTCTTTGTACAGCATTCATAATGACTGGAAGATTTATCAACAACTTACACAGGAAAAATTACATATTTCTGAAAACGGAGATAAAGGAACTTTTAAATTTATTCATATGAAGGGTGCACATCCCCCTTTTGTGTTATCAGAAGATCTTCATTATACTAAGTATGAAGATAGAAGAGCAGATGAAATGGGAGATAAAATTTCACAGGCAAAAGGCAGTTTGAAGGTTGTTTATGAATATTTGTCGCAGTTAAAAGAAATTGGGAAGTATGATGACGCAACTATTATAATTACAGCGGATCATGGAGTAACGCAACCATTGCATGATGAAAACGGAAACATGATAGATGTATCTTGCCCAGTTATGTATGTGAAAGATTCTGCTCATAATTCTGTTGGAAAAGGAGAAGTATCAGAAGCACCTGTATGTCATGAGGATGTGATTTCTCTGATTACGAACAAGATAGAAAAGCAAAGTGTGAAAAAATCCTTTTTTGATTATAATGAGAAGGATGAAAGAAATCGTGTAATGTACAGAATAGGAATTGATGATTATACAAAATACGGAATAAATGGTAATGCCAGAGATTTAAGTAGCTGGAAAGTGTTGGAGTATGGGGCAAGGGTTGATACTCAGAAATAAAAGGTATTTCTGTATGATACGAGGAAGGAAGAAATTATGCAGGCAATTATTTTAGCAGCAGGAATGGGAAAAAGATTAAAGGATCTTACAAGTGAGGCAACAAAATGTATGGTCAAGGTAAATGGCGTTGCCATGATCGATCGTATGATGGGACATTTGGACAAGCTTGGTTTATCCAGAGTGGTAGTGGTAGTTGGTTACGAAGGTCAGAAACTGATGGATTATATTGATGCATTAGGTCTGAGAACTCCCATTGTTTACGTAAATAACGAGATCTACAACAAAACAAATAATATATATTCATTATATCTTGCAAAGGATTATCTTCTTCAGGAAGATACCATTCTTCTTGAGTCAGATCTGGTATTTGAGGAAGCAGTTCTGCAGAAACTGATAAATCATCCATATCCCAGCCTGGTTCTGGTCGATAAATTTGAAAGTTGGATGGATGGTACTGTTGTAACGCTTGATGAGGATGATAACATTCAGGCGTTTGTATCTAAGAGAGAGTTTGATTTTAAACGAATTGATGAATATTATAAGACTGTAAATATCTATAAATTCAGTAAGGAATTTTCAGAACTTTATTACGTGCCGTTTTTGGAGATTTACTGTAAGGCAATGGGAACTAATGAATACTATGAACAGGTATTGAAGGTTATTACTTTCCTGGATGATCCTCATATTAAGGCAGTTCGTCTTGAGGGTGAGAAGTGGTATGAGATAGATGATGTGCAGGATCTGGACATAGCAGAATCAATTTTTCAGAGGGAACAGAGAAATTACATAAATTTCAAAAAAGATATGGTGGTTATTGGCGCTATCCGAAGATGCTTGATTTCTGCTATCTGGTAAATCCGTATTTCCCTAATAAGAAGCTGATTGATGAAATGCAGGCTAACTTCCAGACATTGCTTACACAGTATCCCTCAGGTATGCATATCAATTCTTTAATTGCTGCTAAGAACTTTGGCTTAAAAGAGCCACAGATTATTGTTGGTAATGGTGCTGCAGAATTAATTAAGAGCCTGATGGAAAAACTTATCGGTAAAATCGGTGTACTTCATCCGTCTTTTGAAGAATATGCAAATAGAAGAAAGGCAGAGGATCTGGTGCCGTTTGTGTGCCAAAATCCTGATTATACCTATACTGCTGATGAATTAATGGAATTTTATGATAAGACGGATATAAAAAATTTACTTATCGTGAACCCTGACAATCCATCCGGTAATTATATTCCAAAGGCAGATGTAATTCGTCTGATCGCATGGGCAAAACAACGGAGTATTAAGCTTGTAATTGATGAATCTTTTGTAGATTTTGTAGATATGGAAGAAAATACAACGTTATTGGAGCAGTCTTTATTGAACAGTAACCCTCATTTGTATGTGGTAAAGAGTATTTCCAAGTCCTATGGTGTTCCTGGACTTCGTCTTGGTATTCTGGCTTCAGGAGATGCAGAAGCCATTGCAACAATGAAGAAAGATGTAGCGATTTGGAATATTAATTCTTTTGCTGAATTTTATATGCAGATTTATGAGAAATACAAATCTGCTTATGCTGCAGGTCTTACAAGGTTTTATCAGACGAGAAAGAAGTTTATTGAGGATTTGGCAGAGATTTCTTTTTTACGTGTTATTCCATCTCAGGCTAATTATGTACTTTGTGAGATTACAAAAGATTACACATCAACCGGACTTACAACGATCCTTCTGGAAGATAATATTTTAATTAAGGATTTATCTACCAAGAAAGGCTTTGAGGGAAAGCAGTATGTAAGGATCGCTGTGAGGGATGAAGAGGATAATCAAATGCTGATTTCCGCATTAAAAGCACTTTTACTTAAATAGAGGTAGGACATGGAAGTTTTATATCAAGCATTAGAATGGATTATGAATGGCTGCTATGCCATATGTCATAATTATGGCATTGCAATTATTTTATTTACATTGATCAGTAAGATTATTTTGTTACCTGTTTCTATCTGGGTGCAGAAGAATTCTATTAAAATGGTAAAAATGCAGCCTGAGATTAATTTTTTGATGGCAAAGCATTTTGGGGATAAAGATACGATTGCAGAAGAACAGGCCAAGATCTACAAGCGTGAAAAATATCATCCGATGGCATCTATGATTCCGTTAGTGATCCAGCTTTTATTATTAATGGGAGTAATTGAAGTCATCAAACGTGGTATGACAACAGATGGTATTTCCATGATGTTTCTGGGCATTGATCTGAGTCTTGTGCCTAGTCAGGATGGCATATCCCTTATTTGGTCTCCGATTATAGCGGGATTATCTGCATGGATCATGTGCGTAGCCCAAAATGCCAGCAATGTTTTACAGGCAGAACAGTCAAAATTGAATAAATATGGGATGATGGCCTTTTCGGTCGGATTATCATTATATCTTGGCTGGTTTGTAAGTATTGGTGTTGCACTGTATTGGGTGGCAAGTAATTTATTTGCTGTAGTGCAGTTATATTTGCTCAACTGGGCTATTAATCCGAAGAATTATGTGGATTATGAGGCTTTGGAAAAGAGCAAAAAGGAACTGGAAAAGCTTGGACAGATCGGAACTAAAAAGAGAAAATTCAATGATCCAGAATCGAAACGTGAAAGACAGGACTACAAGAAATTTTTCTCTGTCGTAAATAAGCATCTGGTATTTTACTCCGAGGGAAGCGGTTTCTATAAATACTATCAGGGAATGATCGAATATTTACTGGAAAAGACTAATTTGACCATACACTATATTACAAGTGACCCTGATGATCAGGTTTTTGAAATTGCAAAGACTAATGACAAATTGAAACCATATTATATTGGAGAGAAACGTCTGATTACTTTGATGATGAAGCTGGAGGCAGATGTCGTGGTCATGACAATGCCTGATCTGGAAAACTTCCACATCAAACGTAGTTATTTGCGGAAGGATATTGAATATATCTATGTACCTCATGGAATGGATAGTTTAAATCTGACTATGCGAACCGGATCTATGGATCACTATGATACAGTTTTCTGTGTAGGCAAGCATCAAAGAGAAGAGATTGAGAAAACAGAAGCTGCTTATGGATTGCCTAAGAAAAAACTCATTAACTGGGGCTACTCATTATTAGATTCTATGAGAGCGGATTATCAGAACCTGGCTAAGACAGAGAGTACGGACAGAAAGAAGATTCTGATCGCACCATCCTGGCAGGAAGGAAATATAGTAGATAGTTGTCTGGAACAGATTCTGGATGAATTAAAAGGACAGGGGTATATGATCACTGTCAGACCACATCCACAGCATGTTCGTCATAGAGCAGAGCTTATGGAGCAGTTAAAGACAAAATATGCACAGAATCCTGATATTGAGATACAGACAGATTTTTCATCCAATAGTACTGTTTTTGAAGCAGATCTGATGATTACAGACTGGTCCGGTATTGCTTATGAATATGCATATACCACGCAGAAGCCTGTATTGTTTATTAATACACCAATGAAAGTTATGAATCCCGAATATCAGAAGATTGATACAGTTCCGTTGAATATTCTGCTCCGTGAAGAAATTGGCTGTTCGGTCAATCTGGAAGATCTTAGCACATTGAAGGAAAAAGTACAGGATTTATTATCACAAAAAGAGCAGTATTACGACAAGATTGGAAATTTTGTTCAGGAGTATGTGTATAATCTGGGAACAAGTGCGGAAGTTGGAGCCAATTATATGATTTCTGCAATTCAAAAGAAAATAGATGAAAAAAAGAATAAGTAAGTTAGGAGAGAAATAATTATGAAGAACGTATGGAAGATTTTTGGAATGGCTTATGTAGCTGTATGTGGTATGCTTTTATTCGGCGCAAATGCAAAAGCATATATTGATCCATCTGTAGCAACCTATGCAATTCAGGCAATCGCGGGTATTGTCATTGCAGTTGGTGCGGCAGTAGGAATATACTTCAGAAGAGCAAAGAAGAAGATCAATGAAAAACTTGGCGTAGATGAAAATAAGAATAAAGAAGTAGAATCTGATGACATTATTGTGAAATAAATGGAAAAACTACTTTTCCAATAATATTATCATAGGATATTATACCTATTTCAGAATATCGGCTGTCTGTGCTGTGTTCGTAATTGTCTCCTATGACAAAGTACTGCCCATTACTCATCTGTATTTTGTCTGTGGCAGTTCCAGAGTAGCTGATGTATGTATCAGGTTGTTGAAATGGACTTTCTATGTTATTTACATAGATAAGTCCATTTTTTATTTGAACGGACTCATTTGGACAGGCGATGATTCGTTTGATACAAACAGAGTGGACGTTTGATGAGTAGAAAACGATAATATCACCATCCTGGAATGTCTTGTTATGTTTGTCAATGATAACAAGATGATTGGGTGTAAGAGTGGGAGACATAGATTCCCCTTGTACTAATGTGAATTGAAACCAGTAGGTGGATATATAGCAGGTCAATATGAGAATAATCAAAATAGTTAGAATGGGTTTTAATTTGTTGATCATAAAGGACTCCTGATGTATGTATTTCTGATAGTTATTGTATCATAGAAAATAGATATAATAAAAATAATTTTGCAAATATATTATAACTAATGTTTACCGCCTTTATTTGATAAATACAGTATAGCACATCACAACACATGGTTAATTTGTGTAAAATTATCAAGGTATTATAGGTGTTTTGCCCCCAACAGCTTTAACATATTGAATAAAATTTGTTTGCATTTATCATAATGCGTCATACAATGAACCAATTTAGGAATAAAAGTGATAATATATTGAAAAAAGTAAGAAAATGTCATATTATATAAATAAATATTTAGATAAAGTAATACCATATTTTGTATTGTGGGCAAAACGGACAGTATTGTGAAGTCTGCAAAAGTTAGAAACAAAAATATATTATAGTAAATAATGGATAATTTTTAGTTATCCGTTATTTGTATAGATACAGGATAATTCTAAATTATCTAGTGAAAACATTATTGATATATAATAGTTGTCTATTATTCTGGTAATTACATTGTTAACAAAAAAGGTTAATAAAATGAGTGAGAATCTTGATGCAAAAAAAAATTGGAAAAGCTTTGAAATATTAGCAGTAAAAATCGTAAAAATACAAATCGAGGGGATTCTAGAATACGATAACTTGGAATTTCATGAGGATAGTGTTCCATTAACTCGGGATCATGGAATTGATGGACAATTACATATTACGTTAAGCGGGAATGATATTACAATTACTGTGGAAGCCAAATTACGTTCAAAAGGTCCTTTGGGTTTAAAAGAATTTGCCTCATCTATCGTTAATTATTTTATTAATTTGAGTGATATTCATTTTGTTGTAACAAATGTGGAATTTTCCGAAGATGCACAAAATATATTAAAAAGTATTCAGAAAAAACGCGAAAAATATTGTTTGAATTATATAGATGGCTCTTTGATACAGCAAAGTATTAAAAAAATTAATTACAACGATTGTAATCACGATCAAAAAAAACAATTAGAGGAATTGGTTTCATATTTTTCAAAGCAGAATTATTCACATACACTTCCTATACAATACCAAAACTTGGAAGGAAGAGTCAGAAAAATTTTTGCGGAAAATACTTACATTTTACCACAGCATATATCTGCGGAAAAAGAAATATGCAGTCTATTGAACCGTAATAATTGTTTTTTGATAGTTGAAGGGGACAGAGGAATTGGAAAAAGCTATGTGATTGATAGAGCACTAGCAAATTATAAAGAAAATTCATCCGTTATACCAATCGACTTAAGTTCTGATTGGTCACGTCAAACATTATTATTGGAGATTACAAAGGAATTATTGCAGCTAGATTTCTCAAAATTACTGGCGTTACTTTCTGAAGCCGATAAGAAAGATTTGAATAGACAAATATTAGAAAACGCAAATACAGAGGATGATTATCTAATAGCATTAAAGCAATTACTGTTTTTTGATGTCGATGAGAAAGTTCATTATAATTATTTGATTAGAACTTTCTTTGCAAATATATTAGAAAAAACAAACATTTCAATATTATTATATTTATATAATATTAATGAAGTTTCAATACAAGTAAGTAATTTTTTCCTTAATTTTCTTCCTGCAATAGCAGATAAAATAAAGACTATTATTGAAGTGGATAACGTTCCACTTGTTCAATCTACAGAGGAATCCATAAACTTTGTACATTCACTGCGTCAATATTCGCAAGGAGGAATTTCAGCTACAACATATTGGATGCATGAATGTAAAAAAGATGAGGTCTTAGAATATATTAAAAGAAATTTGCGCTTAAGCAGTTCACAGGATATTGCTAATTATATTTGTTACAAATATGGATGCAATTTAATGGTTTTAGCAGACGTTCTCGATTATATCAATCAGAATGGAATAAAAACGCAAACAGAGATTGCAAGAATGCCACTAGTTCAATACGGTACATTTTCTAATTATCTCTTGGAACAATACTATCAGAAACTATCTGATAAACAGAAAAAAGCGTTTATTTGGAGTGCTGTCATTATAGAATTATTAGATGGGCATTTGAATTATGAACTCCTTATAGAACTTGAGGGTGTACTGGATATTGATAATATAGCTAATTTACTCTTAGATACGCCTTTTTTTGAAGAAACTGGAGAGGCTATTGTTGTAAAAAATAGTACCTATAAAAATATATTAACTGCTTCTATACCTCAATTCGAAAAACTTAGAGTAATCAAATTTCTATTAAAACATAAAACAAGTTGGGATTTGCCAGAAGTACAAATGCAATATAAAGAATGTTGCTTTAAATTAATTGCTAAGAAGGAAGTTGATATATTAGAAATAAAGAACCTAATTACTACGCTTAGAGTACAAAACTTGACTAACCTCAAAAGTCATTTACTCTTTTTGTGCTATCAATATTTTGACAGCACAGAACCAGAAAGCAAAAGCACATTATTCTTTTTAGTAGAATATCTTGAAAGTATTACGGAAAAATTATTATATTGCAGAAAAGAAAATAACGAACTTTTGGAAAAAGCAAATAGTTTATGCAAAAATCAAATTGCTGCAATCAACAAAACCAATAATGATACAAGTGATATTTATGAATTACAAGTAAAAATCTATTTCCTTTATTATAATCAGCAGAAAACTTTGTTTCGGTTTGACCTTGCAGAAGAGTTTATTGATAAAGGATTGCTTTTGGAACAGCATTGCCTCGATAAAGAATTAGTGGGAAAAATGTATTGGTGCAAGGGATTATGCTTAAAAGAACGAGGAATAAAACCCGGTTTTTTAGATTTTATGTTAAAAGGTATTAAAAAATATCCAGATGCAATGTACCTAAAAATATGTTATCTCTCCAATTATGCATCATCAAATTTTAAAACTGATCTGAATAAATCCTATAAGGCATTGGATGTTGGCATACGGTTGGCTCAAAAAGCTCAATTTATTGATTTAGAAGTGTGGCTAAGCAATAATCAAATCATATGTAATCTGACAAAGAAAGATTTTTCAGAAGCGTGCCTAAAACAAATTATAGCCGTAAGAGAAAAGGCAGACAGATATGAATTACTCTCTGATATATCTCGAGCATATAATAATGAAGGTGTTTGGTACTTTGAAAACGGAAATATATGCGAAGCTTTGGACTGTCTGCAGCATGCACTTAATATATTTGATGAATCAGTAACAGATCAACAGAAATTTCTTTTTAGAACAAACAAAATTGTTTTACTTTGGAAAGAAAAAAAGAATATTAAAAATGATTTAAATATATTATATGATTGGCTAAAAGATAATTATCGGATTATGGAAAGTAAATTAAATAAAACTAGCAATTTAAAAAAAGAAAACAATTACGCTGCAATTTTATCACTTTACAAAGTTTCATGCATTACGGGTCAAAACTGGTTTGTCCAAAAATTGACAGAGTGGTTTAAATATCCTGCTTTTGATTCGATTAAAAATAATCCAATAAATGCGTTTGAGCCAGGCAAAGACATAATAGACAAAGCTTTTCTTGTAAAGAATGAGATTTTTATTTTATTTTAAAATCTACAGAACATATTATCTGCCGTACACACTCTCCCTGTAGAAAATGTGTGTATGGCAGAATCTACTAGCACTTTTGGTAAATTGTATCAATTAAGCCTGCTTTAGACTCATTAGAATAAACCAGTAACTTCTCTACATAGGTATACAATTCAAAATAAATTGACCATAATTGTTCAAGCGTCAAGCTAGCATAATCGAAAGCTACTGATATATGTACAACATTTCTAGAAGCATTCCTTAGGTGCTTGTATTTCAAACCAACTTTGTCATAAGACATTATTTTAAAATTATTTTTTGTATCATAATACAAAGAATAGATACTCGTAAAAGGAATATTGGTGACAAGTGTTTTCTCCGGTTTAAATGCTGTCTTTATATTTCGTATATAATTTATAAGAGGTAAAACTTTATATTCGCTCATTAATGGAGATTCCAATAAAACTAGTAATTCTGTAAACTTAAGGTCTAGAGTGGCTGCTTCATCCTTATCGGACACCAATGATACGTCAGCTAGATGTTTCTTTTCTGAAAACACATCATATAAACTTCCGTTATAAACAACATACCCATATGCGGTATTCTTATAAATAACAGGAAGTTTTCTATCATTGGCAATTGATTCCATTGTATGGATTCGTTCTCCTTTGGTCAATACATATTCTTCTGTGGAATAAGGATTCCAAATGTTAGTGGTATTAATAATATCAAAATAATAAGCAAAAAGGTAGCTACCATCATTTGTGTCGATTTCCCATAATTTATAATCTATCACATTTTCACATATTTCCTGAATATTTAAAACCGTACAATGAATACAGTTTTGGATGATTTGTGCAATATCAAATTTAGAAGGCAATTCAGTAAGATAAGGATAAGTATCCATTGAATGCACTTTTATTGCCTGATACCAATCTATACTTTTTTTCAAAAATTGCGTTTGTTTTTTTTCTGCTTTTAATCCATATGCAAACATATGCGAATCAAAAAAATCAAATGTCTGCTCTATTTTTTTGGCAGATTGTTTTGCATTTTTACCCATATAATCAGTCAAAAATGGCTGACCACAGAAAAAGAGCAGTTTTTGCCTTAATGCTATAATATCATTGTAAGGCACAACAAAACCGTTATACCAATCTTCTAAATAGTCTTTTCCATAACCGTTGGGTGTTGCAATAACAGGAATTCCTTGATTTAATGCTTCTAATAACACTAAACCACCTGCTTCATATTTGGAGTGGGTAATCAGTACAGAACTTTTTAATAAAAGTGTACTTATGCCTTCCGGTGGAAGTGTTCCCCACCATATAATTCGATGTTGTTTTTCAAAATTTACGAGTTGTGGGATGTCTTCTTTTATATCATTTCTGAACTGTTCTATTTGACTTGGGGCACCACCTACAATCCATAAATTAGGCATTTGCTCACCTATAATCTCATAAGCCTGCACCCACGCAATAATAATTTCTTTAATTCCCTTATTTTTATGTATTCGACCAAAATATATAAAATTTTTTCGATTCCACCACAAATAATCATCTTCTTTGTTAATGTATGAAAAATAGCTCAAATATTGTTGTTCTACGATTGTACTTCCGAGTGTATTGACTCGTACTTCACCTCTAGTATTATAGGCAGGATAAAGATAATTATTGTCTACCTTTAATCCGGCTAAAATAAGATGTTCTGACGGAATAGCATACAATTCCCGCATTTCATTTATTTCGGACAGTGACGAACAGATTAAATATTTAGCGTGTGCAAATACTTTTTCTTCTTCATGGATCCGTTGCTTTGCTATATCTTCTACGGCACCAGTCTGTTCTTTTTTCTTAGCGTTAGATAAGATTGTGTGTACATAAAATGTATTATATTGTTCAGCGAGCTCGTATGCCAACATACCTGATTGCCAATAACTGCTATGAAATATAAATGAACAATCACTGTATTTTGATAAAATTTCAATGATTAATTCTTTTGAGCGTGAGTGGTAGTTTTGTAAAACATCCTTGTCTATAGGTCCCCAATCCCCTAAATTGATTCTATAAAAATCAGAGAATGGTGTTATGCTTATATATTCCTCTAAATGTGGATATTTTTTTCGCGTAATATAAATGTGATATATGTTATTTTTCTGCAATTCTTGTAAAAGACTTCTTGAATAGGTGTTACCTCCTCCTATATCGCCTGCCCCCGAGGGAATAGTTGGATCACAATGTAAATCGATAATTACAACATATTTCTTCATCTATATAGAACTCCTTTTGGTGTATATTTTAGAATTATCCTGTATCTATACAAATAACGGATAACTAAAAATTATCCTTCAACTCTCATCTTTTTCCTCGGATGCTTATTAGTCAGAATCTCTCTTTGCTTTGCTAATGTAACATGGGTATATATTTCAGTTACATTGATGGAGCTGTGCCCAAGCATTTCCTGAATATAACGGATATCCACATCTTCTTCTAAAAGTGCTGTTGCAAAAGTATGACGAAACATATGAGGAGTAATATGTTGATCTATGGATGCAACAGAAGTATATTTATTTATCATCCTTCTTACACTTTGGTCGGAGAGTGGTTTGCCGGATTGACTGGCAAAAAAATGATTACAGGAAACAATTTCTTTGTGATATTTTTTTTCATATTCTTTTAAAATGTTTAATACATCTTCATTTCCGATATGTATCCGCCTTTCCTTACTGCCTTTTCCATAGATCAGAATGGAACCTTCATTGAGATTGACTTCATTTGGAGTCAGGTTGCATAATTCGGATATGCGAATACCTGTTGCAAATAGAAATTCTATAACAGCCGCATCACGAAGCGCGTTTCTTCTTTGATATGGCGTACGAGCTGTCTGGTGTTCATGATAAATCGTTGCTAAGATGCTTTCGATAGAGTGTAAAGGGATTGTTTTAGGCAAAAGAATTGGTTCCCGGAAACGAATGTGCAGTTTATCAAAAGGATTTTTTTCAAGGATTTCTTTGTACTCAAGATAATGAAAAAAAGCTTTGGTAGACGCTATTTTGCGTTTGACGGTTTTGGGCTTGTAATGTGCATGTAGAGAACTGATGTAGGATTCAAGGATAGGAATAGAGAGTTCTTCTATTTCAGTATCTTCAATGAAACAGAGAAATTGATATAAGTCTATCATATAGGATTTGATGGTCTTGGAATCCAGTTTTTTTTGAGCTGTGCAATAGGCAAGATAATTTGAAAGATGTGATTGATTTTTTGTTTTCATTTTATAGAGTCTCCTTTGATTAATATTTTGTAACTATTCAGAGCCATGCAAATTAAGGCAGAATATACTTGTTTACAAGCATATTTGACTCAATTTATATGGCGAAGTAACCACATGAGCAAAAACAAGCTGTGAAACAGCGATTTTGCGAATGGGGTTCTGAATAGTTACAATATTTAAATATGTATCGGATTTTTGCGAAATTTTTGATGTAATGGGTTGCAAAGATAAGGTAGACATTATATGATAGTTGCGTCTGCAAAGTGAATTTTGAGTACGGTATTCAAATAGAAACAGCTTGTTTTGAAGAGTGCATAATTACATTTTATTACTTGCGAAAGATATAATAGTAACCATAATATGTCAATGTATAGTATAATATATAAAAAGATAGACGTATGGACAGAATGGAGAAAACAGTGAAAAAAATTAATATAAATATAGTAGCCGCATTATTAGGCGGTATTGCGTTTGTACTCATCTATGGCGTAAAAATATTAAATCCACTCTATACAGACTGGTTATTAACAGGAGGTGACCCATCCCAGCATTATCTGGGCTGGGAGTTTTTCAGACGTTCAGACTGGTATTTCCCTTTGGGATTAACAGACCAGTTGGCATATCCGTTGAAGACCTCAGTTATATATACGGATTCAATTCCGATATTTGCTGTTTTTTTTAAGTTGTTCCGAAGTATATTGCCCCGGCAATTTCAGTATTTTGGTATTTGGGGATTGTTATGCTTTGTTTTACAGGGATATTATGCAGCGAAGATTTTGGGTGAACGTAGTTCTTCCAAGACAGTAATTTTGGCAGGGAGTATTTTCTTTATTGTATCGCCTGTTATGGTTTTTCGTATGTATTATCATACTGCTTTGGCAGCGCACTGGCTGATCTTATTGGCGATTTATTTTTATTCGAAACATGAAAAAGAATACAGGGATATTTTCAGGCCTGTAATGCAGTGGGGAATACTTGGGATTCTGATCGGATCTATTCATCTGTATTTTGTACCAATGTGTGGAGCAATTCTTTTAGGATATATTCTGTGCAGTATATGGAAAGAGAGAAAGATACGCATTAGATTTTTCTATCCTGGTATCAGCTTTTCTGTGGGATTATTTCTGACGGTTTATTTATTGGGAGGATTCAGCAGTGGAGCGGACACAGGAACAAATAATCTGGGACTGTTTAGCTTTAACCTGAATGCGTTTCTCAATCCCATGAGTTATTCCACTCTTTTAAAGAACACTTCTTTATGGGATTGGCCGTTTTATACGCAAGGCCAGTATGAGGGATTCTCTTATTTAGGAATGGGTATTATTTTATTGTGCGTATGTGGCATTGGGCTGATGATAAAAAATATATGCAGGAGAAAGAAGCCATCTGTTTATCAGATAATGACAGTTTTAATGAGTGTTGGATTGATTGTTATGGCTGCTTCCCCGACAATTACCTGGAATGATAAATTATTACTGCAGTTACCATATTCCAGCACGATATACAAATACTGGGGAATTTTTGGTTCCTGTGGCCGTATGGCATGGCCTGTAGTCTATTTTCTGATGATATTTGGAATTACCTCCATAGGCAATATGAAATGGAAACGGAAAGAGATCTCCAACGTAATAATAATACTGGCATGTTTGGTGCAAGTGATTGATTTAAGTGGACAGCTGTACAAAAGACATGAGAATTATAGTGAGAAGGTTGTTTACCAAAGTCCGTTAGCTGGCTCTGTATGGGATGATATTATTTCCTCCGGAGAGTATAAGCATGTTGTATGGGTCACTCATAATGTGGATCATAATGATGTGATACAGGTTGCAGTTTATGCAATGAAAAATGACATGACAATGGGTAATTTTTATTTTGCGCGGGGAATTGATAAGCGAGATATTATTGAAGAACAGCTGCAGAATACATCAGAGGATTGTGTATATGTTTTTCTAAAGTCTGATGATACATTTGGGTATGAAATTTATGAAAACTATGAGGATGTACTGCATTTTTATCCTTGTGGGGATTATATGATAGGAACAGTGAAGAGTTTATGATTTTAGCAATTAATTATGCAGATGAAAGCTTTTCCAAGGCACAGAAGTGGAATTTGGAAACAGCACTCCGTTGGGGCGCAGATAAAGTAATTGGATATACACCGAAAGATATAGATGCAGAATTTAGAGAGAAGAATAAGGATATTCTGGCTGCAAAGAAAGGAAATGGTTTCTACTTGTGGAAACCGTATTTCCTTAACAAAGCATATAAGGAATTGGAGGATGGAGATTATCTGATCTATACAGATGCAGGGTCCATATACATTAATAAGATTCAGTATCTTATTGATTGTATGGAGAAAGAAGAGATGGATATCATGACCTTTTCTCTGGAAAAGGAGATGCTGGAGCGCAAATATAATAAGCGGGATGCATTTGTCCTTATGGGATGTGATATACCTGAATATGCCAACACTCCACAGTCTATAGGTGGATATGTGGTATTAAAGAAGTCTCCTTTTGTGGAGAAATTTTTGAAAGAAGATCTGGAATATGCGCAGGATCCGAGAATTATTACAGAACAGGAAAATACACAGGGAAAACCCAATTATCCGGACTTTGTAGTACACAGGCATGATCAGGCGGTATGGTCTTTGATGGTAAAGAAGTATCATTTAAAAAGATTTAGAGATCCTTCACAGTTTGGCATGCAGAATTCATATGAAAAGGATGTAGAGGAGAGAAGTACATTCCCACAGATTATTGACTCTCACAGGATGAATGTGGGAAGCCGGTTTGAATTAAGCTGGCGAAGGAGCAGATTGGGAAAGATATATATAAGAATCAAATCTAAATTAGGGAATAGAAGGCCATAAATACAAAGGAAACTATTTTGTCTGAAAGAGGAAGTATACAATATGAGGAAAAGAAGAACAATATTAATATTTAGTTTAATAGCGGCGATTTGTTCGACAGTTGCGTTATTGGCTGATGTGGAAACAACGGGTAATCTGTCCATGGCGCTTAATGGAGATACAATTGTATCTTTTATAACGGTAATTGGATTATTTGTAGTATACAGAAATGTACTGCTTAGGGAGAATAATTTCTGTGTATCTGCAACGATTAGGGCTAAGCTTGGAAATGCAGTAACAGCTTTACTTTTTTCTGCCTGCATGATCATTGGAAAGTCACAGAATGCTCATGTAGATCTGAAATATCCTTTTTTGGCAGTTATTATGTTTCCGGGATATTTATGGTTCTTTTACTTTCTGCTTTCCTTTTGTACGCAATGGCTCACCGAGGCTGTTAAAGGACAACGCTTGGAAACTCCGGGTAAGATAACGGAGTGGATATTTGATGAGCATATAATGATAAGTGTATTTATATTTGTTTTTCTGTGCAGACTTCCGTATTTGATAGCTTTTTTCCCTTGCAGTATGTCATGGGATGGGGGAGCTCAAATCAGTAATTTCTATGGAATAGAGATTTTTACCAATCATCATCCTCCATTGTGCAGCTTTTTCTATGGTGCAATTGCGTGGTATTCTCAGAAATGGGGATGTGCGAACCTGGGGATGTTCATGATTCCGTTGATTCAGACAGCTTTATCGGCATGGGCTGTTTCGCAACTGTGTATTTTATTATATAAATTAAAAAGCCCATACTGGATGCGTTGGGGCACTCTGTTATATTTTGCACTGTTTACGGTCTGGAGTATATTTGATGTTACGGTGATCAAAGATTCCATGTACTGGCAGTTTACTCTGCTGTTTGGGGTAGAAGCAGCGAAGTGCCTGTTTTTTAAAGATGAATTCTTTGCAAAGAAAAGAAATATGCTCGGAATGATAATTTATGCCGTTCTTATGATGCAGATTCGTAATAATGGTGTATTTGTATTGTTATTTATGGCGCCTTTTATCATTTTAATGTCTCCAAAAGGTAAAAAATGGTGTACAACGGCGATTGTAATAGTAGCATTGGGAATATCGGCATTAATGAATCAGGTAGTATATCCGGCAGCAGGGGTAATCAGTCTTGAAGATAAAGTAGACACCTATTGCATTATGTTTCAGCAGACAGCGAAATATGTACAGGAGCATTCGGGAGATGTTACACCCAAGGAACGGGAAGTACTGGATAAGGTGTTTGATTATGAGGAACTTCAGAAAGCATACGAACCGCATCTGGCAGACTGGGTAAAGAATTGTCTGAGAAAACAGGAAGGCAGTACAGATGATCCGACAGGAAGTTATTTTGCAGGTTTAAAGAAGGACTACTTCAGAGTATGGTTTCAACAGTTTATGAAACATCCATTAACATATGTGGAGGCATTCTTTGAATGTTCCTATGGTTATTATTATCCGGATGAGGGAACGTATAAAGAGGGACTCGGGTTCTATGAAGAAGAAAGATACATGTTTACCAGAAGTATGTCAGATGCAAGCCAGATAGAGGGATTGGCACGTGCCAGATTCCTGATGGAACAGGTCAGTAAGCTGGAATATGCTCCGGGTATTGGAATGTTGTACCGTTGTGGTTTCTATGCGTGGTGTGTTATATTCGCTTTTACATATGCAGTGGTGTGGAGAAAATATAAGATGGCGGTTATGACAATACCTGCGGTAACCAATTTACTAGTGTGTATGATTTCACCTGTGAATACCTGCATTCGGTATGCGATGCCAACAATGTGCATGATTCCGCTGCTTGCTGCATTGCTGTGGTACAATGAGAACCGGGAGTCAGGTGACGAAAGGCTATATTGATAGAAGAGGACAAGTGAATGAAATTTGATATTTTGGAAAAATGGAAGCGTAGAATGCCAAGACATACAAGGATATGCCTGATATCCGGTCTGTTGATTGGGTGGCTCACACATTTCTATATGTTTACACATAAATTACCGAACTGGGATGATCTTAATAATATAGGAGCACCCGGAAGTGGGGATTATCTGGGCAGATGGTTTTTGAAGTATATTCATCCGCTGGGAGGAAGATATAGTATTCCGGCAGTACATGGATTCCTCTTCGTTGTGTTTTTGGCAATTGCAGCGTGCTTTGTTCTGGAGATTGTACAGGTAAAGAGCACTACAGGGGCAATATTGGTTCCGGCGGTCATGGTGACATTTCCAAGTGTGGTCAGTACAATGACTTTTATGTTTATGGCACATACATCAGGAATTGCAATTATGATGACATGTGCAGCGGTATATTTACTGCGAAAGTACAAATATGGCTGGATGCCTGCCACAATTATGCTGATATGTGTGTTGGGAACTTATCAGAGTTATATCAGTATCGCAATCGGGTTAATGCTTGCCGGCATGATAGTGGATCTTATAAAAGGGAAAAAAGCAGATAAAGTGATCAGGAGCGGTTTCCTATGTGTAGGGATTCTGGTTGGGGCAGTCGTTGTATATATGCTGCTGTCACATGTTATATATCCCAATCTGGATAATGAGTCATATGGTGGGGTAGGAAATATGGGACGGATTGAAATATCACAGGTTCCAACATTAATCGGAAGATGTTATAAACGTTTCCTTGAGTACTTTTTGTGGAAGCCATTTGCATTTGTTACAAAGACATCTCAGACTATGAATATCCTGGTATGTATTCTGGCGGTTGCATTGTTTGCATATTTGGTGTGGAAGAAACGGCTTTATCGTAAATGGATGGAATTGACATTGTGTATCATACTTTGTGGGTTTATGCCACTGGCAGTCGCATTCATTTATTTTATGGCCCCGGAAGTAGATTATTCTATGCTTATGTTTTATGGATATACATTAATTTATGTGCTTGTACTTGCAATGGCAGATATCTGCATGGCAGAATGGGAGCAGAACAGTGGCATAGGATTGAAAAAGTGGACAGAATATAGCCGTTATGGTCTTGTTATAGTAACAGCAGTGGTAGTGTTTATAAGCTGTTATGCGGACTATCTGGTCACCAATAAAGCTTATTTAAGAATGGATATTGCAGTAAGCAGGGTAAATAATTATTTTAACCGGATCATTGCAAGTGTAGAGGCACAGGATAACTATCAGAATGGCGATGATGTTACTTTCGTGGGAAATTTCTATTATAAAGAAAATCCAAGTGTGGTAGAATTTGATGTTATGGATTCTGAGTCATTGCGTGAACTTTCCGGTGTTGCCCTGGAAAACGGGTTGATGACATCAGGGGCAAGGGATAACTTTATCCGCCATTATGTTGGATTTGATATGGCGGATCTGTCAGAAGGAGATAAAGAAAAAATAGCTCAGACAACGGAGTTTAAGGAGATGCCGGATTATCCTGCACAGGGGTCGATTCAGAAATTAAATGGCATATGGGTAGTGAAATTATGCGATTATGAGGATTAGAGAATGACATTAGTAGTAGATTGTTTTAAATTAGTGCGTGGAGCAGGTAAGAGCATTGGTATTTATAATCTGGCTCTTAATATGGTAAGAAATCTGGTAGAAGAGAAGGAAAGAACCAAAGACAGTGAAATAAAACAGTGCAAAATAGTAGTTCTAGGTAACGCTTATAATGAACAGGAATTCAATATACCAGGGGTGGAATTTGTGTGCATAGAGCATGATCCGTTAAATAAACTCAGGTGTATATGGTGGGAATTATTTGAGGTTTCATTTGCAGCCAGAAAATATCATGCTGATAAGATGATCCATCCACGTGGATATGCACCTATATTAAAAATGACAAAGGAATATATTGTTGTACATGATATGATTCCTTTTTACTATGATGAGCACTATAAAGGGTATTTTAATCGATTGGAAAACTTCTACATTATGTGGAGGTTAAAGGCTTCTATCCGGTCCTGTGACAGAGTGATCACGATTTCGGAGGCTTCCTGCAAGGATATATTGAATCGTGTAAAGGTGCCGAAGTCCAAGATTTCCGTAATTTATAATGGTTATAATAAGATTACTGAATTACCCGAATGTGTAGATAAGAGTAATTATATCATTGCTGTGACATCTAAATTGCCACATAAGAATGCTAAGGGGATCATAGAGGCTTATGAGGTTTATTTTAAACAGTGTGAACATCCGTTACAGCTTAGGATCATAGGTATTGGAGATGTAGAACAATATGCACTTGAACCGCAGGCAAAGGAGAACATAAAATGTTATCAGTATATTGAGTCCAATGAAGAAATGCATAGAATGATCGCGGAAGCGAAAATATTCCTCTTTTTGCCTTTGATAGAGGGGTTTGGCTTCCCACCTGTAGAAGCGATGCAACTCGGGATACCGGTGGTATGTTCAAAAATGAGTTCGTTGCCGGAAGTAGTAGGGGATGCAGCCATACTGGTAGATCCGTGTGAACCAGATGAGGTAGCAGATGCATTGGTGAAATTGCAGAATGATGCAAATAAGCAACAGGAGCTTATTGTTAAAGGATATCATAATGTAGAACGTTTTTCGTGGGACAAAACAGCTAATAAATATGCGGATATTGTAATGAAATAGATTTGATATTTATATATGATGAGTCTTGTTGAATACAGGCTATCTACTCTCTACCCACATAAAAATAGCGTAGCAGTCATTAAAGCTGCTACGCTTAAAAGATCAACTTTTATAGGTCATTTTTCTTTAATTTTGTTATATTTTTAGCACCAATTCCTTTGGGTGTTAAATAGATTTTAAATGATACTCGGTCACCTACACTGATACCCTCATATGCATTATTTTTTGAAAAGAACAGAGCATTTTTATTGGTATGCTTTGCATTTGATATGCTTTGCATTTGATATAAAACCATATGTATCTTTTATCTTTACCACTACACCTTCATTTTCAGATTTAATTTCACTGGCTTCATCTCTGAATGTTGATAAGTTAGAATAAATTGAAAACATTTCTACACGAGTGCCTAAATTTAACTTTTGCATAATAATTTTATAATGTTCCTTTCTGAAAATTTTATATGTGGTAATCGTTAGATTTTATTCAATAATTGTATAAAAGTGTTCTGCAAATTTTGAAACAGCGATTAATGTTGTAGTACATGAAATAACAAAGAGTGCAGAAGTATGATCTGTAAGATACATGATGCCACTGATTACAATAATGAGCCCAAGCAGAATACATACCTGCTTGGGAAAACTGTCTTCAGGAGCATGCCTATAGTCTTTATAAACCTGAAAAAGAATTACTCCAATGGACAGCGCAAGTATTATAAAGGATATCCATGGAGCAGGGGTAAATAATCTAACAAGTATAAGAATACATAATAACGTCATAAGAGATAAAAGAAAACATGATTTGTAAGTTTTAAGATGAAGACCACCAAGATAAGATCGTAATGGAATGAATATGGCAAAGAAGAGACATCCTTCAAGAGGCATCTTGAAGAGTGCAATAACGATAATGCTTACCAGAATAGACAAGCCATGTTCAAACATCATTTGTATGCCATAGCTGTATATGTTGTATTGCTCTTTACTGATATAATTGTGGGATAATAAATAATTTGATAATGCACGACAAAGATTTTCCATAGCTTGCCTTTCTGAATAAAGCTTACGCAGGTAATTATAATGCGATATATAATTAAAAAGTTAAAGAAGTTGAAAATAAGAAGTTATATGTAAAAATTAATATATTGCTTAGTATCTGCCCTTTTAAGAATATGAGTCTCACATAGGAAAAAGGTATTATATAATGTAAATATCAATAGATAGGGAGCAATACGAATGATACAAATAGCAATATGTGACGATGACATGACAACAACTTCTCAAATTGAAGAATATATTAGGCAGATTGAAATAGAACAACATATACAGGTACAATACCGTATTTTCTTTGATGGAAAATCTTTTATGCAAAGTGTTGAGAGTGGGGAAGCATATGATCTGATTTATTTAGATGTTGAAATGCCTCTGATGAAGGGCTTGGATGTTGCAAAGAAATTAAGAGAAATGGAAATATCGTCTTTAATTATTTATATTTCCAATTATGAGACATACTGTGAATCCATGATTGAAACGGAACCGTTCCGGTTCCTGAGAAAGCCAATCAATGACGTGGATCTGTTTAGAAAATACTTTATGAGTGCGTATAAGAAACTGGAAAATAGAAATGAGTATTATACATATTCCTATAAGAAAATTCATCATAAAATAAATATTAACGATATTATGTATTTTGAAAGCAACAATAGAAAAATATGTATACATACAAATGGAAATCAGGAAAACAATATATTTTATGGTCAACTGGATAAGGTTGAAAAGGAGTTGGAATCCAAGTCATGTACATTCATTCGGATTCATCAGTCTTATCTGGTAAACAGTACGTATATCAACACGGTACAGCATGATGCAGTCATTCTGGAGAATAAAGATGAACTTCCAATCAGCGAAAAACGTCAAAAGGAGATACAGAGAAAGCTATTTCTGGAGAGATAGGTGGAGAATATAAGCAATGATATATGATCAGATTATAAATATATTGATGGTTGCCTTTGGAACTGAAATAGTAAGACTTTATTTCCAGGTATTTTGCTGGAAGAGAAGAAATCCACATAAAGCAAGATGGGGTGTATGGCTTTTGTATGTCGTTTTTCAAATAATAATCATGATATACAATGCCAGTCATCCGTTGGCTATATTGATAATAAATATTCTGTTGGCTTTTCTAATATGCAAATTGACATACGATGTGGAGTTCAAGCTTGCGGTATTTCTGGCTGGAACATTATACGTAGTATGGATGTTAGTAGAGGTAGCCACAAATTATGCATTGACATTGACTGGAGTTGCACTACAAGAGAATGGATTTATAGTAGGAGTTATTATTTCCAAGATTGTTATGTATATTCTACTGCTTATAATGAGCAGATATACAAAAGCGGATTATATGGCTAATCTGCCATTCAAATACTGGCTGAGTTTATTTACAGTTCCTGTTGTAACAATATTTATAATCCATAATTCATTTATGATAACTGTTGGCAGCGATAGAAGTGTATTCTTTTTTACGTCAACAGTTTTATTGATTTGGGTTAATTATATGATTTTTGATGTGTATAACAGGCTGGGAAAGCAAATGCTGGATGACAGAAGGCTGTTAATATACGAGCAACAATTGAAGATCTGTGAGCAGCAGGCTAATACAAGAGAACAGGCTTATCAGGAGACTGCAAGGTTAAGACATGATCTGAAACAGTATTTATTGGCATTGTTTACTGATATAGAAGCAAAAGACTATGATTTGGCACAAAGTAAGATACAGGAGCTACTGGATCAGAATCAGATATACCGTCAGGAAGTTGTACATAGCGGAAATATCTGTATAGATGCATTATTAAGTTATAAACATGCAGAGACAATACAGAAGAAGATAAAGGCGGAGTATGAGGTATCAGTTATACCGGAGCTGCCTTTTGAACGGGGTGACTTATGTGTTATTCTGGGAAATTTGCTGGACAATGCAATAGAGGCAGCATCTAAAGTGGAGAACTCTGAAAAATGGATGAGGACACAGATCCAATATAATAAAGGCTGCATCCTAATTGTCATAGAAAATGCATGTAATGATAAATTTATTAATTATGATCATGATAGATATCTGACAACAAAATCGGATAAAGCAGAGCATGGTATAGGACTGGAATCAGTTCGGTATACTGTAGAAAAATATCATGGAACGGTAGAAATCGAGAAAAAAGAATCTATATTTAAAGTAACTGTATTTATGTATGCTAAATAATGTCTGCAAAAATTACATATAAACCAGTAATTTCATCAACACTAATTCAAATGCTTCACGCTGAATTATTATAAATACATAAAATTTTATAAAGGGGTGAAGACTTTGAAGAAAATTAGAAATTGCCAGTTTATTTTTCAGACCATTACGTCTTTGGCTTTCTCACTTGCAGTAGTGGCAGCCAACACAAGATGTGCATACATCTATCACCAGCCTAAAAAGCCGGAAGAATTAAAAACATTAAGAAAATAAAATCTATGGATATGAATTGAATTCATTAAGGCGTAAGGTGCATAAATCAGCTATTTTAGGGAAAGAATTTCCCCTATGATAGCTGATTTTTTAATACATCTATTCTTGGGATAGCGGCTATCATTACTAAATTCGTAATTATCTCCAAACACAAAATCTGTAAGAGACATATTGAATAACTTTGGAATAAACTGTAAAATATAAGTACAGATTTAATATTGTATAAGGAGTACCTTGGAAAGGAGATACTTATGAAGAAGTTAATTGGAGTTTTATGTGCTGTTCTAATTACGTGTATTTCAATTTGCCCTATAAGTGTATATGCAGAATCACAAGGTCCGGTATGGACGTCCAATGGTGGTAATACGTGGACATATACAGATGGACAGTCAACGAATCTGACAGCTAAGGTTATGAATGATACACTTTACATTATGGGAACAGGTGCGGTGCCCGCTTATAGCAGGGATTGTCTTGGTAATAGACCATGGCATAATAGTGCAGTGACAAGTATTGTGTTTTATAGGGGAATTACAGCTGTTGGTGCGGAAGCATTTTCTAATTTGAAGACAGTGAGACAAGTTACAATGCCTGTTAATATCTATATAGAAGATGCAACGGCTTTTGGTGGTCTGTATGAGGAATGTCAGTTTAATATTCAGGGAATGGATATGGTAAGTAAAGACATCGGTAACATTCCATACAATACTTTAGACAGTATGATTCCTATGATGAAGCAGTATACTTCGTATCGATTCATCCTGGATAATTATTATATGATTGGTCTGGCACAGCAGGATGCAGGTGGAACACTGAAGAATCTTTACCCGAGTGATGCACTAAGTACTGCACATAATAAGGATTATCCGTTGATTGACTGTTCCAGTAAATTAACGATGGCAAATAGTTATGGACAGGAAGTAGGAAGCTTGACTATAAATTGCAGACAGCAGGGTGTAGCTGCTATGGAAGCTTTTTCATTGGTAATTGGGGATAATCAGTATGTGGCATCTTATAATATGTCCATGAGCAATAGGCAGGGAGTTGTGAGGCATACAGCTTCCCCAATGCAGTATACTATGGCAGTGCCGGCAGCATATCAGTATCCAGGCAGACGATTTACTTTAATTCAGCTGGGAAATGGAGTAATCAATATGCTTGCTGATGAAGATGCGGATGATGCTACAGTAACGTTTACGACAGATTACATTTCAACAGCATATGCATTGGTGTATACAGACGTAATTGGACAGTAAACAGAACACAATACATCCGACATAATTGCCGGATGTTATTTTAAAAGGGATAAAGTTGTGATAGAAAAATTTACTTTGGATAGAATACTGGCAGGGGTTTTAGGATGCTTGTTATGTATTCAGATTTTTTTACTTTTATTTTACAATTTAAGAGACACAAGAACACTGATTAATGCAGATGCTGCCTCCGCTATTTATCACTTTATGGAAGTCATTGATAATGGTACTTTGAATCTACCTGATTGGAATCATACGACTACACTGGAGTTGGATTCCGCATTTTTGTTTGCAGTGCCGCTTTATTATGTGACACATGATATGTTCCTGGCAATGGGATTGGCAAATGGCATATTTATTTTACTTTATTTCTGGGTGATTTATAGAATTATGAAATTAAATGACATTTCTCTCAGATGGATATTTAGTGTGCTGATTTTGACCTTTACGCCGTGGGCAGTAGGAATGTTGGACTATTTTAACATGATGTTCTATCAGGCATCTCAATATACAGTAAAGACATTAGTGCCATTGGTATTAATTCTCTTGGTATTCCAAATAATGAAATTCGATTTCAAAGACAGGAAAGAAAGAGGGGAATTTATTGCTACGCTTGTAACTTATACAATTTTATTGTATAGTACATCGCTTTCAACGGGAATATATACGATTGTATGTGGCATTTTCCCTATCATTATGGGAGTAATGTATACAGGAATATGTAATAAGTTCACGAGGCCTAAATGGATTAGGTTGAGTTGTCTTTTGCTATATTCCGGTGGAATTTTCCTGATTGGATTTATGAAGTATAAGGAATTATATCCCAGTACATCCAAGTATAACCTGAATATTACTTTGGCAGCAGAATTCTGGAAGAACCTTTGTGCAAACGTTGTAGGATTTTTTCAGGTATTAGGAGCATTACCCTCAATGAATGTATCAGGAATGTCCATGCAGGGAATTGTACTGTGTGTGAAATTTATTTTTTGTATTGTGTTGCTTGCATGTATTTTAAGTGGAACAAGAAAACTGAATTTCACACAGAAACAGGACTTATTAAATAATCTGTTAACATATATTTGCCTGGTGAATTTATTCATTGTTACGATATACGATACCCGATATGGTAGTGATGTCATGCAATATCGGTATTACATTATCATGATAATTCCGCTGTTGATTCTCTGTGGATATCGGTGTGAATTCTATTTTAAGAAAATGCATAAGTATCAGCATGGGGCATTCTGTTGTGGCTTTCTTGCCTTTTTGCTGGTTATTATAGTTGGAAACAATAGAACCGTATTAGGCAGTCTGCATAATAACGATTATGCTGTTACTATATGCGATTACCTGGATACGCTGGATGTGGAATCGGTAATTTTCATAGATGACCAGGATACCACAGCACTATGCAGGGGAATTGATCATAGTAAAAAATATGGATGCTTCTCATCGGCAGAACAACAGCTGCAGACACAGATATGTACTTATCAGGCATCTAATCAGGGAGCATTTTATGGAGATAAAAATGTCCTGGCAGTTGTAGATGGCGTAAATCTGGAAGATGTTCTGCCAGAGGAAATAGCACGGCAATATACACTGATAGGGGCAGTAAAATGGTTTAACATATATTATTGCGATCATATGTTGATTCCCTGAATTGACTACTTTATATCAATAATGCTATAATCAATTGGACTGCACGTAATAGTGCATACTGGTTTATAAATCACAGATAGAGTAAAGGATAAATAATGGAAGAGCTGCAGCATTGTGAGATATTGAAGACAAATATAAATGTTACCAATATGTCGGATACAATCAAATATATCGCCGGGCATCTGGATGATTTACGTGGTAAGTACATTTGTGTTTCTAATGTACACACCACGGTGATGTCTTATGAAAATGAAGAATATCGTAAGATACAGAACGGTGCCGCCATGGCACTGCCTGATGGAGCTCCTCTATCAAGTTACAGCAGGAGAAAGGGATATAAGCAGGCACAGAGGGTGACAGGACCGGATCTGATGCTGGAATTGTTTGCTATATCTAAGGAAAAGGGATATCGGCATTACTTTTATGGTGCAACAGAAGAGACTCTGCAGTCTATGAAAGAGGTTTTGGAGAGGGATTACCCGGGAATTCAAATAGCGGGTATGTATGCACCGCCATTTCGGGCATTAACACCACAGGAAGATGCACAGATTGTGGCTAAGATCAATGAAGCCAGACCGGATTTTATATGGATAGGTCTCGGCGCACCGAAGCAGGAAGAATGGATGTATCAGCATATGGGACAACTACAGGGAGTGCTGATTGGCGTAGGAGCCGGCTTTGATTATCTGGCTGGTTATATTAAGCGCGCCCCTCGGTGGATGCAGAGAATGTCGTTAGAGTGGCTGTATCGCCTGCTACAGGATCCGAAGCGTTTATGGAGACGGTATTTTACATCCAATGTGAAATTCATATGTCTTACACGAATGGATAAAAAGTAACGAGAGGACATATAAAATTGGACAAGATAGAAATATTTGAAGAAACAGACAGAAGCAAAAAGCAGGGAAAGCTATATATTGTAGTACCCTGCTATAATGAAGAAGAAGCATTAGAGACATCAGCACATTCACTGATAAAGAAATTGGAGGACCTGACAACTAAAGGACTGATATCCGAGGAAAGCAGGATTGTATTTGTAGATGATGGCTCTAAAGATAAGACATGGCAGATCATACAGTCCTTATTTCAGAAAGAAGAGAAAGTGATAGGGCTTAGATTTGCTCATAACAGGGGACATCAGAATGCTATTTTGGCAGGCATGATGTATGCCAGAAAATATTGTGATTTTGTAATTACGATTGATGCAGATCTGCAGCAGGATATTGAAGCACTGGATCGGTTTATCAAGGAATATTATGCAGGGAATGAGATTGTATTTGGTGTTCGTAATTCTAGGAATACAGACTCTTTCTTTAAAAAGTCAACAGCTACGATTTTCTATAAATTAATGCATTTTCTCGGATGTAATATATATGAAAATTCTGCCGATTACAGATTGATGAGTGCAAAGGCACTGGATGCACTTTCTGAGTACGAAGAAGTGAATTTGTTCCTGAGAGGCATTATTCCTGATATCGGGTTAAAGACTTCGGTGGTACATTTCGATGTCTTTCCGCGTATGCAGGGAGAATCCAAGTATTCATTATCTAAGATGTTGACACTTGGAGTAGATGGCATTACGTCTTTTAGTATTAAGCCAATCAGAATGGTGTTTATGATGGGAGTAGCGGCACTGATTATGGGATTTTGCATGATTGTGCACGTATTTTATGAGCATTATTTTGGAACGACAGTAAGTGGATGGTCATCTATTCTGGCATCTATATGGCTGCTTGGAGGAGCGATTTTGTTAGCTCTGGGAATCATTGGAGAATATGTAGGGCGAAACTATATGGAGACGAAAAGACGTCCAAGGTATTATTTCTGGGATGTGTTATCCAGGGAAGACAATGAATAAATAGTAATTATTGTACACTGTATACACAACACTTTATCAATATTATGCTAATAATTGTCAAAAAAATGCAACAAATGGTATTGAGAAAATCATAATAAAAATGTATAATTGCAACGTAAGGGCTGGATATGTGCTCAATATGGGAGTTTAAGGATTTCTGTTATGGGCAAGTAACGCAATGAGGATAAAAAATTATACAGAGAGTGGGATTTTATTATGAAGTATGAATTATCAAGGACAGAAGAGCAGATCATGGATTTCTTGTGGACGAACAACCGTCCGGTGAAAACAGGCGAGATCATGGATTACTTCACTGAGAATAAGGGGAAGGAATGGAAACGCCAGACACTTAACACTTTATTGATTCGCCTTGAGGAGAAAGGCGTAATCGTGAGAAGAAGAGGGATTGTTGAAGCTAAGTATACTCGCGCAGATCTGGAGCATATTGAGTGCAGGGATTTTGTAAAGACAAAATTCCAGAACAGTCTGAGTAAGTTTATGGCAGCTTTCGCCGGAGAAGAACGTATTTCTGAGAAGGAAGCCGCAGAAATGATTGATATGATTAATACACTGAAAGAGAAATAAAATAAAAGTTGGGACAAAAGTGATGATTTTGCCCCAACTTTATTATTTCAACACTATATTCAAAAATAGGCACATGACATTATTGCATCTTATTGTAAAATAAAAGAGTAGAAGTATTTGAAAGTATAGACATAACAATTCGAATGAGGATGGTGATAGTGCAACATGGATTATGAAGCGATAGTCAAGAGGCTTGCTGCGTACAGAAAAGAATGTAATTTGCGTCAGAATGATCTGGCAAAACAGTTCAAGATGACACAGAGTCAGTATAGTAAGGTAGAATCAGGTAAGATTAAGATTTCTTTTGACAATTTGTATGTGCTGCAGATGAAGGGCTATGATATAGATGCGTTGATTCTGGGAGAGTCTAAGCAGAAATTACTTCCATGTCTGGAACAGTTGACACATGTAGAAGATGAAAAACAGTTTGTCAGTTTTATGAAACTGTGTGAATGGGCCTGGGAACAATGGGAACAGGACGGCGGTGTGCCACAGGGAATCGGTGGAGATCTGTTGAAACTGTGGACAGGTATCGATGGACAGAAAGATACCAGATGGGTCAGATTACGAAAGGCATACAATGATATTTTTCAGATTAACATGGCAAATTGCATTGGCGTAAATATTAAAAAATATCGTTTGTTGGAGCAGGAAGATATCAAACCTGATGCAGAATTGTTATTACATATTTATGAACAGACAGATTGCAAGCCGGGATTCTTCATGGATGAGAGAGGTTATTATTTATCTTTGATCAATGAAGCCTGTAAGGGAAATGAACGAAGAGAAGAACAACTGGAAGAAATCCTTAAAATGATGGATAAATTCAAATAAAAGTATAAGGATGGTTATATCAGTGCAGACTGGTATGACCATTCTTTTCTTTTATACTGTTGATTGCAACGCCTGTATAGGTATGTTATAATTCAGAAAGTACAGTATCCATGAATATATGAGGGAGCAATATGGAGAATATAAGAAGAAAGAACAATATGATAGAGACATACAGTATCTTATTAATTGATATGGTATGTGTATCAGTTTCATATTATCTGTCATTATTTATCAGATTTCATTTGATTGCGCAGGAAGCGTACCCCAGAGACTATCATTCCATGATAGGAGCGTATATTTTGATTTTATGCTTGATGTATACACTTTTTTTGGATGGTAATCGATGGTTCTTTGAAAGAAGTAATATACGAGAGCTGTATTATACCATCCGCTATACGGGAATTATTGTTGTGGGATTGGTTCTGATATTATATCTGACACAGCAGGCATATGAGTTCTCTCGTCTGGTATATCTGATCTTTGCGATCATTAATACGGTAATTACATTTATAGCACATATAGTTTACCGTAGATATATGCTGGATTATTACCGTAAAAGTGTAAACAGTACGAAGATGTTCGTACTGACCAGAGAGATAACAGCGAAGGATGTATTGGAGACTTTGCAGCAGGAGAAAGCCTGGGATTATGATATTACGGCTGCAGCTGTGTATGATATAGATATGGTAGGAGCTAAAATAGCGGGGATACCAGTTGTTGCTTCTATGGAGAATGTGTATGATGTAGTCTGTCAGATGATGGTGGATGAAGTCTTCCTGTCTTTACCTGGTGTGGAACCGGCAGAAATACGGGAAATGGTACATCGTTTTGAAGAAATGGGGCTTGTATGCCATTATCGTGTTGATTTGTTCAGCAAAGCAAATCCCAATACATACGTACAGCAGCTGGCGGGATATTCAGTTATTTCCTTTTCTCTTCAATCTCAGGATTCCAGAAGACTGTTGGTTAAAAGATTGATGGATATCATCGGTTCTCTGATAGGCTGTGTATTGACGCTACTGATTACGCCTTTTGTGGCACTTGCAATTAAAATTGATTCACCGGGACCCGTATTCTTCTCCCAGACCAGAATTGGTAAGAACGGCAGAAGGTTCAAAATATGGAAATTCCGCTCTATGTATACAGATGCGGAAGCGAGAAAGAAAGAGCTGGAAGCACAGAACGAGATCAAGGGTCTGATGTTCAAAATGGAAGATGACCCAAGAATTACGAAGGTTGGTAAATTTATCCGAAAGACAAGTATAGATGAAACGCCGCAGTTTTTTAATATTCTGGTAGGCGATATGAGCCTTGTAGGAACCAGACCGCCGACAGAGGATGAATTTGAACAGTACAACGGTTATTACAGACGCCGTATGAGTATCACACCGGGATTGACCGGTATGTGGCAGGTGAGTGGAAGAAGCGATATTCAGGATTTTGAAGAGATCGTCAAGCTGGATTTAGAGTATATTGATAACTGGAGTTTATTGTTAGACATTAAAATTCTATTTAAGACAGTATTTATTGTACTGGGGAGAAAGGGATCAAAATAGCGTGAATAATGAAGAAGGACACATATGGTTCCATGCAGATGATTATGGAGTGACACCTGAACAGTCTGAGAGGATTCTGGATTGTTATAAACAGGGTGTGCTGAACAGCATCAGCGTATTGCCCAATTCACCGGCTCTTGTGGAATGCAGGAAGTTATTGGACGAGGCAGACCCAAAACATCAGATCAGAAGAGTGCTTCATATAAATCTGGTGGAGGGAAGACCGGCAGCCGGGGCAGATCAGGTGAAGCTGCTGGTAGATGGACAGGGAATGTTTTACTGTTCTTTTGTAAAGCTATGGTTATGGAATTATCTGCTGCATGGAAAGAAAAGGGAGACACTTAAACAACAGCTTAAGTGTGAGATTACAGCACAGTTGAAGGCAGTCACTGATAAATGTGATTATGATATTACAGGAGTGGATTCGCATCAGCATTATCATATGATTCCCATAGTGTTTGATGTGCTGATGGAGGTGTTGGAAGAGACTGATATCAATGTAAAAGAGATACGGGTTCCGATAGATCCGCTATCACCTGTCATGATGGCGAAGGATAAACCATACAGGATTCCAATGGTAAATTGGATTAAATGGCTTATATTAAAAACAGGGGAAGGACATGCCAGGTGCATTTTAAGGAAGAAGGGAATTACAGCACCGGTTTTCTTTGGTATTTTCTACACCTGTGATATGAGATATGAAACAGTACAGGCTTTGTTGCCTGCTTACAGGGGGTATGCAAAACGCAAAGAGACCCAGCTGGAATTGATGTTTCATCCGGGTAACCTGATGTCCGGAAATGAAATGTTTGATACAAGAAGAGGGGAATTGGCTGATTTTTATATGTCTCAGAATCGTTATGCGGAAGCGGCATGCCTGAAACAGATCAGAATTTAGAGGAGCAAGGATATTATGAAAAAGAAACTAGCAGCAGTTATACTGGCTGGATGTATGATTATGACAACAGCTTGCACAAAAGAAGTGCAGCAGACACCGGCATCAACGGTGGAAGCAGAAGAGATATTCTCTGAGGCGGAGACTTCGCAGGAACAGACTCAGACGCAGGAAACAGAGACTCAACAGACGCAGGCACAGCAGACAGAAGAACAAATGTCAACAACGGAAACAGAGAACACCACTGAGTCTCAGAGTCCTTCTTATGAGCACCCGAATGAAGCAGCAGGATTGACAGAAGGAGAGAAAGAAGCCAGAAAACAACAGCAGGCTAATTTCGCAGAGGCAAGAGAATTGTTATTCAGCCTGCCTAATTCAAAGGATAAGACAACAAAAATCAATCAAATGGACAGACAGATTCTGGCGAATAATGCATACAATTTTGCGGGAACCAATATTGTTTTCATTGGAGACAGCATTACAGAAGGTGTAACTGCGGCAGTAGATCAGAATGGTAATCGAGTAAGCTATGTAACTTATGTGAATTCTTACCTGCACTTTGCCAATGTGTTGAATCATGGTAAGGGGGGCAGAATGTTTGGAAATTATGGTGGAGAAGATTATTCTCTGAATGATGATTTTGGAAATGTCACGAATGTGAATTCGGATATTATTGTAGTCTTTGCAGGTGTAAATGATTATCTGTCTGCATCAGCGGGCAAGAGATTTGGCAATGCGGATGATAAGCTTAGCACAGCGGGGTATTGTGGAGCAGTCAGGGCTTTCATGAATCAGTTACAGAGATATTATAGTGATAAACAGATATTCTTTGTCATGATGTATAACGTAGGGAAAACATCAAATGCTACATATTCTGATATTACGACACAGCCTACACTGAATGATTATCTTGATGTACAGAGAAAAATAGCAAAAGAGTTCGGTTTTCATATAATTGACCTGTATAAGCAGGGCTTTATGGATTGCAGTACGCAGGAATCCAGTGATTATTATTTGCATGATGGCCTGCATCCAAATGATAATGGTAATATTGTATTAGGGGAACATATCGCTGCAGAACTATCTTTATACTTTAGTCAAAAATAAAAGAAGAAAGTGGCGTGTATAATGGAGAATTTGAATCAGGCAGAAGCGGGAATTCTGTTGTGGATACAGGAGAATCTAAGAACAGAATGGCTGGATCATATAATGCCATATGTGTCCAAAATCAATGATCATGGTATATTGGCTATTATTGGTGTAATTGTACTGTTATTGTGGACAAGATATCGTAAAGTGGGCATTACAGCATTTGGTTCATTGGCAGTGGAATTTACAATTGTCAACCTGTTGATTAAACCGAATGTACAGAGGACTAGACCTTTCTATGTTTTAGAAGATTTGCATTTATTAGGCTCTTTACCAACGGATTTTTCATTTCCTTCCGGCCATACGGGTTCAGCCTTTGCCGTGGCAACCGTAATGCTAATGTGTATGCCTGCAAGGTATGGGGTGACGGCAATTGTGGCATCGGCACTGATTGCGTTTTCCAGACTATATAATGCAGCGCATTATCCCACAGATGTACTTTGTGGAATGCTGATAGGTATAATAACAGGTGTAATTGCTTCTCTGCTTTATAAGAAGTATCAGAAGAAATGTAATGAAGGAGAATAAGTTATCGTGCAGATAATTCATTGGGGGATTCTGCTGGTTCTTGTGCTGGCAGTGCCCCTTATTCTGGGAATGATTCCAATCAAGCATATGAATAAGCTTCAAAGAACTCCCGCAATGGCTTATATTTGCGGTTGGTTCATAAGCTTTGCTGTGTTTGAGGTGGTAGCCGTTCCCTTTATTTTATTAGAACAGAGTTTTACATTGGTAGTGGTAGTATACACATTTCTTGTATGTGTATTGCTTGGAATTTCTTTATGGAGAGGCGGAAGGGTTCTTGGGGAGCTTGCCGGGCAGATAAAAGGAATAAAAAACCGGACATTATCCTGTAAAATTGGCTGGATTGTCGTATTTTTGCTTATCGCAGCGCAGATGTTCGTGGCTGTCTTTTGGGAGTATTATGATGGTGATGATGCCTATTATATTGCAACGGCGGTGGTGACAGACACCTTTGATACCATGTATCTGCGGGATAATTACACAGGATACCTGTATCCGCTGGATGGACGTCATGCCTTGTCACCGACACCGGTTTATCAGGCGTGGCTGTCGAGGCTGAGTGGCATACACCCGGCGGTGATAGCACATAGTGTACTGAGTGCAGTGTGGTTATTGTTGATGTATTGTGTATATGGGCAGATTGCCAGAAGACTGTTCCCTAAGAAAGAAGAGTATAGGCCGTTGTTTATGATTTTCATGACTATCTGGTATGCTTTTGGAAATATTTCATTGTATACAGCGGAGACCTTTGCCATGACTAGAACCTGGCAGGGGAAAGGTCTTATGGCAGGAATTGTCCTGCCTGCGCTTTTCCTGTGCTTTTTATATCTGGCAGATGAACATCCACAGAGGGGAATCTGGATGTTATTCTGTGCAGTCATCATTTCAGCGGTCTTTGCAACCAGTGTGGCTTTTATGCTGATTCCTACATTGGTAGGTGTAGCTGCGCTGCTGCTTGCCTGGAGAAAACATAGTATCAGGATATTGCTGCAGATGGGGGCATGTTGTATTCCGTGCTTTATTTTTGCCGTCTGTTATCTGATGGCGAAATAAAGAAGAAAGGCTGATTAGTGATATGAAAACGGCATTTACTACGTTGATAGAAGATATCATTTTATATAATAACAATCGCTTTTTAATTCTGCTGTTTCTGGTTGCGCTGATTTTTCTGTGGATTACGGAGAGGGACAAGCGTATCAAAACAGTGTTTGTATATTTTGTGACAGCGATTACGGTGTTATTCTGTTGTCCACTCTATGCATGGATTGGAATGAAAGTAGATGCAGAGATCTATTATCGTGTATTCTGGTCAATTCCGATAGGGATTTTGGTCTGCTATAGTGCTGTCAGGGCTGTCAGCCATTTTAAAAAGCGCATCAGCCGTGTGCTGGTATGCATTCTTACAGTATTGGTCATCTGCATGAATGGCAAATTCTATTTTACGAATACATTGCATTTTAAAGCTGTGAATGCGTATCATATGCCGCAGGTAGTGATTGATGTGGCAGATGCACTGAAAATGGAAAAATATAAGCCAATTGCAGCAATACCGGCTGAACTGTTACCTTTTATCCGACAGTATTCAGCAGATATCTTCACACCATATGGCAGAAATATCGTGGAAACCCAGTGGAATTTCTCAAATGCATTATATGATGCCATGGAAGCAGAAGAGTATGATGCGCAGGAGATTGCCCAGTGTGCCAGAGAGGAGCATTGTACGTATGTAGTGCTGTCTTCTGTGAAGCCTATGAAGGGAAGTATGGAAGAACAGAATTACATTTATAAAGGTCTGGTAAGTGGCTACTATATTTATATGGATTATAATTATTATGAGGTACTTCGGGATCAGGATTTGTTGGATGAAGAAGATATTCTGCCTGAGGACAGGTCAAGATAATGAACATGTGCATGATTTGTGTCCAAGTGCATTTATTGCAAAAACGATGTGCTAAAAGAATGTGTATAGAAATGTGCATAGAAATGTGCATAGTGTGATCAGAAAGGTCATGGTTATATGAAAAATGTGAAATGGAAAAATATATTGCAGCTGCAGGCTGTGGTAATTATATATACAATATCAAGTGTTATGGCAAAAGCAGCATCAGGACACAAAGAAGAACACTTGTTATTTTTACTCTTTTTCGGATTGGAATTTATACTATTGGGAATTTATGCATTGCTATGGCAGCAAATGATCAAGAAATTTGAATTGTCAGTTGCATATGCCAATCGTGCAATGGCAATTCTGTGGTCAATGATCTGGGCTGTTCTGTTCTTCCATGACAGGATAACGATAAGGAATATAGTGGGAGTAGCTATTGTACTGGTGGGTATTGTACTGGTCAATACAGATAAGGAGGCAGAACAATGATCAATCCGTATTTGGCAGCAATGTTCCTTAGTGTTACTGTGGCTTCCTTTTCCCAGATATTGTTGAAGAAAAGTGCAATGAAGACATATGAGTCACCGATTCGTGAGTATTTGAACATATGGGTCATCAGTGGATATGGGCTTTTGGTCTGTTCTATGTTGATCAGCCTGTGGGCATACGGTGGAGTGGAGTATAAGAATGGCCCTGTGATAGAGTCCTTGGGCAATGTGTTAGTACCGCTTCTGAGCTTTGGCTTTTTCAAAGAGAAACTGACGAAGAGAAGAATAGCGGGCATTGTATGTATTATGGCAGGCATTGCGGTGTTTTATTCCTAGAGAAGAATCTGGCAATAAGTGGTTAATTTGTGTTTTTTATTGTATTCAATTATGTAATTTGCTATACTAAAGGGTATGTATAACAATTGATTAGAATGTACTCTCGGAATCTTCTTCAAACGAAGCATTATGGCTACATTTCCGATATACTGCTTCCATTTTCTTGTCGTACATACCATGTACGCACTGCGAAAATGTCATTGTATATCGAAAATCTATCTCAGAATGCTTCATTTAGAAGACTCCGAGAGTACATTAGAAAGAACAGGAGGGTGTCCAAGGACGAGTAAGGCATGAAGAAAAAAAAGACATTTGGATTATTTGGCACGAATAAAAGAAAACCTGCCCGCAAGGGTGATAAAAGAATAAAAGAATATGATGATTATTATGAAGAGGAAGAATACGAGGATCAGGAGTATGCACCGGAAGATGATGAAGGGGCATATTATGAAGATAGCGATTATATAGAAGAAGATTACGAGTATGCAGATGAAGCACAATATGCGGATGAAGAAGGATATGAGGATGATGCAGAGTACTCAGATGAGGCATATTATGAGAATGAATCTGAATACATGGATGAAGCCGGGAATGATGAGTATGCTCAAGGATATGAAGAAGATGTAGAATACACATCTGAATATGATGCTGAGGTAGAAAATACAGAGCAGCAGGCAATGGCTTCTGGTTATACTGAGGAATCTGGATATAATGAAGAAAATCAATATACAGAGGAAGTTGAATATATAGAAGAAACAGAATATGAGGATCAGTCTGCGTATGATGACAATACGATAGCATTTACAGATGCGGAAGATGAGTATGAAGATTATTATGAAGAAGAGTCCTATGAAGAGGAAGAATGGGACGAGGATGCATATGATACCGGTTATGCACCAACGGATGCAGCAGCTGGTGGACATCAACCAAAGAACCATCATAATAAGAATAAGTCTCATGGCAGAAAGTCTTTTGACTGGTCGGCTACGACAGAAGTGATTCGGGAGTTTGTACATAACCTGACACCGTTTGATGTAATCCTTGTCTGTACGGGGGTAGTATTGCTGATTGGTGCTATTGTAGCGGGCAGTATGGTGCTTGCAAGTAAGAATATAGATGAGCAGATCCAGGCAATCGTTCCTGTAGGAACAGAACTGAGCAGGGTCGGCATTGTTGGCGAGAGTGGCTTGCTGGCAATGGCAGATGCAAGATTGAATGCAGCAGAAGACAGTTCTATGGAGATAGAGGACGTAGTATACACCACAGAATCGTCCGATGAAGAAAATGTACAGGTCAGTGTAAATTTTGAATCTGTTGAAAAGGACTTGAAGATCCGATTCACCAATGCGGCTACAGGACAGCTGATTACAGGAACTGCATTTGAAGTAACCCTGACAAGTTCCCAGGGAAAGAAGCTGGTGCTGGTAGATGAGGACATGGATGGTATTATCTATGCGGATAATATCAAGGCTGGTAAATTCGAGGCGGTCATCACATCTACAGATAAGTATAAGTTCCCGGCTACGGCACAACAGGTCACGGTCAAGGACAAAGTAGAGTTCGTAGTTATCAATGTGCAGGATGAAGTAAAATCTGAAGCACAGGTCAATGTGGCAGCAGAAGATACGCAGAAGGCAGATGCTGCGAAAGAAGAAGTAAAGCTGACAGATACAGTAGAGTGGGTAGAGTCTTCCAAAACTTTGATTGGCGGAACGGAGAGCTATCTGCCTGTGGATAAGTCATTGATTCAGGATCCGTCTGTTTCATCGAGATTAGGAACAGGCATCTATCTTTTCGATGGCTTAAGCGTTACCCTGAATAAGGGCAGTATAGATAAGTTGTATGTCGGCAGCAGTGAGACACTGACAGGAACATCTTTTACAGATTCCAAAGAAGAAAAAGATAATGTAACGAAGGAGTATACTTATACTACAAAATGGGAATCTTCCAATACAGATGTAGCAACAGTAGATGGCGGCAAGGTCACTGCCAAATCAGCAGGAACGGCGACAATTACCTATACGGTGACGAGAAAGACAGTTACTACTACGAAGACACCACAGGAACCGATTGAGGAGACTAAGACAGAAAAATACACACAGGAAGAGTATGAAAAATTAGAACAGGATTCTCCAGAGAAGGCAGCTAAATGCGAAAAAACTACAGATGAATCCGGAGAAACAGTGTATGTATACAAAGAAACAGTAAAGAAAGAACAGGATTCTAAGGTGGAATCCACTGAGACAACCGACACAGGTTCTGCAACCTGTACAGTTCAGGTTAAAGCGGTTGCAATTTCATCAGGTACACTGGAAATCACAAGATCAGCAGATGCTTGTAGTGTAGGTCAGACGGTGACAGTAAAGCCCTCCAAGCTTGTATATACCATGAACAATGGTGGCACAGAGACTAAGACAGATGGTTTCCCTACGATAAGCTGGAGCAGTTCTGATAAAGCCATTGCTACAGTAGATAACAATGGTACAGTAACTGGTGTGAAGGCTGGTAAAGTAACTATTACAGGTCAGGTCACAGGAGTGAAAGACTCAGATGGAAATGATCTGACAATTAAGGCTTCTACAGAAATCACGATCAATGCAGCTGCGGCACTGACTCTTGCACTTGACAGGACAGAAGCATGGATCGGTGTGAACAAGAATACAACGCTGGTGGCTACGGTAACCAATTATAAGTCTGATAATGGTGTTACATGGACTACTTCAGATAAGACGGTTGCAACGGTTGATGAAAAAGGTGTAGTAACAGGCTTAAAGGCCGGCAGTGCCAAGATTACGGCAACCACGAAGGAGAAGGATGCCTCAGGTAAGAATCTGACAGCTACCTGTGTCGTAACAGTCAACAGTGATGCCATGAATGACACGACAACAAAGCTGAAGGACAAAAACGGCAATCAGCTCTATGTAAAGAATGCAGATGGCTCCTACAGAGAAGCTGTTTATGCAGATTATTTCACAGCCAGTGAATTTTATATGAAGACTGAGGGACAATATGCGTATACAGGATGGCAGACTATTAACGGTAAGACTTACTTCTATGATAAGAGCGGTAAGGCGGTAACAGGAACACAGATCATACAGGGTGTTACTTACAATTTTGGCAGTGATGGGGCAATTCAGACATCTGTTAATGGTTCCAAGTTCGGTATTGATATTTCAAGACATAATGGTAAGATTGACTGGAATGCAGTAAAGAGTTCCGGTGTAGATTATGTCATTATCCGTTGCGGTTATCGTGGTTCTTCATCGGGTGCACTGATTACAGATCAGAACTTCCAGAGCAATATTAAGGGTGCAACCGCAGCTGGATTGAAAGTCGGTATCTATGTCTTTTCACAGGCAATCAATGAAGTGGAGGCAGTCAAGGAAGCTTCCCTGGCAGTCAGTCTGGCTAAGGGGTATAAGCTGACTTATCCTATCTTCATTGATACAGAGTCCAGCGGTGGCAGGGCAGATAAAATAGATGTGGCTACCAGAACCGCAGTTGTCAATGCCTTTTGCCAGACCGTACAGAGTGCAGGTTATCAGGCGGGTATCTATGCCTCCAAGTCCTGGTTTGAAACAAAGCTTAGTATGGGTTCTGTGGGTAATTACAGGATATGGCTTGCACAGTATGCAGCAGCACCTACGTACAGTGGCAGATATGATATGTGGCAGTATTCCAGCAAGGGTACGATCAGCGGAATCAATGGCAAAGTAGACTTGAATTTAAGCTATCTTGCCTATTAGCTTGCAATTTTTTCCTTTTCGGGATAAAATGGGCGTTAGTATATAGTAAATTTACGGAGGAAAATTCTGAATGAAAACTTATTTAGTAACAGGCGGTGCGGGATTCATCGGTTCTAATTACATTCACTATATGTTCAAAAAGTATGGGGATGACATCAGGATCATCAATGTGGATGCACTGACTTATGCAGGTAATCTGGAGAATTTGAAGGATATTGAGAGCAGAAGCAATTATACTTTTATTAAGGCAGATATCACAGATAAAGAAGCAATCGCTAAGATTTTCGCAGAGAATGATATAGACAGAGTGGTACATTTCGCAGCAGAGAGCCATGTAGACAGAAGTATCAGAAACCCGGAAGTATTCGTACAGACCAATGTACTGGGAACCGCAGTTATGCTTAACTGTGCAAAGGCTGCATGGGAGCAACCTGATGGTACTTTCAAGGAAGGCAAGAAGTTCTTACATGTTTCTACTGATGAAGTATATGGTTCACTGGAGAATGACGGAGAATATTTCTATGAGACAACACCTTATGCGCCTCATAGCCCATATTCAGCAAGCAAGGCATCCTCAGATATGCTGGTAAAGGCATACATGGATACCTACAAGTTCCCGGCGAACATTACAAACTGTTCCAATAACTACGGACCTTATCAGTTCCCGGAGAAGCTGATTCCATTGATTATTAACAACGCACTTCATGGCAAGAAGCTTCCGGTATATGGGGATGGCAAGAATGTCCGTGACTGGCTCTATGTGGAAGATCATGCCAAGGCTATTGATATGGTACAGGAGAAGGGAAGACTCTTCGAGACCTACAATGTAGGCGGGCATAATGAGAAACAGAATATTGAGATTATCGAAATCATCATCGAGACCTTACAGGAAATGCTTCCGGATTCTGACCCAAGAAAGAAGCTGGTATCCAAGGATCTGATTACTTATGTGGCAGACCGTAAGGGACACGACAGAAGATATGCCATTGCACCGGACAAGATCAAGGCGGAGATCGGCTGGGAGCCGGAGACCATGTTCAAAGACGGTATCAGACAGACAATCAAATGGTATTTTGACCATGAAGACTGGATGGAACATGTTACCAGCGGTGACTATCAGAAGTACTACGCAGAAATGTATCAATAAAGTATGAGGATAACGGGGACGTGAATGTTGTTTAGTTACAACAGCGCGTTCCCATTTGACGTGTCCGGAGTTACTGAAAAAAGAGTGAAAAGCAACAAATAACAGGGAGGATGAACAATGAAAGGTATTATTTTAGCAGGTGGTTCAGGAACCAGACTGTACCCTTTGACCAAAGCTATTTCCAAACAGATCATGCCGGTATATGATAAGCCTATGATCTATTACCCATTATCGACACTGATGTTAGCAGGAATCAGAGATATTCTGATTATCTCTACACCAAGAGATCTGCCGGTATTCCAGGAATTATTCGGAACTGGTGAGCAGCTTGGACTCCATATAGAGTATGCAGTACAGGAGCAGCCAAGAGGATTGGCAGATGCCTTTATCATTGGAGAGAAGTTTATTGGAACAGACAGCGTGGCACTGGTACTGGGAGATAATATTTTCTATGGACAGAGCTTCTCCAAGTTACTTCGTAAAGTAGCTGCCAAGGAGAGCGGCGCTACAATCTTTGGTTACTATGTAAGAGATCCAAGAGAGTACGGTGTTGTAGAATTTGATGAGAATGGTAAGGCTATTTCCATCGAGGAAAAGCCAGAGCATCCAAAGAGCAACTATGCAGTTCCTGGTTTATACTTCTACGACAATGATGTAGTGGAAATTGCCAAGAATGTAAAACCATCTGCAAGAGGAGAAATCGAGATTACCAGCATTAACAATGAGTATTTAAGAAGAGGTACTCTGACTGTAGAGACCATGGGAAGAGGCTTTGCATGGCTGGATACAGGTAATCATGATGCGCTTCTGGATGCAGCAGATTTCGTATGTGCTTTCCAGAAGAGACAGGGATTATATATTTCCTGTATTGAAGAGATTGCATTCAAGTGCGGTTATATTTCCAAAGAGCAGTTACTGGAACTGGCTAAACCACTGATGAAGACAGAATATGGCAAATACCTGGTAGAGGTTGCGAATGGACTCTAAAATCAAGAGACTTACAATACTGGCGATGCTGGGAAGCATGGTTCTTGTGGCAGCTGTTATTGTAGTGTTCAATTATGAACGTTTTGTATCGACCGGCAGTACAGCCAAGCAGGAGCAGACGACAGAAACTGAAGGGGCGCTGGAAGAAGACGGCATGGTAAAAGGCGCTGATTTGTCAGCCTTTTTACAGGATGAAACGTTCTTTGATCATGAAAAAAATACATATGAGAAAGCAATGGAAGATGGAACACAGACCGAGAGTGATACAGATGTGACATTGTTGGCTACCTCTGTGGAAAAAGACATACGTATCAAGGTAGTGGATGCTGAAGGTAAGACGGTAGAAGGATATCCGTTTGTCTTATCCGTAGGTGATCTGGGAAACTATCAGGATACAGATGAAGATGGTATGATCTATATATCAGGTGTACGTCCGGGAGAATATGAGATCACTCTGGCTGATGCAGGAGAATACACCTGTACTTCTCCATCTCTGGATGTGCGTGTAAAAGCAATGGTTTCCTATATGCCGATAGAGGATATATCCTATCTGATTCGCTCTGAGTCAGAGGTAGATGCTTCTATAGAAGATACAGAATCTGATGAAGTAGATGGAGATGACAGCCAGTATACAGCACTTCTGGATACGGATAGTCAGGACAAGCCAATAGAGCTTGGAATTGATGTGTCCAAATGGAATGGCGGGATTGACTGGGATGTGGTGAAAGCAGAGGGCGTAGATTATGCAATCATCCGTTGTGGCTACCGTGGTTCCAGTTCAGGCTGGCTGATTGAAGACCCTTATTTCTGGCAGAATCTGCAGAATGCAAAGAAAGCCGGTGTTAAGGTAGGTATCTATTTCTTTACACAGGCTACGACTATGGTAGAAGCAGTGGAAGAAGCCAGTATGGTAGTTACTTTGCTTGGCGGTGAGACACTGGACTATCCGGTATTTATTGATACAGAAGGCGCAGGCGGCAATGGACGTGCGGATGGACTGGATGCAGATACCAGAACCATGGTGTGCGAATCTTTCTGTAGAACCATCGAGAATGCGGGCTATCAGGCTGGTGTATATGCAAGCTGTAACTGGTATAGAAACAATCTGCATGCAGAAGATTTGGATGCGTATAAAATATGGCTGGCTGAGTACCGCCAGACTCCACAGTATGAAGGACGCTACGATATGTGGCAATATACCTCCAGCGGTAGTGTAGCAGGTATCGAAGGACGGGTAGACTTAAACGTGAGTTATATTCAGAGCTATGCAAATTGAGGCTGATATGCGTGTTTACAGGCATATCAGACGCAATTTATATAGCGAGGTAACCACATGAGCAAAAGGAAAGCTGC
>MNTL01000004.1:122404-166934 GCA_001916965.1 Roseburia sp. CAG:10041_57
TATGCAAATTGAGGCTGATATGCGTGTTTACAGGCATATCAGACGCAATTTATATAGCGAGGTAACCACATGAGCAAAAGGAAAGCTGCGAAGCAGGACAAATTGAGAATAAAAATGGGAGAAGAATCATGGGAAAGATTACAGTTGAAACATGCGAAATAGAAGGATTAAAGATTATCACACCTACCGTTTTCGGGGATAACAGAGGTTATTTCATGGAAACCTATAATTACAACGATTTTAAGGAAGCAGGAATTGACCAGGTATTCGTACAGGACAATCAGTCAGCCTCCAAGAAAGGCGTACTGCGCGGATTACATTTCCAGAAGCAGTTCCCACAGGACAAGCTGGTTCGTGTGATCAAGGGTGAAGTATATGATGTTGCTGTTGATTTGAGAGAAGGCTCCAAGACTTACGGTAAGTGGTTCGGTGTGCTCCTTTCCGAAGAGAACAAGAAGCAGTTCTTTATTCCAAAGAATTTTGCACATGGTTTCCTGGTATTATCCGATTATGCTGAATTCTGCTATAAGTGCACAGATTTCTATCATCCAAATGATGAGGGAGGGCTTCTCTGGAGCGATCCTGATATCGGTGTAGAATGGCCAATCCCGGAAGGGATGGAGCTTACACTGTCCGATAAGGACACCAAGTGGGGCGGTATCAAAGAGTTCAAGAGATAGGTAGCATTACATGAAGACAAGAAATTCCAAGACAAGAAATCCTAAGACGAGAAATATCATAGTGGTAACGCTGGTGGCTCTGATTATGATGGTGATTCTGGTCGTGCATCACAATCCACTGGCTGATCCACATGAGGAAAATGTAAAAAAAATCATAGCCTGTGTTGTTATCGTGGCAGCAATGCTGGTATTTTATCGTTTCTATGACAGATTAGTAACATTGCCGGTAGAACTGTGGCAGTCCAGGAAGCTGATCTGGAAGCTGGCTAAGAACGACTTTAAGACCAGATACGCAGGTTCTTATTTTGGACGCATCTGGGCATTTGTACAGCCTGTTGTTACGGTGCTTCTGTACTGGTTCGTATTTGACTACATCATGTCCAGCAAGATTGAACTGATGGCAGGCACTTTGCAGGTGCCCTATGTAATCTGGCTGACTGCAGGACTTGTGCCCTGGTTCTATTTCACAGAAGCGATTAATAACGGAACAACAGCGTTATTGGAATATGCCTATCTGGTGAAAAAGGTAGTATTTAAGATCAGTATCATTCCTATCATTAAGATCATTGGCGCAACATTTACGCACTGCTTCTTTGTATGTTTCATGCTGGTCGTGTATTTTGCGATGGGATACAGCCCTAGCATCTATCTGATTCAGATTATATATTACAGCTTCAGTCTGTTTATGTTCGTATTGGCAGTCAGTTATTCTACCTGTGCGATTGTCATATTCTTCAGGGATCTGACACAGCTTATCAATATTGGATTACAGGTTGGCATGTGGGCAACCCCGATTCTGTGGCAGATTGAATCTGTGCCGGAAATTGTACAGCGGATATTGAAGATCAATCCTCTTTTCTATATTGTGAATGGGTACAGAAGTGCTATGTTTGAACATCAGTGGTTCTGGGAAGATTTCTATTCTACGATGTATTTCTGGATTGTGACAGCCGTATTCTTTGGTATCGGTGCGCTGATATTCAGACGCCTGAAAGTACATTTCGCAGATGTATTATAGTCACCTATTACCATTAATTTAGTGAGGGATAGAATGGAACAGAAACAGGAAGAAATTGCAATAGCAGTTGACCATATCAGTAAAGTATATAAGCTCTATGACAAGCCAATGGACCGAATGGTAGAGGCGCTTGGTTTGACGAAAAAGAAGAAATATCGGGAACATTTTGCTCTTTCCGATGTTTCTTTTCAGGTAAAAAAAGGAGAATGTGTGGGAATTATCGGCACGAATGGTTCCGGCAAATCCACGATTCTAAAGATTATAACAGGTGTATTGAATCCGACAGGCGGTACGCTTACAGTAAACGGCAGAATCCAGGCATTACTGGAGCTTGGAGCCGGATTTAACATGGAATATACAGGTATTGAAAATATCTACCTCAATGGCACCATGAACGGTTTCACAGAACAGGAGATAGAGAGCCGCATGCAGGATATTCTGGATTTTGCAGATATCGGCGATTACGTGAAACAGCCGGTGAAGACCTATTCCAGCGGTATGTTCGTGCGTCTGGCTTTCTCCGTAGCGATTAATATTGATCCGGAGATCCTGATTGTTGACGAGGCATTGTCCGTAGGAGATGTATTCTTCCAGGCAAAATGCTATCATAAATTTGAAGAGTTCAAGAAGATGGGCAAGACCATCATCTTCGTAAGTCATGATTTGAGCAGTGTATCCAAGTATTGCGACAGAGTAGTGCTTCTCAATCAGGGCGTTAAGCTGGGAGAAGGCTCTCCCAAAGAAATGATAGATGATTACAAGCGTGTACTGGTAGGACAGTATGAATTGCCGGAGTCCAAGTCAGAGAGCAGCCTGCTCAATGATGAACAGATTCAGGTTGCTGTGCAGAAAAAGGCTGCCAAACAGGACACCTCCAAGTTATTGGAATATGGTACAAAGGAAGCAGTCATTGAACAGTTCTACATGACAGATGACCGTGGTACAGAGTCCAAATCCATTATCAAGGGTTCGGAGTTTACGATTCATATGAAAGTGCGCTTCATGGCAGATCTGCCCGCACCAATCTTTGCTTTTTCCATCAAGACAGTAAAAGGCACAGAAATCACCGGCACCAACACCATGTTTGAAAAAACCTTTCTGGAATCCGTAAAAGCAGGCGCAGTAAAAGACATCACCTTTACCCAGAAAATGTCCCTGCAAGGCGGAGAATACCTGCTGTCCTTCGGTGTCACAGGCTACGACGGCAACGATTTCCAGGTATACCACAGACTCTACGATGCCCTTGACCTGACCGTTATCTCCGACAAGAACACAGTCGGATTCTACGACATGGATTCCAAAGTCATCGTAAAGGATGCTGAGTAAGTCCGCACAATTCGTCCCACTCACCAACCCCAACTTTTACAGGAATCATCAAATGCAAAGGAGAGTTCCATGACAGAGAAAATAGGAAATGTTGTATTGGATATGACATACTATCCCGGAGAAGACCATTACTCCGATGGAGATATAGAAGATGAACTGCTTCAGGTTGCCATGGAGCATGAGGAAGAAGAATTCCCCAAAATCATCGAAGAGAGAAAGAGCTGGCCATTCTTCTACCACCTCTCACCTTTTCGGACCAATATCATAGACTGGCTGCCCTTTAAGAAGACAGATAGAGTACTGGAGATCGGTTCAGGCTGTGGCGCTATCACAGGTGCATTGGCGAAACGTGTAGGCAGTGTGACTTGTATTGACCTGTCAAAGAAGAGAAGCCTGGTCAATGCATACCGTAATAAGAAGCAGGGTAACATTACCATTATGGTAGGTAACTTTAAGGACATTGAGCCACACCTGTCCTGCGACTATGATTATGTCCTGCTGATTGGCGTATTTGAATATGGACGCGCCTATATTGGTGGAGAGACACCCTATGAGGACTTTATGAGTATCTGTAACCGCCATAGAAAAGACAGCGGCAGACTGGTTATTGCCATTGAAAACAAATTTGGACTGAAATACTGGGCAGGCTGCAGAGAAGACCATCTGGGCACTTATTTTACAGGTATTGAGGGATATCATACAGGCGGCGTTGCCAGAACCTTTACCAGAAGAGGTCTGGAAGAGATTCTTCATAAGACAGGAATCAACGAGTATGCCTTTTATTATCCATACCCGGATTATAAATTCCCGACAACGGTTTATTCAGATGAATATATGCCAAAGAAGGGCGAACTGTCTAACAATCTTCGTAATTTTGACAGAGACAGAGTATTGCTTTTCGATGAGAAGCAGGTATTTGACCAGGTAATAGAGGAAGGGGAATTTCCTTTATTCTCCAATTCTTATCTTCTGTTGATTGGTAAGAAACCGCAGACTGTCTATGCCAAGTTCTCTAATGACAGGGCGAAAGCCTGGGCAATCAGAACCCTGATTCACAAGAGTGCGGCGGGTACATTCCTGGTGGAGAAGCAGCCAAATGATAAGGAAGCCAATGCCCATATTGTGCATACCTATCAGGCGTATGAAGCACTGTCCAAACGATATGAGGGAACGAAGATCCGGATGAATGAATGTAAGAGAACTCCACAGAGCATCGTTTTCCCATTCTGTCAGGGCAGGACACTGGAAGAATTGCTGGATGAGAGACTGGATGAACAGGACGCAGAGGGCTTTCGTAAACTAATTGAAGAATATATGCACTGGCTGTCATATAATGAAGATGCCAATATCAGCAATATAGATTTTATTTTCCCGAATATTCTGGTGGATGGAGACACTTGGCATGTCATCGACTATGAATGGACTTTTGACAGAACAGTTCCGGCAAAAGACATTGCATTCCGTGCCTTTTATAATTATCTGCTGGGTGGAGAGGGCAGAAAAGCCTGTGAAGAACTTCTGATGCAGGATGTCCTGCATTTAACGGAAGAAGAGAAGCAGCAGGCGATTCAGGATGAGCAGGATTTCCAGCATTATGTGACAGGTGACAGAGCATCCGTCAGCGCCATGCGTGAGCTGATTGGCTTCAAGGCATATGAACTATCGGGAATGGAAGCATATTGTGTATATGCGGCTGCAAAGTATGTGTCCCAGGTTTTCTATGACTATGGGGAAGGCTTCAGTCAGGAGAATTCCATACTGATCCATGATTGCTTTACAGAGGAAAAGGATGTGCATTTCACAGTAGATGTGCCTAAGGGAGTAAAGCAGGTCAGAATCGATCCATGCTCCTACCGCTGTGCAGTCACAGTAAAAGACATTGCAGCAGGAGAGCAGCATTTTGCAAAGGGCAACATGACAGTAAATGGCGTCTGGGCAAATGAGAACTGTGTCATATTTGACACAGAAGACCCGAATCTGGTCTTTGTCTGTGAAGGTGCAGACAGACTGGATGTGACACTGGAGGTTGTAGAACTTCCTGCAAGCCTTACAGCAAGACTGATTGAGGCTGTAACACCGAAGGAAAACGGATTGAAACGTTTCTTCCACTAGAATAATAGATGGGAGATTGATTTGAGAAGGAGTCTGATATGATCAACAGAATCAAGAAAGCAATACAGGACAAATTATATCAGGACTGCATAGAGGAATACCGCAATGCACTGCATTGTCAGACAGATCCCTATCTTATGTGGATCCGGGAGACGGAGCGTACGGATTCTAAGGAAGAAGAGTCTTATCCGTTCCTGTCGGTAGTCTATATGGAACAGTGTGGGGAAGATTTCTCGCTGGATGATCTGAAGAAAGATATTATTCTGTTCGTATCTGGTGATGGTAAGATTTCGCCCCATGCTTTTCGCGAGGTCATAGAGTATTTTGACAGTCATCAGGATATCAATGTGGTATATGGAGATGAGGATATCTGGTATTTACCGGAGGGAGAAGATGCCGAGCCGGATAATGAACTCAAGCATCGCATGGCTCCCTGGGTGAAACCCATGTGGTCGCCGGATACGCTGTTCTCTTACCTGTATTTTGGTAATGTGTTTGCTGTCAGAAGAACGGCTTTTGCAGAGCTGAAATGGCTCGGTATGGATGATTACAGACTCAATATCTATGATTTTGTGTTGAAAGTCACAGAGCAGGGCAGGAGAGCCGGACACATAGAGAAGATTCTTTTCCATAAATTCTGGAAAGGAACAGATAGAGATACTGTGGAAGCACAGGTTATGAGTACGCTTGATTTGATCGGCGTGGGAACTGAGTATGATTTCATACGTGAGCTGGCGATGGAGAGACGGGGCTTACAGGGCAGGATGGCCGTAAATGACAAGACAGGAATCTCATATCCTGTTTATGAAGTACAGCAATCACCCTTAGTCAGCATCATTATTCCATCCAAGGATAATGTGGAGATATTGAAGCAGTGTATCCGTTCTGTATATGAACATACCACGTATCCTAATTATGAAATTATTGTAGTAGATAATGGCAGTTCAGCACAGGCTCGTATGGCATTACAGAATTTCCAGGAAGAATGTGCTTTCATCTATCTGTATGAGCCAATGGATTTCAACTTCTCTGTGATGTGTAATCTCGGCGCGAAAAAAGCCGGTGGAGAATATCTGTTGCTGTTAAATGACGACATGGAAGTACTGGCAGACTGTGCGGACTGGCTGGATAGAATGGTAGGACAGGCTTCTCTTCGCCATGTAGGAGCAGTAGGGGCGAAGCTTCTGTATCCGAATTCTACGCTGATCCAGCATGCAGGTGTGACCAATACCATATCAGGACCGGGGCATAAGCTCAAGGGACTGGATGATACGCAGTCCTATTATTATGGCAGAAATAAGCTGGTCTACGATATGATCGGTGTGACAGCGGCATGCCTTCTGATACGGACTAAGGTATATAGAGCATTAGGCGGGCTCTACGAAGGACTTAGAGTAGCCTATAATGATGTAGACCTGTGTTTCAGGTTGTGTGAAAAAGGCTTATGTAACGTACAGCGTAATGATGTTGTGCTGTATCATCATGAATCACTCAGTCGTGGTGATGATATGCAGGATGAGGGTAAATTCAAGCGTCTCATGGAGGAGAAGGATGTTCTGTACAGGAGACATCCAAGACTCTATGCCCAGGACCCGTATAATGGAACAATCCGTAATACAGGCGCACCAGAGTATGAGATACGCTGGCTGGAGGGATATGAATTTGCAGATCTTACCGGTTATCGTGATGAGGTAAAAGAAGGCAGTTCCCTGCCGAATATGAAGCGTGTTAATCAGGCAATCATGATCGTGGTAGAGGATTGTGGCAAAGAGAAATTCCTGCGTGCCGGTAATCAGGGTAAGGAATATTATCTGATCAAAGGCTGGGCTTACATACCAGGCGCGGACAATGCGAGATATAAGATGAAGCTGCTGCTGGTAAATGAAAAGGGCAAAGTATGGGAAATGCCGATTATGAAGCGGTATCGTAAGGATGTGGCGGCAATTCTGCCGGATGAGACCAACGTGGAAATGACTGGCTTCTGCTGTTGGATTTATGAGGGCTCTCTGCCATCAGGCACGTATGATCTGTGGCTGACGGCAAAAGATAGCTGTTCCAGACAGAGGATGTATCGAAGCGCCGAGAAGCAGCTGGTAATCGAGTAATGAGTTGAGTCTCAGAATGGAAAACAGGACATAAGGACGGAAATCATGGAAGAGAAATCTTACGAAGCTTTGTGTGAAGAGCAGCGAAGACCATATCTGCAATGGCTGAAGAAGCAGGAGCAGGAATTGCATACAGAATGTGACATGGAGAAAGGGAAGCAGGTAGTGCGGCTTCCCTTTTTGTCCTGCGAGGAATCCTGGATAGAGTGCCTTGAAAGAGGTGGCATCACAGGTACTGGTCAAACGGCAGCTTCTGATGTTGGAGGCAAGGCAGATGATACAGACAGTGAGTTATGGATTTTTGTAAGAGATGATGGCATTGCAGATGACAGAACAGAGGCAGTCTTTGCATATTATCAGAGGAATGGGGCAGATATTCTGTATGCGGATGAAGATTATTTTGAAACGCGCATTCTGGAGGAAGACAGTGAGATTTCAGGAGATGTGATGGGATTTCGCTGCCAGCCCTGGTTCAAACCGGAATATTCACCGGATACGCTTAGGAGCTTTTTCTATTATGGCAGTATCTTCGCAGTCAGAGCCGGTTGGGCACGCAGGATGTGGAGGCAGCTGTGTTGGGAGACTGGACAAAAAAAAGACACAAGTGTCAGTATTTATGAATTTATGGTATATGCCTCAGGACAGAGCCAGAATATCTGCCGCATTCCCAGAGTACTTTATACCAATGGCAACCCTGAGAGGATAGAAGAACTGCCGGGATGGCATATGGAATGGAAACGAATCCGCAACACGAACTGGTGGAGACAGTTCCATGGCAAAGAAATAACAAAAGAAGCATTGGTATCCATTATCATTCCCAGTAAGGATAATGTACAGGTGTTATTACGTTGTCTGCATACATTACTGGAAAAGACGCAATATCCCCAGTACGAGCTGGTAATTGTGGATAATGGAAGCACAGAAGAGAACAGACAGTGGATAACTTCCCAAATAAATGAGCTACAAAAGAAGCATGGCAGACATCTTCGTTACCTGTATCGCCCACAGCCTTTTAATTTCTCAGCAATGTGTAATCAGGGAGCAGAAGAGGCAAAGGGAAAATATCTGTTATTTCTCAATGATGATGTAGAGATTATCGAGGGAAAATGGCTGAATCAGATGATGGAGCTGGCGGTACAGTTCCATATCGGTGCTGTGGGAGCCAGACTACTGTATCCACAGGTTGAAGGTGAGATTGGAGAGCGAATCCAGCATGCAGGCATTACCAATATGGGAATTGGTCCAGCACATAAGCTGGCTGGTCTTATGGATGAAGGCTGCCTGTATCATGGACATAATCTGGTGAATTATAATATGATAGCAGTCACGGGAGCATGTCTTTTGCTGAACAGAGAGAAGTTCAGACAGATACAGGGCTTTGACGAAGAGCTTGCAGTAGCTTATAATGATGTGGAGTTGTGCTTCCGGTTATATGAGCGGGGTTATCTGCAGGTAGTGTGCAATGAAGCTGTGCTGTTGCATCATGAATCAGTGAGCAGAGGACAGGATGATACACTGGCAAAGAAGCAGCGTCTTGCGCAGGAGCTGGATCGGCTCTATCAGAAGCATCCGGATTTGCTTCATCAGGACCCATTCTACAGCCCGAATCTGGTACAGTGGAAGAAGGATGTGGAATACTCCTGTGAATATCGTTTTCCCTGTGATTACATGGTAACGCCACAGTTAAGTCAGAAGCTTCCCAAAGCACATGAGAATCGCTGGATTCGTAAGCTGACAGGTGAGAACCAGTCCATGCTGCAGATAGACAGCGTGGAAGTGACAACGGATGTCATAGAGATAGAGGGCTGGTATGTGTTAAGAGAACACGATAATGCATTACTGACCAGATGGCTTTTGCTAAAGCATGAGGAAAGCGGAGAAGTATATCAGGTGCCGCTTTATCCGAAATTGAGAGAGGATGTAGAGTCACTGTTTGCACAGGATGCACGGACGAAGAGAGTCGCACTGTGTGGCATACATGCGCTGATTGAGAAAGAGAAGCTGCCCAGGGGTTCCTATACCATAGGTATATTGGCACAGATGCAGGCAGCAGGAGGATTAGAAAATCATGGAAAAAGAATACAATACGCCCCAGGAGGAGGCTTCTTACTATAAGGAAGCATACGAACAGGAAAAGGCAAGAAGTGCTTCTCTGGCAGGAAGACTGGCAGATGCCAGGAATGAAGCAGATACGCTGCAGTTCCAGTTGGACAGAATCAAGAATAACCCTATGTGGAAAGCAAGCAAACCTCTGCGTCAGACGATGCACTGGGGACTGCGCAATTATCGCAGGCTCCGTAATCTGGGAGGTCCTAAGGGAATTGCCAGAAAGCTTCGGCAGAAGAAAAGAGAGCAGGAGGCTAGAAAACTCCATGGAACAGCAAGCTTTCCGACACCAGAGGAGGCTGCAAGACAGCGTGATACGAAGTTTGACCGCATGGTGAAGATCAGCATTCTTGTGCCTTTGTATAATACCCCACTGCAATTCCTGAATGAGATGATAGAGTCTGTGCTGAATCAGACTTATCAGAACTGGGAGCTGTGTCTGGCAGATGGTTCTGATGATGAGCACACAGAAGTAGGAGCACGTTGTCAGGAGTATGCTGCAAAGGACAAAAGAATTGTATATCACAAGCTTGTAAAGAATGAGGGAATTGCCGGCAATACTAATGAATGTTATAAGCTGGCGACAGGCGAATACATTGGTCTGTTCGATCATGATGATATCCTGCATCCGTCAGTTTTATTCGAGTATGTGAAGGTTATCAACGAGCAGGGTGCAGACTATATTTACTGCGATGAAACGACTTTCAAGGGCGACAGCATCGACAATATGATCACACTGCATTTTAAGCCTGATTTCTCCATTGATAATCTGCGTGCCAATAATTATATCTGCCATTTCAGCGTCTTTTCCAGAGAATTGCTGGAAGGAACAGAGCTGTTTCGAAGCGGGTTTGACGGCAGCCAGGATCATGATATGATACTGCGTCTGACTTCCAATGCCAAGTGCATCGTGCATGTGCCGAAGCTTATGTATTACTGGAGATCCCATAAGGGCAGCGTAGCAAGCGATATCAGTGCGAAGCCCTATGCAATTGCAGCTGCCAAGGGAGCTGTGGCGGATCACCTGACTCGTTGTGGCTTTAAGAATTTTGAGATTAAGAGCACCAGGGCATTTGAAACGATATTTGAGATCAAATATGAGATATTAAAGGAAGACAAGATATCCATTCTGATTCCCAATAAAGACCATCTGGATGATCTGCGCAGATGTATCCAGTCAATTCAGGAGCGCTCTACGTATGACAATTATGAGATCATTATCATAGAAAATAACAGCAGTGAGCAGCAGACTTTTGATTATTATAAGACACTGGAGGGCAACGACAGAATCAAAGTCGTTACCTATGAAGGGGATTTCAATTACTCCAGGATCAATAATTATGGAGCGAAGTTCGCAGCTGGCGAGTATCTGCTGCTTTTGAATAATGATACACAGGTCATTACGATGAACTGGATGGAGAATATGCTGATGTATGCACAGCGTCCGGATGTGGGGGCTGTTGGAGCCAAGCTCTATTATGGAGACCTGACTATACAGCATGCAGGAATCGTAATCGGACTGGGAGCGCACAGGACAGCCGGTCATACCCACTATAAGATCAACCATGATAATCTGGGGTATATGGGCAGACTCTGCTATGCACAGAATGTATCTGCAGTTACAGGCGCCTGCCTTATGGTAAGAAAGAGTCTGTATGAGGAACTGGGCGGTCTGGATGAGAGCTTCAAGGTCGCACTCAATGATGTGGATTTCTGCCTTCGTCTGAGAGAACAGGGCTATCTGAATGTATTTACACCTTTTGCGGAGCTGTATCATTATGAGTCAGCATCAAGAGGCAGTGATATTGAGGATGCAGCCAAGGCACAGCGGTATAATGAAGAAGCTGAGCATTTCAGAACGAAATGGAAGGATGTCATAGACAGGGGAGACCCATATTACAACCCGAATTTCTCATTAAATTACAGCGATTATTCCTTAAAAACGCCGGATGAGATAGAATTGAACAATGAAAAATAGATTAAATTTGATTAAATTACTACATTTCCTTGAAAAATTACCATAATTTTGATTTAATTATCATAGGCTTGGAAAAATATTTTTTTCACAATCCAGAATCCGGTATGTGCCAAGGTGCATGCTGGAATGAGAGAATATGGAGGTAAACTGAAATGAGCTACATGGATGAATTTAACTTCTGGTTGAATGACGATTATTTCGATCAGGCAACGAAGGATGAGCTTCTCGCCATTCGTAACAATGAAGGAGAGATTGAAGAACGTTTCTATAAAGAACTGGAATTTGGTACAGGCGGTCTGAGAGGTGTCATAGGCGCAGGAACTAACCGTATGAATATTTATACAGTCAGAAAGGCATCCCAGGGTCTTGCCAATTATATTATCAAGGCAAACGAACAGAAGAAGGGCATTGCAATTGCATATGATTCCCGTTTCATGTCTCCTGAATTTGCTGACGAAGCTGCACTGTGTATGGCTGCTAACGGCATTAAGGCATATGTATTTGAATCACTGAGACCTACTCCTGAATTGTCCTTTGCATTGAGAACATTAGGTTGTATCTCCGGTATTGTCATTACAGCAAGCCACAATCCACCTGAATACAATGGTTACAAGGTATACTGGGAGGACGGCGCACAGATCACAGCTCCTAAGGATAAGGAAATCATTGCTGAAGTTAAGAATGTAACAGATTATCATACAGTAAAGACCATGGACAAGCAGGAAGCTATCAATGCAGGCTTATATCAGGTAATCGGCAAAGAAATCGATGATGCTTACATGGTAGAGCTTAAGAAACAGATTATCCATCCTGATGTCATTAAGGAAGTAGCAGATGATATCAAGATCGTTTATACACCATTATGCGGTACAGGTAACAAGCCTGTCAGAAGAATCCTTTCTGAGCTTGGCTTCAAGAACGTATACGTAGTACCTGAACAGGAGAATCCTGACCCTAAGTTCACAACTCTGGATTATCCTAACCCTGAAGATCCTAAGGCATTTACATATGCATTGAAGCTTGCAAAGGAGAAAAATGCAGATATCGTCCTGGCTACAGATCCTGATGCAGACAGACTTGGCGTATATGCGTTAGATACAGCAAGCGGCGAATACAAGTCCTTTACAGGTAATATGTCAGGTATGCTCATTGCAGAATATATCTTAAGAGAAAGAACTGCAACAGGTACAATGCCTGAGAATCCGGCACTTGTAACAACTATCGTTACAACCAATATGACAGCTCCTATCACAGAAGCTTATGGTGTAAAGAGAATCGAAGTACTGACAGGTTTCAAATATATCGGCGAGCAGATCAAGCTGTTCGAGCAGACAGGCTCCAACAACTATGTATTTGGTCTGGAAGAGAGCTATGGCTGTCTGGCTGGTACTCACGCAAGGGACAAGGATGCAGTTGTTGCGGTTATGTGTCTGTGTGAAGTAGCTGCATGGTGCAAGAAGCATGGTAAGACATTATATGATATGATGCTTGAAATCTATGAGAAGTATGGTTACTATAAGGAAACACAGTATGCCATCACTTTAAAGGGCATTGATGGTTCCAAGCAGATTGCAGCAATCATGGACAAGCTTAGAAGCAATCCTCCTAAGAAGTTCGGTGAGCTGGATGTAGTCAGAGTACGTGACTATGAGAAGGATGTGATCACAGAGCTTGCAACAGGCAAGACATATCCTACAGGACTTCCTAAGTCCAACGTTCTCTACTTTGATCTGACCAATGATTCCTGGTGCTGCGCAAGACCTTCAGGTACAGAGCCTAAGATCAAGTTCTACATGGGCGTTAAGGGCACAAGCCTGGAAGACGCACAGAATAAGGTAGAAGCATTAACAGCAGAAGTAAAGGCTGTATTAGACTAAAGAATAGAGGCATAATAAGAGAAAAGACCAGATGGAATCGGAAGGTTTGACTTTCCGATTCCATCTTGATATGGGAAAGGCTTAGGTTTACGCTTATGAAGAAACTGATAGAGCAGATGTTAAAATTTGGAGTGGTAGGCTTTGTCTGCTTTTTTATTGACTATCTGATTGGCATTATTGTATTGAATATTATTCTGCATACAGCCGGAGAACAGTTCTTTGAACTGGCTTCCATGACTGGATCAGCTTTAGGCTTCACAATCTCCGTTATTGTGAACTATATATTGAGTTTTAAATTTGTATTTGAACGAAAAGAGGATATGAACCGTAAGGCAGAGTTCGTGATCTTTATCATATTAAGTATCATTGGACTGGGACTGAATCAGCTGATCATCTGGATATGCGTAGGACCTGTTTATGGTAATGTGGCATGGCTGCAGAGGCTGTTGAATTATAATCTGGCTTATACGGCTGCCAAGGTAGTTGCGACTGCCATTGTTATGGTATACAATTTCGTTACCAGAAAAATATTCCTGGAGAAAAAGGATTAACAAATGTCAATTGTACAGAATATTAAGAAAACAATCAATTACAGCAAAAAGAACGGTTACAAGGAGGCTGCCCTTGCAGCCTGGGAGCGAATGACTGCAAGATATTATGCAGACTATACGTATGAGACTCCAAAAGAAGAGGAATTGAAGCGCCAAAGAGAAGACCGAACTCTGGAACCAATCAGTTTTTCCCTTATTGTACCGGCTTTTGAGACGCATAGAAATCATCTGACAGATTTAATCGAGAGCTGTCTGGCACAGACCTATGGCAACTGGGAGCTGATTCTTGCAGATGGCAGTGAAACGCAGGAGGTCTCTGCTGTGATGTCACAGTATGAGGATTCCAGAATCCATTATGTCAGACTACAGGAGAATAGCGGTATTTCAGAGAATACCAATCAGGCGCTTGCCTATGCCACAGGTGATTACTGTGGATTGGTGGATCATGATGACATACTGACACCGGATGCACTTTATGAGATGGCAAGGGCGATTACGGAAGCTGTCAGTGAGGGGAAAGAGAAGCCCGTACTGCTTTATTCTGATGAAGATAAATGTGACGCACAGGGCAATCATTTCTATGATCCCCATATCAAGCAGGACTTTAACCTGGACCTGCTTCTGACCAATAATTATATCTGTCATTTATGCGTTGTGGAGATTGCCTGGATTCAGAAACTGCAGATACGCAGGCAGTATGACGGCGCACAGGATTATGATCTGGTGCTTCGTATTGTGAGCAGTCTGATGCTGAAGGAAAAGGAGAATTCCAATTCCGGAAGAGTAGAGGATTATATCTGCCATGTTCCTAAGGTGCTGTATCACTGGAGATGCCATGAAGGCTCAACGGCGGATAATCCACAGAGCAAGATGTATGCGTATGAGGCAGGCAGAAAGGCACTGGCTGATTTTACCTTCCGCATGGGCTGGAAGGCAGATATCAGACATAATAAGCATCTGGGTTTTTATCGCATTGCCTACCGCAATGATGTGCTGATTCACAGAGAAGACCTTGCAGCAGTGGGAGGCTTCGTTGTACATGCGGGCAAGATCGCCAGTGGATGCTACAGGGGACAGCCAAGGGTATATGCAGGCTATATGAACCGTATGGACCTGTATCAGAATGTGACCTATCTGGATATTCGAAATCTTGAGGTTAATAAGGCATATTTTGACGTATATGAGGAAGTGACAGGGCATCCATATGAATGTACTTTTACAGCGCATACATCGGCTCCGCTTCCGCAGTGGATCAGGGAGCTGACACCGGAGCAGCTTGAGCGGCTCAACAAGAAGCTCAGTCATAAATTACAGGCAAAAGGAGCAAGGCTTCTGCTGGATCCGGAGGCGGTACGCAAGATCTGATGGGAGGAGCCGATATGGTGAAATCGACCGTGGTGATTCCTAATTACAATGGAATCCGTTATATCGAAGACTGTCTGGACAGCCTGTATGCAGGAACGCAGACGCAATTTGAGGTCATTATGGTGGACAATGCTTCCACGGATGGCAGCAGGGAGCTTGTGCAGGAGAAATTTCCACAGGTGAAGCTGATCTGCAATGAAACAAATACCGGATTCAGTGAAGCTGTGAATCAGGGAATACAGGCAAGTACAACACCTTATGTAATATTATTGAATAATGATACGAGAGCTGACAAGGCATTCATTCATGAGCTGGAAAAGGCAATAGAAAAGGATGTACGGATTTTCTCTGCCAGCGCCAAGCTGATATCACTTCATGATATGACGAAGCTGGATGATGCAGGTGATTACTACTGTGCGCTTGGATGGGCTTTTGCCAGAGGAAAAGGTAAAGCTCCGGCGTTGTACGAGAAGGAAGATCGTATCTTTGCGGCATGTGGTGGCGCTGCAATCTACAGAAGAGAATATTTTGAGAGAGTGGGATTATTTGATGTGAACCATTTCGCTTATCTGGAGGATATTGATGTAGGATATCGTGCGCAGTTATGTGGGTATCAGAACCGTTTTGCTCCGGCAGCGATCGTGTATCATGCAGGAAGTGCAACCTCCGGTTCAAGATATAATGCGTTCAAGACAAAACTGGCAGCCAGGAACAGTATCTATCTGGTTTATAAGAATATGCCATTATTGCAGATTCTTATAAATCTGCCGTTTCTGCTGGCGGGCTGCCTGGTCAAATGGCTTTTCTTCATACGAAAAGGAATGGGCAGGGAATACGCAGCCGGTGTGGCAGAAGGCTTTAAGCTGTCTGCAAGTGCCAAAGGACGCAGCCAGAAGGTGCATTTTGCTCTGTCAAGGCTCATGACATATATACGGGTTCAATGCGCGTTATGGTGCAATATAATCCGCATGCTTCGAAAATAAAGTTGTACTTTTACAGGAAATAATGTAGAATATGGATTTAGTAGTGCAAAAGCGAGTCAAAAGGTGATATAATTGATAAAGGACAATCAAAAATATTTTAATAGATTGCTTGTACTTCTGGATGCACTGGTCATTACGGTATCCTATCTGCTGGCGTGGTTTCTGTGGCTTGGCGGATCTGTTGTGGAGATGAAGCCGGGTACCGGTGTCCTGGCAAGGGAGATTTACTTCTCGGTATTGTTTGTTGTAATACCTGGGTATCTGATCCTGTATAATGTCTTTGACATGTATACACCCAAGAGAACGGCGAAGACCAAGTATGAGGTTTTTAATATCATCAAGGCCAATACCGTGGGGCTTTTTGCCATCATGGTGCTTCTCTATGCGGTGAAGCTGCCGGACTTCTCCAGAGGTATGATTGCAGTATTCTTTGGAATTAATATTGTTCTGGAGATATTCATGCGTAAGTGCGTACGTTTTGCGCTGCGCTATATTAGAAAAAAAGGATATAATATCAAGCATATCCTTCTGGTGGGATATTCCCGTGCAGGAGAGGAGTATATTGATAAAATCAGAGAAAATCCGGAATGGGGTTATGTGGTATGCGGCATTCTGGATGACAGGATTCCTAAGGGAACCAAATATAAAGGTGTGGAAGTAATAGGTGAGATTGACCAGCTTTCTGCCATACTTGCGGATAACAACATGGATGAGATTGGTATTACCCTGGCTCTGGAGGATTATGACAGGCTGGAGGATATTGTTAATATATGTGAGAAATCCGGTGTGCATACCAAGTTCATTCCCGATTATAACAGAGTCATTCCCAGCAGTCCGTATCTGGAGGATCTGGGAGGCTTGGCAGTCATTAATATACGACATGTCCCTTTGACCAATACTGCGAATATGCTGATGAAGCGTATTGTGGATGTGTTTGGGGCAATTGTGGCAATTATTCTCTTTTCCCCATTGATGCTGATTGCTGTCATTGGAATCAAGCTGACCAGCAGAGGACCTCTAATCTATAAGCAGGAGAGGGTGGGGCTTCATAACAGGCCATTCCAGATGTACAAGTTCCGTACCATGGAAGTGCAGAAGGAAGAGGAAGAGAAGAAGGGCTGGACGACCAAGAACGATCCAAGAGTCACCCCTATCGGCAGAATACTGCGCAAGACCAGTATTGACGAGATGCCGCAGTTCTTCAATGTACTGAAGGGAGATATGAGCCTGATAGGCCCAAGACCTGAGAGACCACTCTGGGTAGAGAAGTTCAAGGAAGAAATACCAAGATATATGATAAAGCATCAGGTTCGTCCGGGACTGACCGGATGGGCACAGGTAAATGGATACAGAGGAGATACCTCGATTCGTAAACGTATTGAATATGATTTGTATTATATTGAGAATTGGACAATGGGATTTGACATGAAAATCCTGTTTCTGACCTTTTTCAAAGGATTTGTAAATAAGAACGCATATTAGGAGAAAATACGGAATGGAAGATAATCGTTATCAGGATAGCAACCGAAGACCTGCCGGCAGACAGGGTTCAGCACAGGGGGATGGCAGACGTGTGTCATCCAATACAGCATACCGTCAGGCATCCAATACAGGAGCACCCCGCCGCACTGCCCAGACAGGCACTACAGGTACGACCCGCAGAAGTTCTCAGTCTGCACCAAATGGTTCTGCACATCGTTCTGCCCGGACAGGAGCACCGTCAGGAAGCCGCAGAACGCCGCAGACAACAGCACAGCCGGGTACCCGCAGGCCTTCTCAGGCAGGGACACAGGGCACAACCCGCCGTACCACCCAGTCCCAGACAGGATATCGTTCAGAGGCTGGTCAGGGTACACGCAGAATGACGGAGAACGAGATGGGAAGGTCACAGCACAGTACATCAGCCGGTAACAGAAGACCGGCATCTTCCAAGGGCAAGCCAAAGAAAAACCATAAGCCGGTGAACCCGCAGAAAGCTGCCAAGAAGAAGCGCAGGAAGATTGTTTTGTTTATTATAGAGATTTTTGTCCTGCTGATTCTGTTAGTTGTATTCTGGGGGGTAATGAAGGCGCGCCAGATTCAGATTGTTACCATTGATGACCAGGATGTAGAGATTAATGAACAGGTCAAGGAAGCAACAGAGACCGGTGCCATGAAGGGCTATCGTAATATTGCACTTTTCGGTGTGGACTCCCGTGATGGAGAGCTGGATAAGAGTACCAGAACGGATACGATCATCATTGCTTCCATTAATCAGGATACGAAGGAAGTTAAGATGATATCAATACTTCGTGATACGTATCTGAATTTAAGTACAGATACCTATAATAAGGCAAACTCTGCTTATGCAAAGGGCGGCCCGAAACAGGCGATTGCCATGCTGAATATGAATCTGGATATGAATATTACTGATTTTGTAACCATTGGTTTTGATGGACTGATTGATGTAATTGATGCAGTCGGCGGTATCGAGATTGATGTGCAGGAGAATGAGATTCCACACCTGAACAGCTATCAGATCAGTATGGTAGGTAAGCAGGATGGTACACTCAATGCAAAGGGTGAACCGAACTATGTGGCAACAGAAGGTGTTGATTATATTCCGGTAACTACAGCAGGTCTTCAGAAGCTGAATGGTCTGCAGGCAACAGCTTACTGCCGTATCCGTTATGTGGGTAATGATTTTGCCCGTACACAGAGACAGCGTACTGTTATTGAGAAGGTAGCCAAGAAGGCAATGACATTGAATCCTGCTACCCTGAACAACATTGCAAATGCAGTATTCCCGAAGATTGCAACATCTCTTGATCTGTCAGAGATCATTGAGCTTCTGGGTGGTATTACAGGCTATACCATTGGTGAGACTGCGTCCTTCCCATTTGATGGAAGTGTACAGACAGGACGTGTACGTAAGATGAGCGTTGTTATTCCACAGGATTTGGAATACAATGTAAAACTGCTTCACCAGATGTTCTTTGATGAGCAGGATTATGAGCCATCGAGTACAGTAAAGACCTGTAGCAGCAAGATTGCAAGCGATACAGGGGTATACTATTCGGGGCAATAAAGTAAAGAATAAAGGAGTCGCTTATACGACTCCCTTTTTCGGATTTAAGGAGAGATATCATGCAGCATACAGTAGACGTGATTGTATTGACCTATAAGCCTCCCAAGGGAGTGCTGCAGCTGATCGAGATGATAGAGAAGCAGGACTATCCCATACAGAAGCTGATTCTCATGAACACAGAGGAGAAATATTTCGACGAGCGCTTCTATGGCACCGGCTTTCTTGAAAAATACAACAATATAGAAGTGCACCATATCTCAGGCAAGGAATTCGACCATGGCAGGACCAGAAACCGTGCAACAGCATATTCTAATGCAGATATCTTCGTCTGTATGACACAGGATGCGATCCCGGCGGATACAGCGCTGATCGGGCATCTGGTAGAGGCACTGCAGCAGCCCAAGGTCGCTGCCGCCTATGCAAGACAGCTTCCGCTTCCTGACTGCAGGGAGATAGAGAAATACACCAGAAGCTTTAATTACCCGGAAGAATCACGTATAAAATCAAAGGACGACATTGCCGAGCTTGGAATTAAGACCTTTTTCTGCTCGAATGTATGCGCAGCATATAACCGTAATATCTTCGATATGCTGGGTGGATTTGAGAAAAGGGCGATCTTTAATGAAGATATGATATATGCGGGACATGCTGTGGAGGCAGGCTATTGCATTGCATATCAGGCGCAGGCACAGGTCTATCATTCCCATAATTACAGCTGTATGCAGCAGTTTAGAAGAAATTTTGATCTTGGTGTATCACAGGCAGAACACCCTGAAGTATTCGCAGGAGTGTCCTCTAAGAGTGAGGGAGTACAGTTGGTAAAGAAGACCGCCAGACATCTGGCAGAGGCTGGCATGAGAAAGCAGATTCCATATCTGATTGTACAGAGTGGCTTTAAGTATATAGGATATCAGATGGGAATACATTATAAATCACTGGGGCAGGGCATGATCATGAAATGTACTAGCAACAGGAATTATTGGAAACAGCAATAGATAACAGGAGGAAAGTAAACTATGTGTGGAATTGTTGGATATATTGGTAAGCAGCAGGCAGCGCCTGTCATTCTGGAAGGTCTGGCGAAGCTGGAATACAGAGGCTATGACTCAGCAGGTATGGCTGTTTTTGATGGTGAGAAGATTCAGATCACCAAGGCTGTAGGAAGACTGAAGGTATTGGAAGAACTGACACATGCGGGAGCAACTATGCCCGGAACAGTTGGTATCGGACATACAAGATGGGCAACTCATGGCGCACCAAGTGATGTGAATTCCCATCCTCACTATAATGAACAGGGAACGATTGCCGTTGTACATAACGGTATTATAGAGAATTATCTGCCACTGAAAGCCAAGCTGGAGTCTAAGGGATATCATTTTGTCTCTGATACAGATACAGAAGTAGTGGCACATCTGATTGATTATTACTATAAGGGCAACCCATTAGAGGCGATTCTTAAAGTTATGCACAGAGTACAAGGCTCTTATGCACTGGGTATTATGTTTACGGAACATCCGGATGAGATATTTGCAGTACGTAAAGACAGTCCTTTGATCGTTGGCCAGAACGAAGATGGCTGTTTCATTGCATCTGATGTACCGGCGATTCTCAAATATACTAGAAAAGTATACTTTATCGAGAATCAGGAGATTGTACGTCTTCGTGCAGATGGTATGCAGTTCTATACAATTGATGAAGAAGAGATCACCAAAGAGCCTGTTACGATTGAGTGGGATGCTGATGCAGCAGAAAAAGGCGGCTATGAGCACTTCATGTTAAAGGAAATGTACGAACAGCCAAAGACTGTAACAGATACATTAATGCCAAGAATTAAAGATGGAGATATTGTCATTGATGAGTTGAATATGTCAGATGAAGAGATCAAGGCAATCCGTAAGATTTTTATCGTTGCCTGTGGTTCTGCATATCATACAGGTGTGACAGCCAAGTATGTGATAGAAGGTCTGGCAAGAATCCCGGTAGAAGTGGATGTTGCAAGTGAGTTCCGTTATCGTAATCCGATTCTGGAAGAAGGTACTATGGTCATCGTTATCAGTCAGTCCGGAGAAACTGCGGATACACTGGCAGCGCTTCGTGAGTCTCAGAAGCTGGGACATAAGGTACTGGGTATTGTAAATGTAGTAGGAAGTTCCATTGCCAGAGAAGCTGACAATGTCATGTATACATGGGCAGGTCCTGAGATCGCAGTAGCAACAACCAAGGCATACAGTGCACAGTTGATTGCATTATATCTGCTGGCTATGAAGTTTGCCAAAGTAAGAGGCAAGCTGGATGAGACAACTTTCCAGGAACTTCTGGAAGATCTGAAACGTCTGCCTGCACAGATTGAGATGCTTTTATCTAATAAAGAGAGAATCCAGAGATTTGCCAACCGTTATGTGGGAGCGAAGGATGTATTCTTCATTGGAAGAGGTATTGATTATGCGATTTCCATGGAAGGCTCTCTGAAATTAAAGGAGATTTCCTATATTCATTCGGAAGCATATGCAGCAGGTGAGTTGAAGCATGGTACAATTTCCCTGATTGAAGAGGGAACACTGGTAGCAGCAGTTGCCACACAGGATGCTCTTTTCCAGAAGACACTGAGCAATATGGTTGAGGTTAAGGCGAGAGGTGCTTTCGTACTGGCAGTTACAACAGAAGGTAATACAGAGATTGAGAAAGCAGCAGATTATGTAATCTATATTCCAAAGACCAATGCATATTTTGCAAATTCACTGGCGATTATTCCACTTCAGCTGTTTGGATATTATGTAGCAGTAGGAAAAGGCTGCGATGTAGATAAGCCAAGAAACCTGGCAAAATCCGTAACAGTGGAGTAAGGGGATTGTTGCGAAACGTGAGGTTGTGGCAAGGGACGAATTGTGCCTGCGTTGCATTATGAAGGCAGGTACAATTCTGTTACTTGAAATGGGCGTTTCGCAGGAAAATGAATTTTTTGATCTCTTAGATTCGGGAACTGACGAAGATTCTAAGTGTAAAGTGTATGGGAACTCTAAGGAGGAAACAAAGCTATGGAAGAGAACGAGAACAGACAGGATGGAAATGTATACAGTGATGGAGCTGCATCGGTGGATGGTCAGCTGGATAATTCACGGCAGGGGAATGGGCAACAGCAGCAGGCAGAGCCTGTTTATGCAAGGATAGAGCAGTATAGTAATCTGTATGGCGGTCCGGCAAATCAGACTGTGAACTATGGTAAGGTGAAGCCGGCTAAGGTAAAGAAGAAGCATCCTGTATTCAAGAGAATGGTGCTTAGTATTGTAAGCGGTATTGTATTTGGTCTGTTTGCAGGGCTTGGTGTGTATGTAGTATATGAATTGTCTGGACTGGATGTGAATCAGGCAAAGATTGCTTCGGTCAAGGAACAAATGGATGATCTGGCTTCACAGATGGAAGATATGCAGGCAGGTGTTGGCAAGACACAGTCAGCAGAAAGTGCTTCACAGAGCAGTGAATCATCAGGAATTGAGCCAAAGTCCAGAGATATTGATATAGAGGGAACCAACGAGGTAACACAGATTCCACAGATGGAGCCACAGACAGTGACCGCAGTTGTAACTGATGTGACAGAAGTGGTGAAGACAGCAATGCCTTGTGTTGTGTCCATTACGAATCTGTATTCCGGTACAGACTGGTATGGTGAGACTACGCAGGAGGAAGCCAGCGGTTCCGGCATTATTGTCGGTGAGACGGATGATGAGCTGCTGATCGTAACGAATTATCATGTAATTGAAGGTTGTGATGAACTGAGTGTGCAGTTTATTGACGATCATGAGGTGCTTGCTTATGTAAAAGGCACAGATTCCAGCAATGACCTGGCTGTGATCACTGTATTTCTGGATGATATTGAAGAGAGCACCAGAGGACAGATCGCGATTGCAACATTGGGCGATTCTGATGCTTTACAGGTAGGAGAACCGGCGATTGCCATTGGTAATTCCCTTGGATATGGACAATCTGTTACTACAGGTGTCATCAGTGCATTGAACAGAGAGGTAGTAATAGATGATAACACCAGTTATTTAATTCAGACGGATGCAGCGATTAATCCGGGTAATTCAGGTGGTGCGCTTCTGAATGTCAAGGGAGAGGTCATTGGTATTAATTCGAATAAAATAGCAAATTATGTGATAGAGGGTATGGGTTATGCAATTCCCATAACCACAGCAAAACCTGTAATTGAAGAACTGATGCAGCATGAGACGAAGAGAAAGGTATCTGATAACGAACGTTCCTTCCTTGGAATCTCAGGAACAGATGTGACCAGCGATGTATCAGCGACGTACGATATGCCTAAGGGTGTCTATGTAGCACAGGTATTGGAGAATTCAGCTGCTGAGAGTGCGGGAATTCTAAAAGGCGATATTATTGTTGCCTTTGAAGGGGAGACAATCACTACCATGTCCCAGCTACAGGGAATGCTGGAATATTATGCAGCAGGTTCTACGGTAGATGTAACCGTAATGCGCCAGAGTACAGGCAATTATGAGGAAAAGACATTCAGTGTTACACTGGGTGCAAAAAATCAATAGAAAGGCATGGTAACATATATGTCAGATCAGGATAGAAAAGATGATTTGGATATTTTAGATATATCAGAAGAGGACGAAACTTCCAAAGAATCGTCTGATGAAACATCCGAAGAAAAGACAAAGGATGAGAAAACAACAGAGGAAGACTACGATAAGGACACAGAATATGAAGATGTGTGCTTCATCTGTAGAAGACCGGAGAGTAAGGCAGGCAGAATGTTCAAGCTGCCTAATCATATCTCCGTATGTTCAGACTGTATGCACAAGACAATGGATACAGTCAGTCAGTTCGATTATCAGGGACTCTTGAACAGTACCAGTAATATGAATAATGATAAGAAGGAAAGCAAGCGCTTCCCGAATATCAGCTTTGTAAATATTGCAGATTTACAGGGCGATGGTGGCATTCCAAACCGTCAGAAGTTAAAGAGAAAAAAACATAAGGAAAATGCAGATGCAGCCTTTGATGTAAAGAATCTGCCTGCACCACATCGTATCAAGGCACAGCTGGATGACTATGTGGTAGGGCAGGATTATGCCAAGAAGGTAATCTCTGTTGCTGTATACAATCACTACAAGAGAGTTGCAACAGGAACAATGGATGATATCGAAATCGAGAAATCCAATATTTTGCTCCTGGGTCCTACCGGTTGTGGTAAGACTTATCTGGTAAAGACACTTGCCAAGTTATTAGATGTACCTCTTGCCATTGCAGATGCTACTTCTTTGACAGAGGCAGGCTATATTGGTGATGATATCGAATCTGTAATCTCCAAGCTGCTGGCTGCTGCTGATAACGATGTAGACCGTGCAGAGCGGGGCATTGTATTTATTGATGAGATTGATAAGATTGCCAAGAAGAAGAATACAACTTCAAGAGATGTCAGTGGTGAATCCGTACAGCAGGGTATGCTCAAGCTTCTGGAGGGTGCGGACGTGGAAGTACCCGTAGGTGCGAACAGTAAGAATGCCATGGTGCCTTTGACGACTATTAATACCAGAAATATTCTTTTTATCTGTGGTGGTGCTTTCTCGGATCTGGAAGAGATCATCAAGCAGAGACTGAGCAAACAGACCTCGATCGGTTTCAATGCCCAGTTAAAAGACAGCATGGACGAAGAGAAGGATATTTTGAAGAAAGTTACGGTAGAGGATATTAAGAAGTTTGGTATGATTCCTGAATTTGTTGGCCGTCTGCCAATTATTTGTCCAATGGACAGCCTGACTAAGGAAAGCTATATCAAGATTTTAAAAGAGCCTAAGAATGCTATTTTAAAGCAGTATCAGAAGCTGTTGGCTCTGGATGAGGTGAAGCTTAACTTTGAAGACAGTGCACTGGAAGCTATTGCCGAGAAAGCAATGGAGAGAGACACCGGAGCCAGAGCGCTTCGTGCCATTATAGAAGAATTCATGCTGGATATTATGTATGAGATTCCCAAGGATGACAATATTGGTGAAGTAACGATTACAGGTGATTATATCAACGGAACCGGCGGTCCTCTTATTCAGATCAGAACAGAGTCTGTACATCCAAAGGCAATAGAGAAGGAAGAAGAGACGAAGGCAGAGCCGGAGCAAAAGGCACAAGAACCGCAGAAACCAGAGCCTCAGAATTTCTATGAGGTATAACAGCGGAAAGGCATAGGAATCAGTATGAGGATTTTGGTAGTAAATGATGATGGTATTGAGGCAGCAGGGATTATCAGACTGGCTGCCCTGGCGAAAGAATTCGGTGAGGTATGGGTTGTTGCACCGGATGCACAGTGCAGCGCCATGTCACAGAGAATCACGGTCAGGGGAGAATTACAGCTGAGAAAGCGTGCAGACTTTCCTGTAGAAGGTGTGGAAGCCTACAGTCTGAGCGGTACACCGGCTGACTGTGTGAAGGTTGCAGTGGAATATCTGATGAAAGACCAATTACCGGATATCGTCTTTTCCGGTATTAATAAGGGATATAATGTAGGATATGAGATCGCTTATTCAGGAACAGTAGGCGCTACCTGGGAAGCAATCAGCAAAGGCATCAGAGCCATTGCCTTTTCCGTGGATATGGAAGAAGATTATGCAGTGACGCAGGCGCACTGGAGCGAGGTGACCAGAGAACTTCTGACTAAAGACATTACATCCCATGAGATATGGAATGTGAATTTCCCAGGCTGTAGCCTGGAAGATTATAAAGGTATTCAGTGGGATGCAGTTCCTGCCAAAACGCAGTATTTTCTGGATCACTATGATGCAGAAGAGATATCAGAGGATTGCAGACGCCTGACTCTTGCAGGCATTCCCATTACTGAAGCGCCAGCGGGTACAGATATCAGTGCCCTTATGGACGGTTACATATCAGTCAGCAAAATACAGAGTACAATATACAAGACATCGAACCATTAAGCAGGTTCGATGTTTTTTGTAACTATTCAAAGCCATGCAAATGTAACTACATGAACAAAAGTAAAGCATCGTAGACGCGATTTTGGAAATGTGGGTTGAATAGTTACTGCTCTTTAATGAAGTTGAGAAACTCTTCTGCTACGTGAGAAAGCTGGCGGTACTTATTCCAGATGAGGATATAGGAGGCAGTATTGGAGGGTTCTACGATTTCTTTGATGCAGACGTCAGTCAGATTGGCAATATCCCCTGCCGATGCAGGATAAATCGTAATTCCAACACCAAGTCTGGTCAGTTCATAGGCACTGAGCAGATGGGCGATACGTCCACGGACAATGGGCTTGGCATCCGGACCAAACCATTTGCTGATCTCTTCAAGTCGGGAAGTTCTGGAGGGAATAAACAGCTCGTAGGGCAGTAATTCACAGGCACGAATGGTAGGTGATGGATTCTGACTCAGGGGATTCGATGCGGGAATCATGGCAACCCATGGCTCCTGATAGACAGGAAGAGATTCTACACCTTCTGCGTTGTGTGGTTCTATAATAATAGCCAGATCACACAGCCCATTCATGACACGATGCACGACATCATCCGAATTCCCATTCCACAGACTGTACTGGACATGGGGATTCTTCTTGTGAAAAGCCGCAATCCATTGGGCATACAGACGTGGTGCATGTCCTTCTACCGAAGCGAGGTAGAGAGTACCCTGTAGACCGTGATTGCGTTCTCTAATATCCTCTGTGGATTTGTTCACCAGGTTAATGACCTGCGTTGCATATTCCTTGAAAATCATGCCCTCTTCTGTCAGACGCAGGGCATGGGGACGGCGCTCAAAAAGCTTTACCCCCAGTTCCTCTTCCAGCTCCTGAATCTGACGGCTTAGAGGTGGCTGGGCAATACACAGCTTCTGGGCTGCTCTGGTGAAATTCATTTCTGAAGCAACAGCCAGAAAATAGCGAATATGTCTGAGTTCCATAGTATCTTCCCTTTCTATGTTTTTTGCCTTTGCGATACTTGTAAGGTATAGTTGTACATTTATTATATATATTTCACATAGTAAAAACAATATGCTATATTAAAATCAACAAAAGGAAATAACATACAACCACTAAAGGAGGTAAACATTATGAAGGCATTGATGACATTAAAGGAACTGTTAGAAGAGTACTATACAAGCTTTAAGGTAGGTTACACAAGATAACATGATATCATTAATAGAACAGTTCGAGTAGAGGGATACTGCAGATGACAGATGCGGTATCCCTTTTTGGTGTCTGTTATTTACGAACATATATTAAATTCCCTGATAACTATAAAACATATAAAATAACCTTCATTAAAACATAAACACTTCGTAAAAGCTATTGTAATTCCTGAAAAAATAGAATATTTTGGTTAGCACAGTCAGATCTCGCGGCGATCAAGAAAAAGTATAGGATTATGAGGAATGAAAAGAGAACAAAAAGAAACAATACGAAGAATTATGTGTATACTGACGGCAGCCACACTTTTGGCAGGATGTATACCGATGAAGGTAACAGCGGTGGAAGAGGGGAATCTTCCACATTATTTAGATGAATCGAACCGATTGGATCAGGAGATTTCAGGTGAGGACGGTTTGCAGGAAGATGACTCAGATCAAGGAGATTCTACAAAGGACGATTCAGATGGAGATGATTTAAAAGAAGACATTACAGATGAAAATGAGTTTGAGAAAAACGACTCCGATACAAATGACTCAGGAGCAGATGGCTCGGCAGAAGATGACTCCAATGAGGAACCAGCGAGACCAGAGCCGCCTCGCTATGTTCTTGGTGGGGATGAGAGAATTGAACTGACTCTGATAGATCGGCAATATCAATCAGAACAAAATAGCATAACATATCAAGCACAGTATCAGATTTTTCTGGAAGGATTTTACAGGGAAGAAGTCAATGACAATCAGGAATTACAGGTGGAGATTTGGGTAGACGGTCAGGATGAAGCACAGACAGAGCGTTATATTTTTACAGAAGATGGAAATGTAGAACAGAAATTTCCTTTTCATGTAAGTAGTCCAGGAGAATATTCAATAACAACTGTTATGTATGGATGTATATGGGATGAGGAAACAGAAGAATGGCAGGAGCGTGAAATAAAGCAGCAATTTCAAGTCGAGGTAGAGAAGCTTTCCCAGGAGCTACAGGATGTTCGGGAGAAGCTTACACTGCGATATGGTGATACATTGGATGTAGCTGAATATGTTGCCAGCCATTTACAGATAGAGAATGTGCTTTATACTGAGCATTTGGAAGTCATGAATGATGCGTCTGATAAACTACGATTAACAGATACACAGATACGTGCCATCGGTATAGCGAAAGAGGATGCTCCGGCAGTGATAAGAGTCAGATATGGTGGGAGTGAATGGTTCACAGAGTCACAGGAAGTAGCTATTCCTGTCGTAATTGCTCAGGTGACACCTGATATTACGCTCAGACTGGATGAGGAGCGGGAGTGGCAGACCAGTAAGACGATACCGATTCATGGAGAGCTTGCACTACATGCACAGATCAGTCAGGAAGAGGGTGCATATTACGAAGATTTATTACAGAAGGATGATAAGCTGAAATTGCAGTACCGTATCATTCATGAGAGCAGCGGTGCAGTCAAAGAGTACACACTGCCTTTTGGCTGGAACAAGGAGACGGGAGAAAAGACATATCATGCGGTATTGCCAATAGGCTGGCGCAATTTCACTAAACTGCATAAGGGTGAGCAGTATCGACTGGAAATGGCAGTGCTGTATAACGGAACAGACTGTCCCTATGAAATGCTGCCAAAGCAGAGCTGTCAATTGACATTGCAGGCAGCTAATGCTTACATCAAGCCGGAGCAGTCCAGCGTGGAACTGGAATATCGCAAGGCATGGAATCAGGATTATCAGATGCCTTTTATCCTGATGCATAAGGGGATATTAAAGGATACACAGGTTATGGATGAGGAAGAACTGTCACAGATACAATATGAGCTTCGAACTTCTGATCCGGCAGTTGCATCTGTGGAGAAAAAGCCACTACAGCAAGAAGACATAGCATCCGGGCTGCCTTATACGATAACCGGCGTGGGTGAGACTTCTATTGGAATCAAGGCGGTGAAAAGTCCTACTTATGATGTGGAGAGTGGTGCAGTTCAGATTCAGGTAAAGAACAGCAGCATCAGAGAAGAGGATTATAGTATTCATTACAGCGGGGATGGCAGGGAACAGGTCTATACACTGACACAGTGGCAGGAGTATTTAAAGCAGCACAATTCCTGGTTAAAGGCACCAGTGACCATATCACTTACAGATGCTGGTGCAAAATACTATGATACATTGCACTGTCAGGGGCAGAGCAGTGGTAATGTAGCCAGCAAAAAAGAGAAAATCCTGTATACGGCAGACCAACCGGTGATAGAGCATGTTTTGTGGATGACACATAAGGACAGGAATGCATCAACAAAAGGCGTTGGTGAGATGCCTGCCTTTTCCATGGGAATCGACCAGAAGAAGCCACAGTTGACTGCAGTAGAGGATAATGGCAGGAGGCGTTATCAGGAGACTTCTACGGATGATGTATGGTATATGGGCGAATATTATGAGATTAAGGCAGCATATGAGGATACGATGAGTGGCATTGCGCTTGTAGAGTATACCACAGATGCAGGACAGACGTGGCATGCTTTTCCTTTGGCAAAAGACAACACCGATACAAAGGTGCAGGAATGCAGACTGACTCTGAAGAATGGTACCTATCAGGGAATCGGGCTGCGGGCAGTGGATGCCGCCGGCAACATCAGCGAAGAGTATCATCTTGCCAACCAGCATAAGCAGTATATACAGCTGGTGGTGGATAATAGGATTCCAAAGCTTGACCTTCAGGTGACTAAGAACAGTAAGGAGAATCCACAGCAGGGAGTAGAGGACTGGACGAATCTGGCACTGCATTATAAGATGCAGCAGCGTCAGGATAATCCTGCAATTTATAAGCTGTATTATCAGTATGTTCCCGTTCATCAGGTTCAGGAAGCGATACAGAAAGGACAGAAGCCATATGCAGAGAAGCAATGGCAGGAGATGGATGAGGCAGGCTTTGGAGTAGGTGCATACAGTCAGGAAGAAGAGGCTGTGAACCGAAATGGCACATATTACTTTAAGATGATATCCATGTGTGGACTGGAATCGGAGATAGCCAGCAGACAAATCCGTTTACAGCAGACTCTGCCGGAAGCCATGGAGCCTATCATTACCAATGATCAGGGAGAAGAGTGGTATCATGCCAGATCATTACCAGCAAGCATTGTAATAGACTGTAAGACTTATTTACAGGGATGTGTGCAAAAGGAAGAGTATGGGGCACCCATTACCATTCATACAAGACTAATTTCTTCATCCGGTCAGGAAGATAAAACTGTCACAGTCGGCTTTGGGACAACAGAAGAATATCTGGAGTATTGTAAGGATAAAACACCCTATTCCCATGAAAGTTATCAGAAGCAGCTGCAGGCGCTGAGGATTGATTTCGCACAGAAGCCGGATGATATATACCGGTTCAGCTACTGGATCGAGGATGCGGCGGGGAATCGGAGTGATGTCTACGAGCATGCCTTCTATATTGATACGACACCACCGGAACAGATGCAGGTCTGGCTGGAGGGAAAAGAGTTCCTGACAGGAGAGCTGGACAGAATCATATATGATACGTTTAGCCAGACTGCCTTACAGGGTGAGGTAACAGCACAGGATGCGCTGAGTGGGATTGACCATATACAGATCATACAGGCGAAGAAATATGGAGAGTGGACAGAGGGTGCAGGGCAGGTTGGCAGCAGCTTCAGAATTGAGCCGTCTACCAGATGCTTTCTGTATGTGGTGGCAAAAGACGTAGCAGGCAATGAGACAGTGGGATGGACCAATGGAATCATAGTGGACGATCAGGCACCATCAGGGCAGAATTACCAGCAGCTTATCACAGAGCCTGCCGGAGCAAATGACAATGGCTTTTACAAGGAAGACATAACTGTTCATATCGCAGTACAGGACAAGCCGGATGACGATAATTACGCCGCTTTGGAATCAGTCAGTTATCAGATCACGTCAGGTCAGGTGCAGGAGTATAAGGAACTGTATCATACTTCCAAGGCAGGTATCAGTGAAGACGAGCTGCGGCAATCAGCGTCTTTTTCAGCGGAGGAGTTGATAGATGCTGTTAAATTTGAGGGAAATGAAGCCAGTATAGAAGTGACAGCACTGGACAGGGCGGGCAATAAGACGACATCGACACAGATTATGAAGATTGATGTCACAGATCCCGAAATAGAGATAACCTTTGACCAGGAAGAACCCGTAGGAGACAGATTCTTCACAACAGACAGAATGGCTGCCATAACCGTAACGGAGAAGAATTTTGATGCCAGTCTGGTGGAATGGGAAGTGACCAGAGATGGAGAGCTTTATCATATACCGGTTTCCGGGTGGAACAGTGAGGGCGACAGACATCAGGCAACTATGCTTTTTGCAGAAGATGGGGAATATACACTGACAGTCACATGCAAGGACTTGGCGGACAATGAGGCAGAACCGGTCAGCGCAGAGCCGTTTTGTATGGACCAGACCAAGCCTGTGATTGAGATAGCATATGAAGGGGCACAGCCACATCGTGAGAATTATTACAGGGAAGCAAGGACTGCAGTCATTACCATACAGGAGCACAATTTTACCCCGGATACTTTTCATATAGAAACGGCACAGCCATATCAGATGCTTGGGTGGAGTCACGAAGGAGATACGCACAGACTCAGGATCTGTTTTCAGGAGGATGCGCATTATCAATGGAATTGCCAATATACGGATATGGCGGGTAATGAAGCGGAACAATTGGAGCAGCAGGAATTCTATGTAGATTCAATAGCACCAGTTATAGAAATAACGGGAGTCATAAATGATAGTGCCAATGCAGGAGAGGTACAGCCTGTTGTTACAGTGCTGGAAGAACATTTCAATGCAGAAGAGACCAGAATCAGTCTGGTAAATGGAAAGGGAGAGCAGATAGAAATACCGGCGCAGATACAGCAGGTCAATGGAGGATATTCTTATGCGCTTTATAGCGTAAATGAGAAGCCGGACCAGGTTTATTATTTACATGTAAACAGTCTGGACATGTCGGGAAATGAAGCAGAGCTTACGTATCGGTTCTCCCTGAACCGTAATGGTTCTGTATATGATATGAATCTTGCAAGGCAAGCCACGGCAGGAACATATTATCAGTCACAGGTAATGAAAGATTTGCAGATGATTGAGATGAATGTAGATGAAGTAGAGCAGTTTGCAGTGTATGTATCCAGAAATGGCGTACTGATTCCAACTGTGATATCAGATGTATATCATCCAATGACAGAGGATGTGGTACTTTACAACATGGAGCGTCAGGGGAATGAGCAGCTGGGATATGTGTATACCTATACACTTTTCGGGGAGAACTTTGCCAAAGAAGGTACATATCAGGTTGCCCTATATTCCAAGGATGCGGCTGGCAATGAGGTGAGCAGCACCCTGAAAGATAAAGACGCCGGTCTGCATTTTATCATAGATAATACCCCGCCACAGATTGTCATGGATGGAATCGAGGCAGGTGGAATCTATGATGCATCGCAGAAGAAAGTGAATGTCATGTTCTCAGATAACGGGAAGCTTACAGAAGCCAGACTGTCCCTGCACAATGACAAAGGTGAGGAAATCAACAGCTGGGATTATATGGAGCTTGCGGCAGCAGAGAACCCCCTGATGCTGGAAATTACAGAATATGGCGGAGGCCAGAGATTCCTGTACCGTGCGGTGGATGCAGCCGGAAATGAGCTGCTTGCAGAGAGCATGGAATCAGGAAGTGCGGATTTTGTAATTACGACTAATCTGTGGATCCGTCTGATTAAATCACGAAAAAATATCGTAACAGCCTGTGGTATTGCGGCAGCAGGAGTTGGAATATCAGGTGTGGCGGCAGGTTTATATTATCGCAGAAGAAAGAGAGGGCGGTATGCTTAAAGTAGGAGACCTCATAGACGGAAAATACAAGATACTGAACGAAATCGGCAGGGGTGGCATGAGCACGGTCTATCTGGCTATCAATGAAAAAGCCAATAAACCATGGGCAGTGAAGGAAGTGCGCAAGAATGGCATCAGCAATCGTGAGCTGGTAAAGCAAAGTCTTATGGTAGAGATTAACCTTTTGAAGAAGTTAAAGCATAAGGGACTGCCGAGTATTGTTGATATTATAGACCAGCAGGACAATTATCTGATTGTCATGGATTATATAGAAGGGATTACTCTGGAAAATATCATGCAGGAAGAGGGTGTGCAGCCACAGGAAAAGGTGGTGGACTGGGCAATTCAGCTATGTGACGTATTACAGTATCTGCACACAAGAAAGCCGGCTATTATTTACAGGGATATGAAGCCTTCTAATATTATGCTCCGATCAGATGGCAGTGTGGTTCTGATTGATTTTGGCACTGCCAGAGAATTTAAGGAAAGACATGTTGCAGATACGACTTGCCTTGGTACGCAAGGGTATGCGGCGCCGGAGCAGTTCGGTGGAATGGGACAGACGGATGAGAGAACGGATATCTATTCACTGGGGGCGACGATGTATCGTCTGGTGACTGGGCATAATCCATCCGAGCCACCTTACGAGATGTACCCGATCACACACTGGAATCCAAGGCTTTCCACAGGACTGGAGGGAATCATTGCAAAGTGTACCTCCAAGGACCCGAAGAGCCGGTATCAGTCAGTGCAGGAGGTCAGATATGCACTGGAGCATTACCGGGATCTGGATCTGGACAGTATCCGCAGATATCGCCGTAATCTGCGGATTTTACTGGCAGCAGGAGGAATGACAGCCATGCTTTTTGGCGCATCAGGAGTCAGTTATGCAGCGGCAGACCATATGCAGAAGGATGAGTATGCCTATAATCTGGAGGCTGGCAGGCGAAGTCCCAATAAGCAGGACAGTATTGCTTTTTATCAAAAGGCGATTCAGACAGATTGTGCAGGCGAAGAGGCGTATGACCAGCTGTTGACATTATTTACACAGGATGGTGTGCTGGACGAGCAGGAGGAAAAAGTACTTTTGCAGTTGTCTATCAGTGTCGATAAGTATCTGGAACGGTATAAAATGCAGAACCCGGACAGATATGCAGGACTGTGTTACCGGATTGGCAGCAGTTACTGGTATTATTATGAGCATGAAGAGAAGAGACAGGCTGGCGCAGTTGCATGGTTTGAGAGCGCAAAGGCAGGTTTTGCAGGCAATCCTGAGAAAGAACAGGAGTGGAAAAGGGCAAGCACTTATGTGGAAATCGGTAATTTCTATCAACGCATAGTTCCTGCCCAGATCAGTGGAACAGACCAGGGGATGTATGGGGAGTACTGGAATAATCTGCGGCGGCTGAAGGAATGGAATGATGAAGCACCGGACAGGGATCTGGTGACATTGCGCCTGTATCGTGAGATTGTGACCAAAACACTGGAATATGCAGGATATCTGCAAGAAGACGGTGTGCCGCCGCAAGAAATGGAGGATTTGCTGAATGAAATCAGTCAGCAGACAGAGAATATGAAAACAGGAGCAGGTCAAGTCCTCATGGAAGAGATACAGGAGCTGGAGCAGGTATTAAAAGGCGCACAGCAGATGCTTGCCTCCTGTAAATGGAAAGGAGGTGCGTCATGAGCATAAACGGATATTTGATGGCAGGAAGAATAAACTTTATAGCAGCCATATTTGGAGTCATTCTCACAGGAATCCTATACTGGAAACTCGATATACGAAAAGCCTGCTCCATGCTGTACGACTTACCCATAAAACCTAAACCAGCCAAGCCACAAAAACAACCGAATACAAAAAAAGTAAAAGCAAGTATTTCCACAACCAAGTGTGAAGAAGACCCCAAAACTGAACTCCTCAACAGATACGAAACCGTATGCCTCTATAAACAAACCTTTATCCACACCTCAAATATAATCGAGTAACTTGTATATTGAACCATACCATTACAGAAAAGCATTATTACAGATACAGAAGCGGTACACTTCGTCCCTTTCTCCAATTCCCTATTTGTTTAGTTAGGAACCCAAATAGAACTTCCTGGATAGAATAATAAGAATAATGGTTTATAGAGGAGACTACCGTGACTTGTCAAGAAATGATATTATCCAATGACTATGCGGATATCATAGTAGATTTTAAGATAACAGAGCAGCGTCCGTACGAGACACCTACAGATATCTGCTATCATAACGTAGAGGGCGATTTAGGTATTGTATATGCAAAACGCAGTGAATTGCCCCCAATTACACTATCTTCCCTGAGTTATTCTTTTCTGCCAAAATGCTATGGACTGATGCAGATGGATGAAGTGACAGGAGGCGTGCAGGAATTTGATACAACGTCACTCATTGAAGCAGGCATTCTTCAGTCACAGGGGCAGCCACTGGAGCTGACAGGCAGACGTGTCACAATTGGTTTTATAGATACAGGAATCCGCTACGAGAATGAAGTGTTTCGAACCTCCGGTGGGCAGAGCAGGATCACAGCCATATGGGATCAGACCATTCAGAGTGGTGAGCCGCCAGCAGGATTTGAATATGGGACAGAATACACCAGAGAGCAGATTGATGAAGCACTTGCCAGTGATAATCCTTTGCAGATTGTTCCAAGTACGGACACCATCGGGCATGGAACAGCGATAGCGAGTGTGGCAGCAGGCAGCAGATTAAGTGATAACAGGAGATTTGTCGGAGCGGCACCGGATTGTAACATTGTAGTGGTTAAGCTAAAGCCAATCAAACAGTACCTGCGGGAATATTATCTCATACCGCAAGATGTGCCATGCTATCAGGAGACAGACCTGATCCAGGCAATTCAGTATTTACAGAAATTTGCAGTCAGTCTGTATAGTCCCCTGGTAATCTGTCTGGGGGTTGGCACGAATCTGGGAGATCATGCAGGAGTCTCTGTATTTGCCAGATATCTGGATCTGGTTATGGTGCGTAAGAGCAGGGCGGCTGTTACCTGCACAGGAAATGAAGGAAATGCGGCGCATCACTATCATGGAGAACTGACCAGGCAGCAGCCGTCTCAGAACGTGGAAATACGTGTAGGAGGAGAAATGGGAGGCTTTGTTATGGATTTTTGGGGCGGTGTCCCTTATATCTATACAGTTACCATACGCTCCCCAGGTGGAGAAAGTATCCAATGGATCAATCCGCAATTGCGCAAGCCGCAGGAATTTACGTTTATTTTTGAAAGGACACGGATTATTGTAGAATATCTGGTGGTGGAACAGAATTCGGGTGCAGAGCTGGTGCGTTTCAGGATGGAGAGACCGACACCCGGCATATGGACAATAAGTGTGAGAACCGAGGTGGATGTGGTCAATGGAAGCTTCGATATGTGGCTGCCCAATACGCAGTTTCTGGAATCGGAAGTCATTTTTCTGGAACCTACCCCATATACGACCATTACAGAACCAGGATACGTGCACAGAAGTATTACAGCAACTGCCTATAATGATGCCAATAGAAGCTTCTACGCAAATTCCGGAAGAGGATATGCAAGAGATGGTTATGTGAAGCCGGATATAGCAGCGCCGGGGGTAAATGTATCAACAATTATGGGTTCCATGACGGGAACCAGCATGGCAGCAGCGATTACAGCAGGTGGCGTGGCACAGATCATGCAGTGGGCAGTTGTGGATGGTAATAATGTTCTGGCAGATTCTTTTACCATGCGTAATTATCTGATCAGAGGAGCTGTAAGAGAAGCGGGGATGTCATATCCTAACCGGGAATGGGGGTATGGGCGGCTCAATATTGAGGGGGTATTTCGATTCCTTGCCGGGTCTTAATGTGAAAAAATATAACATGACGTATATTACTGACAAAATGTGTAAAACTATTTAAGGAATATATGTACTCTCAGAGTCTTCTAAATGAAGCAGTATATTGAAAATATAGCCAGAATGCTTTGTTAGAAGATTTCGAAAGCGCATAACATATGGGAGGAATCAATGATATGAAAAAGAAAGTAGTTATTACAGTATTATGCGTCATGAGCTGCTTTATGCTGGCATCCTGTGGAAAGAAAGGCAATGAGGGTAAAGATCCTCTTACCGGAGAAGAACAGAATCAGGCAGAGGAAAGCAGCAGTACAGAAGAATCACAGACAGGTGACAACAGAGATTTTGATACAGTGCTTTCAGAGGCGTCTCAGCCAATGGAGATCATGGATTATATCAATACAAATCTGCCCAATGCATCCAATGAAGATACGAACCGTTATCTTGGGGGATTGCTGAGCTTTGGAAATGATGTAAGAGATATTGATTTCACACAGCTGGAAGACAGCAGACAGTATATGCCTGAAGATATGATTGCCTTTATGGATTTGATGAAGCTGGAAGCAGAGACACCGTCTATGGTCATGTCTACAGAAGAAAATCGTAAGGTGATCGGTATGACCTTGTCAGAGATGCTGGAGAGAGCATTGCTTTTTGAGCAGCATTTAGAGAAATATCCTGATAACGTTACAACACAGGCTGCATATAAGCTCTATGAAGAGATTGCACTGAATGCTATTTCAGGAGGCTATGACAGGGAAAATGGCATAGATAATTATTATCAGGGTGAGAATGCAGATGAAGTAGATCAGCGTTCACTGGAATATTACCAGAAGTTTGCCGAGGCTAACCCCGATAGCAGATTAGGTCAGGTAGTGTCTGAATATATTGCACTGTTACAGTCCAAGAATTTCAGAATTGATGAAGATATGGAGCAGTTCTATCGCAGTATTCCTTTGAAGCTTCGCCAGCAGGCAGACCAGACAGAAGGTATGACAGAAGCTGCTGGTGAGACACAAGGCGCTGCAAATACTACGGCAGGCACAACACAAAATGTAACTCCATAATTGGCAGATGAGAAAATTCGCTGTATAATGTAACTATCCAGAGCCATGTAAATTGAGACGCGAAGCAGCGGTTTTGCGAATGTGGTTCTGAATAGTTATATATAAAAGGTATGGGATGGATATGAAGAATATTTATACAGCGATAGCTGCCCTGTTATGTGGGGCAGATAGTCTTATCAAGTATGCGATAGAGAGAAATCACCCTGATGGGGAGTTAAGACCTGCCCTGCATGGGAAGATTATAATCAGAAAATTTCACAACAAGGGTGCCATGCTGAATCTGGGTGCTTCCAGACAACAGACAATGGCAGTGCTCTCAGTGATTTTTACCGTGTTCATGACGGGGGTATATGTGGGGACTCTGGGAACCAGAGGCAGGCATATGCTTAAGACCGGATTGTCATTGATACTGGGAGGAGCCTACAGTAATACGTATGACAGACTGTTCCGTAAGTATGTGGTAGATTATGTGTCTTTTGAGGTGCGTAATCCCAGATTGCGTAATATTGTATTCAATCTGTCAGATTTTGGAATTATGATAGGTTCCTGTCTGCTGGTCATTTCACAGATGAGAGAGTAAAATAAAACAGGGAGCAGAACTTTAATGATGGTTCTGCCCCCTGTAATTATTTCGAGGTTGTGATTATTTGGTAATGACTGTGCCGACTTTTTCATTGATGGCATCTGCTGTCTTGTTCAGGGAAGTGATAATGACTTTACCGCCAGGAACCTTCTCCAGATAAGAAATAGCAGCCTGGATCTTTGGAAGCATATCAGTCTCTCCGAACTGTCCTTCCTTGATGTAATCAGAAGCCTCTGCTACTGTCATGGAAGTAATAGGACGCTGGCTGTCTTTGCCATAATCCAGATATACATAGTCAACGCTTGTCAGGATCAGCAGTTCATCAGCAGTCAGATCACTTGCCAATTTACCTGCAATGCTGTCTTTTTCAATGACTGCGGAAGCACCCTTGAGGATGTGCTGCTGTTCGATGACAGGGATTCCACCACCGCCACAGGCGATGACAACCTGATCTGCATCAGCCAGAGTCTTAATCGCTTCAATCTCAACGATATCAATGGGCTTAGGGGCAGCTACTACTCTGCGGTATCCTTCTGCTTCGTGGATAACATAGTTGCCTTTATTCACTTCAAGGTCTGCATCTTCCTTGGACATGTATCTGCCGATGGCTTTCTTGGGTTCATAGAAAGCATCATCATAAGGGTCAACCGTCACCTGGGTCAGGATGGTGCTGACCGGCTTGGAGATACCACGGCTAAGAAGCTCTGATTTCAGGGAATTCTGGATATCATAGCCTACATAACCCTGGCTCATGGCAGAGCATACACACATAGGAGCCGGTGTATAATCAATGTAGATACGTCTTAATTCGGTCATTGCCTTGTGGATCATGCTGACCTGGGGACCATTGCTGTGGGTAATGGTAAGCTGGTAATCTGCTTCAACCAGGTCTGCCAGTGCTTTTGCTGTATTTTTCACGGCATCCAGCTGTTCAACAATGGTGGAACCAAGTGCTTCATGACCTAATGCAACGACAACTTTTTTCTTGCTCATATAGTAAAACCTCCGTTGTTTGATTTTCAATACTTATGACAATATTATAGCAAACTGAAGACCTTTTGTATATGGATGAAAAGAAATAATTGACGCAAAGCAGGACGGATGTTATATTGAGTGAAAAAAGGGGAGGATATATCATGACAAACAGAGAAGCGCAGATTTTTCAATGGATCAGTGAGAATCCGATGATATCGCAGGAAGAGCTGGCAGCCAAGGCAGGAATCAAGAGATCTTCTGTGGCTGTGCATATTTCCAATCTGATGCGTAAGGGATATATTAAGGGGAAAGGTTATATTACTAACGAGCCATCTTATTGCACGGTGGTAGGTGCTGCCAATATTGATATAGGAGGCGTGGCAGCAGACAATCTGGTGCCGCACGACTCTAACCCGGGTAAGGTCAGACTGACGCATGGCGGGGTAGGCAGAAATATTGCCCATAATATGCGTCTGCTGGGAATCGGGGCGAAGCTCATTACGGCGCTGGGGGATGACCTGTATGCCCATAGAATCATGGAAGGCTGCAATACCCTGGGAATTGATATCTCAGATGCACTCCGTTGTCCTGAGGATTCCACCTCTATCTGTGTCTATATCTCGGAAAAAGACACGCAGATGGCAGTGGCTATCTCGGATATGGATATTTATAAAAGACTGACACCTGAATTTATGGAACAGAAAATAGATGCGATCAATCATGGCAGACTGGTCATTCTGGACAGCAATATTCCTCATGATACACTGGAGCTGATTGCTGAGAAGTGCAAGGTACCAATCTATGCAGATCCGATCAATGCGAAGAAGGCAGTAAGATTATCTCATATTCTTGACAGGCTGCATACGCTGGTCATGAACTGGAAAGAATCAGAGGTATTATGTGGAATAGAAGTAACAGATGAGGAAACAGCAGCCAGAGCAGCGCAGGCAATGCTGGAGCGTGGAGTGAAGCATGTATATGTAATTTTGCAGAACCAGGGTGTCTATGCGGCAACAAGTGAAGAAGCGATGATGATAGAGCCAAGGGCGAAACATATCGTGAATATAGAGGGAGCCAGAGAAGCCTTCATGGCGGGACTGGTGCTTGCTTATACGAGGCATCTGCAGCTGCGTGAGACTGCAATCGTTGGACTGGAAGCGGCAGGCATTGCAATGGAGAGCGCAGATATTATTAATTCGGCACTGACCATGGAAGATATAGCTGCAAGAGCAGGGCTGGAGATGTAATCAATTAAAAATAAAAAAGGCGGGCCACGGGGGAATTGTGGCTCGCTTTTTTAGGGGGGAGCGCCTTAAGGCGCACTGCATCTTTTGATGCAATTTATTCAAGAGGTAGAAAAGTAATTAGATAATGTCTTAATTAAGGCATCTGCTGAGAGAATGGCCAGAAGAAGTTATAGGAAGACTGTCCCTGTTCATTGCCATTTTGCTGACTCTCAGAAGATTCACTGCTCTGAGCTTGGTCGGAGGTATTGGCATCACTGCCAAAGACATCCTTGGAAGCCAGTGTCAGAGCGAAGGTCTGCTCTGTATAACCATTGCTGCCTGGAACCATAGCTGTTACATTAATTGTTTCACCGGCTTTATAGTAAGTAAGCAGAGTCTTTAATTCGCTCATGCTCTTAACTGTCTGTCCATCAAATTTGGTGATGATATCGCCTTTGGTCAGACCGGCTGTTCCGGCAGGAGAGTTATCATAAATTGTGTTGATATAAATACCTACAGGCATATCATAAGTAGAAGAAATATCACTTGTGACATCTGTACCGCCGATACCTAAATAACCCTGTTCGGATTCATCAACAACATCTCTTGTTTCTTTTAACATCAGCTCTTCGATGATAGACTGTACATCGGAAATAGGAATTGCATAGCCCATACCTTCTACAGAACTGGAAGCTACCTTAACGGAGTTGATACCGATCAGCTCACCGTTCATATTCAGAAGAGCACCACCTGAGTTACCAGGGTTAATGGCTGCATCTGTCTGAATCAGTTTGTTCGTAATGGACGTACCATCATCGTTGGTAACACTGACCTCTCTGTTGAGGGCGCTGATAATACCTGTTGTAACGGACTGGCCATAGCCAAGTGCGTTACCAATGGCAACAACTTCCTGACCAAGCTGCAGGCTGGAAGAATCACCAATTGTGGCAACCTTGATCTGTGATTTCATCTCATCAGTGATATCACTCAGTGCAACGGAGATAACAGCCAGGTCCTTATCGGAATCATAGCCTTTTAACTTGGCACTGACTAAGGAAGGATTATCGCTGTCTTCATCATAACTGAAGACTACACTTAATTCATTGCTGCCGGATACTACATGATAGTTGGTAACAATCAGAAGCTCTGTATCATTCTCACCAATGATGATACCGGAACCACTGCTCTCTGTATCCTGCTGGTAAGTACCAAACATGGTTCTTACTTCGGATACACCTTTGTTCGTAATAGATACGACACTTGGCAGACAACTTGCTGCAATAGCAGATACATCAGCGGAAGCAGTGCTGTTAGAATTGCTGGTCGTCAGTGAGCTTGTTGTTGTAGACAGGGTAGGAGTAGAAGCTGCTGCTTCGCTCTGTGCCTGCTCTAACTGTGCTTTGGTCTGTAATAACTGCTTGTTCGTCATATAAGTAGGTACGCTGAAAGCGGTTCCTGCTGTGACTCCGAACAGTGCACCCAGGCAGACAAAGGAAACTGCCTTTTTCGCAAATGGATGCTGCTTCTTCGGCTTACGGTTCGGTGTGTTGTTCTGGTAATTCTGACTGCCTGTGCTGTAATAATATTCCTGCGGATGACCATTATTGGTATATCCGTTGTTCTGTTCATTGTTATTGTTTTCGTTATACATATAAAAGACTCCTTTCACAAAATCTTTTTGATTTATCATTTCTTCGTTTCTATGCCTTATACTTTACAGGCAATTTGTGATGTAATTGTTATCCAATTGTGTTTATTCTGTGAACTTCATAAAGAGATTATAAAGTTATAAAAAGAGCAATAATTGAAGAATAAATGACAATACATAAACAGATAATCCGTGGGAGCTGGTATACAATGAATCTATGATGACAGTATATTTATATTATAGAAAGGCAGGATAGTGGTATGAAAAATACTTGGAGAAAAGGCACTTTAACGGTAACGGCGCTGGATTATCCTGACCCGGATATCATCAGGGTGGAGGATACATACTATATGGTAAGCACGACCATGCATTTTATGCCCGGGTGTGAAATACTGCGCTCTTATGATCTGGTGCACTGGGAGCATGCAGCTTTCGTATATGACAGACTGGATAGCACGCCGGCACAGGCTCTGGCGGATGGGCTCAATATCTATGGAAAAGGCATGTGGGCGGCGTCTTTGCGCTATCATAAAGGGATTTTTTATATCTGCTTTGTTGCCAATGATACGCATAAGACTTATCTGTACCGTTCTGATTCCATAGAAGGCCCATGGCATAAAAGTCAGATAGAGGGATTTTATCACGATTGCTCCCTGTTTTTTGAAGAGGATGACAGGGTGTACATCATCTACGGAAATAATCACATTTATCTGACACAGTTAAGGGCAGATTTAAGTGGTCCGATGGAAGGTGGACTTCACAGGGAGCTTGTTAATGATGAGGGCAATCCGTTCCTTGGGTATGAGGGTTCACATTTCTATAAAATTCATGGAAAGTATTATCTTTTCCTGATTCATTCATTAAATGACCGCTGGAAAAGGACGCAGGCCTGTTTCGTGTCGGACTCGCTGACAGGGGAGTTCACAGGAGGCGATATATTCAATGATGATATGGGGTATCATGGGCAAGGCGTAGCGCAGGGCGGTATTGTGGATACACCTGATGGACAGTGGTATGGCATGCTCTTTCAGGATAGAGGGGCAGTAGGGCGGATTCCGGTGCTGGTTCCGGTGAAATGGGAGCATGCATATCCTGTTATGGGAGAACATGGCGTGATGCCACAGCAGATACAGATTCCAGAGGAAAAGGCAGGCTATAAGTATCATCCGCTGGTAGAAAGTGATGATTTCAAGGTTTCAAAGGAAGCAGATAGAAGATTCTACAGTCAATATGGATTTAAGAGCTGCTGGCAGTTCAATCATGAACCTGATGTGAGATATATTACACATGATTGTGAAGCAGGTCGAGTGACAATGACCCATCAGAAGCTGTGCAGAAATCTGCTGCAGGCTTCTAATATGCTGACGCAGAGGATGAAATATCCCAAATGTGCAGCAGAAGTGACGGTCTATGCCGATAAGCTTAAAAATGGTGATTATGCAGGGCTGTGCGCCTTCCAGGGAAGCTATGGAATGGCAGCTGTCACCAGAGAAAATGATAACTGGTATCTGGTCATGAATGCGATGGAAGAAGGTATGGAAGACCAGAAGCAGCGAATCCTCTGGAAGCCTTTAGGGGGTGAAGCGACTTCGATTCGTTTCAGAATGGAAGCGGACTTTACGGACATGAAAGATACAGCTGTCTTTTATTATGAAAAAGACGGGAAATGGCTGCAGCTTGGGACAGAAAAGAAACTGTACTTCGGGCTTGACCATTTCTGTGGCTGCCGGTTTGGACTATTCTCCTATGCAACGCTGGAAACCGGTGGCAGCAGTACTTTTGCAGATTTCAGATATGGTAACTATTCAGAGCCATGCAAATTAAGGCAGAATATGCTTGTTTACAAGCATATTTGACTTAATTTATATGGCGAAGTAACCACATAAGCAAAAGAAAAGCTGTAAAACAGCGATTTTGCGCATGGGGTTCTGAATCAATGTCACTTAGTTAAGCTTATTACAAATTAATGGATTTGTGTGCTTTTATCGTGAAAAGGATGTGG
>MNTL01000080.1:0-228 GCA_001916965.1 Roseburia sp. CAG:10041_57
AAAGCACCAAAACCAATTTCACGAAAGAAAAAGTCTATCCAGAATTAGCATAAAATGCTAATTTGAAACAGGCTTCTAATTTGCGTGGATTATACTAGTGCGTTTGTGGCATTTAGAGAGAGGCATTAGTGAAGCAATATAAGGTAGAGATTACAAAAGAAGCTTTGCAGGATATGGAAGATATATACAATTATATTGCTATAGATTTGCTTGCTCCGGATAATGCAA
>MNTL01000080.1:378-28411 GCA_001916965.1 Roseburia sp. CAG:10041_57
GTGACGAAAGGGTAATTGTAACGGATGTGTTATACACGGCATCTGATATAGAAGCACGTTTGAGAGGCGAGCTATAAAAGCACGCGTTTATTTGAATTTTATGTTGTGAAAAAGATGTCTATTAACTTAGACATTGTATTTGTTGTCGCAAGAAGGGCAGAAACGGCTCTTGCAGCGGAAAGGAACGAATTTAAGATTTCCGCAATGAGAACAGGCATACATGGCGCTGCCGTGAGAAGGGTCACCACAATGAATCATCTTGTCGACATTTTTCAATGACGGCAGGACGAGGATGTAGTTCATAAACGATATGTTCGTAATAGTCGGTAAAAATGGATTGTAAAATATTCATGATAGAAGTTTACAATAAAGTAAGGCAAAGAAAAGAACTTCCCCTCATGAATGAGGGGGTAGGGGAGTTGAGAGTGCCGTAGGCACTTGTTTACTATATTGAAATTTTAAGTTATATTTTGTGCATGTCAACATATGTGAAAGGAGTCTGCCGATGAAAGTAAATCAATCTACTTTAGCGGATGATATATTTATATCAGTAGAAACGTTGTTGCCGACATGTAGTTTTCCAACCTATCATGCGCATAATGTTTATGAGATTTACATTTTAAATTCAGGGGAACGTAACATTTTCATCGGTAGTAAGCTATATCATACATCACCCGGAGTTGTGGCAATGATCCGCCCTCATATTCCTCATAGAAGTTTCGGAAATACACCCTATAGCGGTATCTGTGTAGAGTTTTCCAAGGGATATTTGGATGAGCAGTTAAGTAGCCGGGAACGGACGGAAGTGTTGCAGTGCTTTATTCAGCCGGTTATATCGCTGCCGGAAATGTATCTGAAGGAACTTTGGTGCAACGCGGAGAAAGTAATAAAAGGAAAGATTCAAAAGAAAGAGTATCTTTTGAGCCTGGCAAAAATTTTAGAAGAGTTTCAAAGTGCAACTGACATGGCGAGAAAGACATCTGCTGAATCAGATGCTTCTCCTATTAGCAATTATTTGCAGGAACATTATAAGGAGATTCATAGTCTGGAGGAGCTGACGACATATTTTAGAGTCAGTAAAAGCTACCTGTGTAGGATTTTTAGGAAGCAGACAGGGCTAACTATTGTAGAATATATTAATCGTCTAAAGGTTGAGGAAGCCTATAAGTTATTGCAGGAAACGGAACTTTCGATTCATGAAGTCAGTATGCGGTGTGGATTTGATACAGTAATTTATTTTAATCGCGTGTTTAGGCGAATTATGGGTGTTACACCAAAGGATGCTCGGAAAATAGCCAGAGATCAATGGACATATATATAGAATTGGTAAATCGGTTTTTGAACTTTGTTCAATATCGGTTTATTTTTTGTTGTGTTGTTTTTTTTTATTTCTATAATGAAATTGGATAGTATATAGAATAGCGGATAAGTAACCGGTAATAGCATGATTGCGGAAGGGAGCATAATAAATGAAATCATTGATTTTAGAGAATGACAAGTATCAAATGAACTGGGTGGAAGGTACTGTGGAATGGGGAACAGTTCGTGTTCCGAAGGGAATTGAGGTTGCGGTGCAGTCTGAAAAAGTAGACGGAGATATATATGAAACTTATACATTTACTAATGTGACGGCGCACGATATTTTTACTTCCCTAAAAGATATTGGGATTTATACGACTTTCAATGATGATTACAAGGATTCTGAGACCTGTATGACCAATAGATGCCATGCGCATATCTGGTGCGGAGAAGAGATAACCTATGTGATGGCCCTTCGTATGGGTGGGGATGCGCCCCACTTGGGTATGGTGGTAACTGAGGGAAGTATCGGTGGATACAGTGTGGAACGTGATTTTGCAAAGATGAGCAATGATAGAGGTGATTTTTTGCTTCATCCGGTACCGATTACACTGACGCCCGGAGAGAGCTTTCAAATCAGCTGGGTATTGTTTACGCACAACGGAAAGGAAGATTTTTATAGACAATTGCCTGTATATAATCCGAAATATATCCGAGTGTCTGCAAATCAGTTTACTGTATTTGCAGATGAACAGATTTCTTTAGAAATTGAGCCGGCCTTTGTATTTCATCCCAATGATGTGGAAATTATGAGAGGTGGAATGGCAGTAGATTTTAGTTGTGACAATGGTTTAATTAAGGTTAATGAAACACCTGTCGAACCGGGCGAGTACTGTTATCAAATTTGTGTAAAAGGTGTCAAGACCCACTGTAATATTTTAGTACAGCCTACCATGATGGAATTGATAAAGGCAAGATGTTACTATTTGGCAGAAAAACAGCAGTATCATAATTCTCTCAGCCGTTTGGATGGTGCTTATTTGATTTATGATACGGAAGAAGGACATATTTATTACGAATCGAAAAATGATTATAATGGCGGGCGAGAGCGTGTCGGTATGGGTATTTTAATGACAAAATATCTTCAGCAGAAAGAGGATGTCTATTTAGAGGAAAGCCTGAAAAAGTATATTACTTATGTGGAGAGGGAACTTTTGGAGAAAGAGACCGGAAGGGTATTCAATGATTATCAAAGAGATGACTCTTACAAGCGTTTGTATAATTATCCATGGATGAGTCTTTTCTATCTGGAGCAGTACACGCTTTGGGGAAAGCAGGATATGCTGGAATGTGCATACAGGATTATGAAATCCTTCTATGAACAGGGTGGAGCACATTTCTATGCTATTGAAATTCCTTTGGAGCGCATCTGCTGTGAATTGGATCGGGCAGGAATGGAAGAGGAGTACCAAGAACTACTTACATATTTTAGAACTCATTGTGATTTTGTGGCAGAAACAGGAACCAATTACCCTGCTCATGAAGTGAACTATGAGCAGAGTATTGTGGCACCTGCAACAAATTTGTTGTTACAGATGTACAAAGTGACAGGGGAGAAAAAGTATCTGGAAGCAGGCAAAAAGCAGATGGCAGTATTAGAACTGTTTAATGGTACCCAGCCGGATTACCATATGTATGAGGTCGCGTTGCGTCATTGGGATGGTTATTGGTTTGGGAAAAAGCGTCTCTACGGTGATACCTATCCTCATTACTGGAGTGATTTGACAGCTCATGCATACAGAGAATGTGCAGAGCTTTTTGGCAGTGAGGAGTATGTTTATAAGGCGGAGGCGGCTTACAGAGGTGTGCTCAGCATGTTTAGAGCGGATGGCAGTGCAGCTTGCGCTTATGTGTATCCGGTTACGGTAAATGGTGTAGAAGGTGGTTACTATGATGTGTATGCAAATGATCAGGATTGGGGATTGTATTTTTATTTGCGTTCCCATTCTTAGTGGATAAAGATATTCATTCTACGAAAGAATCGAAAAGAGAGGAGTTACATAGCTATGAAATTATGGGAAATAGGAAAACTGTTACATGGCGGTGATTATAATGTGGATCAATGGTTGGATCGTCCGGACATTTTAGCGGAAGATATCCGCTTGATGAAACTTGCCGGAGTGAATGTGGTTTCACTGTGTATTTTTTCCTGGAGCAGTCTAGAACCGGAAGAGGGAGTGTATACCTTTGAGTGGTTAGACGAGGTTATGGATTCGATGTATAAAAACGGAATCTATGTAATCTTGGCAACACCCAGTGCAGGAAAACCACCATGGTTGATAAAGAAATATCCTGATATTATGAGAACCAGAGAACACCGCCAACGTCTGCTATACGGAGAACGTGAGAACCATTGTAACAGTAATAAGATTTTTCGTGAAAAGGTATGTCGGATAGATGAAAAACTTGCAGAGCGCTATGCGAATCACCCTGCTTTGATACTATGGCATATATCTAATGAAATGTATGGTATTTGTCACTGTGAAACTTGGTATTGATTGCTGGAAAGTGTCGGAAATATTGGATGTGATTTCTTTTGATAAATATCCTCATTGGCACAATGGTGCAGATAAAACCTCTGAATGGGCAGTTGGGGTAGAGTCAGCTTTTGCATACGATTATTGCCGCTCTATGCAAAATAAACCGTTTCTTTTGATGGAGTCTTCCCCCAGCAGCACAAACTGGATGCTGGTTGCCAAACTGAAGCGTCCCGGCATTCACATGCTTGGTTCCATGCAGGCAATCGCCGGAGGAGCAGACTCGGTTCAGTATTTTCAGTGGAGACAGAGCCGGGGTGCTTTTGAAAAATTTCACGGTGCAGTGGTGACCCACAATGGAAGTGAACATACCAGAGTATTTCAGGATGTGACACAGGTTGGGGCCCGCTTGGCAGATTTGGCTCACATAAAAAATACGGAAACCAAGGCGCGGGTTGCAATCATTTTCGACTGGGATAACCTAAGAGGATTGGACGAACAAAAGTCACTTCGAAATGTAAACCGGGATTTTGAGCAGGTAATTATGGAGCACTATGAGGCGGTAATACAGAATTATGTTTCTGTGGACGTGATTGCACAGACAGCGGATTTTTCCCGCTATAAGGTAATTATTGCGCCGATGTTGTATATGTTTTTGCCTGGGACGGCTGATAAAATACAAAGAGGGTAAGAAGTGTTTTGACCCTCTTTTCTTGTATGCTCAGAGTTTTCAATTCTATATATTAATACATAAAAATACCGTATTGGTTATTGTAACTATAATGAAATTGGTGTAGGAAAGTTCTAAATAGAACAAAGAAGCACTAAACCTTGGAGGATATTTGGACATTGGTCTTATAGATACAATGCATGACCTGTTTGTTAATTTGATAGGTGCAGTTATATTTTCAATTATTGGATATTTTTATATAAAGCGTAAGGGCACAGGAAAAGTAGCATCAAGATTTATTCCGAAAAATAAAAAGTAAAACAGTTTTTAGCAATGAAGAAAGAGGATTAAATCTTATAGCTTGATGGAGAGAAAAATTTCAGTTTAAGTAAGAAATTCTGGGTACGCCGCTGGTCTAGCAGTTCGGTTCTTTTGCCACGTACGTGATGTAAGAGTTTCTAAGAACTACATCTCAAATGCTTAGAGTACAAGCCGAGCGCAAAACTCGCCCTACGGGCTCAAACAGTTGCGCCAGGCTTGCAAGCATTTGATCTTTGTTCTAAGAAACACTAAACATCACTCCCTAAGTTGCATTCACCGAACTGCTAGACCAGCGGCTGTATACAGAAAATTTTTCATTTTACTGTTTGTAGAAATTGCGCTAGGCAGCACCGGATTCTGTCAACTGGTTCTTGTGAACCTTAGAAGTCCTTACAGCTATTACGTGTTCACAAAATCAATTGACAGAAACGGTGCGTGACTAGAACTAATTCATTAAACTGCAATTTAAAATGGCTGATCCAGCATCTGCTGGACGAAGATTTTGCAATTTACAACGAGATTTTTTCCTGAAAATTCAGACGTTTGTCTGTATGTCTGTCTTTTTCAGATAAAGAACACTGAGTCTGTAAAAGAGCAAGGTAAAAAAGACATTTAATAATACGAAAACAATCAGGTTCAATTCTCTCTTTGGGTTATTTGCCCGCATGCCGATAGCGAACAGAGCATATGGAACCAGATACCATAAATTCATGGCAGTGGCAACAAGACCTGCGATTCCACCGGTAAGTGCAATCCCAATAGGAATAGCGAAGCTTCTGATTATAAGAGAGAGAAAGCATTGTAAAGCACTGACGGTAATGCCGCCAAGGAATCCGCAGATGTTCCATTCAAGCAGACTGACTGGAATTGTGCCTGGCAATTTGCACAGGAATCCACAGGCAAGATACAGACCTGTCGTCCATATAATCGTAATCAGAGTCATAACGGAACAGGTGGCAATTTTATCAAACACAAGTCTGGGAGCAGAGGTATTTACCATCAGCATGTTCCAGTTAGTACCGGTATGCTCCAGACGCCACAAGTAACTTGCATACACGCCGATGAGAGCAGGCATAAAGAAGTAGCACAGGAATAAGGAATGCTGTGTCCAGAGGGAGTACCAGCCGTCTTTTAGTATTCCAAGATTCCCTAAATAGTTGAACGTACCCACAAATGCAGAAATAGCAGGTAAGATGAAAAAGGCAATCCAGACAGGAGAACGCTTTATTTTCAGGACTTCAACAGGAAGTCGGGGAATACGAATTGGGCTTGCCTTTCTGCTTTTGCTGTGCTTATGGATGATTCTGTCCCAATGATAACCTTCAGTGTCCATGTTCAAGAACAATTTCCAGCCTGTATACAAAAGAAGAATAATCCATACAAGGATAACCAAAACCATATGATTGTGTCTGCTTGAATAATAGTAAGTACAGTCCCTTGTAGCAGCATCCCAGTCCATGCCTACGAACATGGCAGCTCCAAAATGTCCCCAGGGCAGAAGCTGTTGCAGGAGAGTCCAGGGCACGAACATTAAGAATAACCCTGCCATGCTGCCACAAATGCCGACACTTATAGATACTGCCTGATTGGTAAACAGGATAGAGAGAGTCATTTGCAATAAAAATAGAAGAAAGCTGATTGCAAGTGTCTGAATAAAATACAGCGCACATGCCCATAAATCAGGATTTCCGTAATATCCAAAGTTACGTCCAAGCAGAAGGATCATAATAAGCTGCAAAAGGCAAAAACAAAGTAAAAAGCAGAAGCCATATATAACTTTACCAAAGAAAATATTTGTTTTTGACTGTAGAGTCTCCAATAATTTCCATGTAGAGCCTTTGTGTTCGATATCAATCAGACGGCTTGCCATAATGGCAATAAAGGTAGGAACCATAATGCTGTTCAGCAAAGGAAAATCATAGAACAGAATAAACCAGCCCTGTACCAGATCTTTATTTTTCCCTTCCGCATAGAGAGTCCATAGATATTGAATCAGTAATAATGCCAATGAGATAAGATACATTTTATGGTGTTTTGTCTTTTTCAATTCTAATAGCAATGATTTCATAAGGTTTCCAACCCTCCCGTCAACTCTAAAAAGACCTCTTCCAGATCGTTTCCCTGAGATTTTAAAGATTCCATCGTTCCCTGATAAATCAGGCTGCCATGATGGATAATGCCAACCATATCTGCCATTTGCTCTACTTCATTTAACAGATGACTTGAGACAATGACTGTCATTTGATGAGTGATGGGAAGATTCCTGATTAATTCACGTATTTCCTGTATTCCAGCAGGATCAAGCCCATTCGTAGGCTCATCCAGAAATAATACCTTCGGATTGCCAAGAAGAGCCATGGAAATGCCCAGTCTTTGCTTCATTCCCAGGGAATACTGCTTTACCTGTTTATTCCGCTGGTCATATAGACGAACAGTGTGCAATACCTTTTCAATCTCCGAAGCCGATACTTTTTTCAGCTTCGCCACAATCTGTAAGTTTTCCAGACCAGTCAGATGCCCGTAGAAGCTGGGACTTTCTATCAGGCTTCCAGTGTTGCGCAGAATAGATAACTGATTCTTTTCGTTCATCTTTTGACCAAAGAAATAGATTTCTCCTGAGGTTGGTCGCAGCAGTCCCAGTAAGAGCTTGATAGTTGTGGATTTGCCCGCACCGTTAGGACCCAGAAAACCATATACGCAATTCTGCGGAACCCGAAGTTCCAGATCCCTTACTCTATATTGTGAGCCATGCTTCTTCGTCAACATTTTCGTTTCAATTACATTTTGATTCATGATGATACCTCCCTTTGATATTTTGATTGTAGGGAAAACACCTTACAGGGAAATGACACCTACCTTACATTTACCTTAAAAAAGCCAAAATAAGTTTCACTTTCGCATAAAAATTTCTATAATGAGAAGAAAAGGGCTATTGGGGAGACGGATATGAATTTATATGACAGCAGAATTTTGATCGTGGATGATGAGAAAGCATTATCAAGAATGGTAGAAGGCGTTTTACAGAAAGAAGGCTTTTCTCATATCTATACGGCAGCAGATTGTAAAAGCGCAGAACTGCTTACAGCGGAAAATGAATTTCAAATGATTCTTCTGGATGTGATGCTTCCTGATGGGGATGGCTTTTCATTATATAAAGTCATGCGAGAGACCGAAAAAAACAGAAATACTCCTGTGATTTTCCTGTCTGCAAGGGATGAAGATTATGCGCGTTTAAAAGGACTGGGACTTGGGGCAGATGATTATATTACGAAGCCCTTTCTGCCAGAGGAGCTGATACTTCGTGTGAAAGCTGTACTGAAGCGTACCTATCATATGGAAGAAACAATGAAAAATGAGCAGATCGGGGCAGCACAGGTGGACTGGAATGCAGGAGTGATACGAAACGGAGCGGAGGAGTACGCACTAACTGCCAAGGAGTACACCCTGTTAAGGAAGCTTAGCGAAAACAGGGGCAGGATTCTGTCTATGAACGTATTATGTGATACTTTATGGCCGGATGGCAGCTATGGATATGAGAATTCCCTGATGGTGCATATTCGGCGATTAAGAGAAAAAATAGAAGAAAACCCATCTAAACCTGAGCATATACTTACGGTGCGTGGACTTGGGTACAAGCTGATATAAAAGGAGAGCAGAAACAGTGAGAAGAATAGAAAAAGTGATACAGTATTTTGTGCTTTTCTTCTGCATGATGATTTTGCTGTTGGTATTAAATGTTGTCTTTATCGGTGTGGTAGAGGTACAGACCAGTGATGAGCAATCCTATCCAAAGGCTGAGAAAATGGCAGAATATCTGCAATGGGATGAAAATGGAAAGTGTGCCATGGCAAAAGAGGGAACAGACATTGTTGACCTTTATCAGGGTTTTGCCATGGTCATTGACAATACAGGAAAAATTATCTGGAAATATAAGCTGCCGGAAGAATTAGAGCAGACATATACGCTTCAGGAGGTTGCGGTATTTGCAAAGTGGTATTTAAAAGATTACCCGGTGGATATTCATGTTGTTCCCAATGGTATTTTGGTACTGGGGCGACCTAAGGACACGATATGGAAATATAATATCAGTCATTCGCTAGGTACGATGGAAGCGCTTTTAAAATATATTCCATACCTTTTGCTGATAGATATTCTATTGTTGATCGTGATACCGTTCATCATATTGCGGCATCAGAACAGACAGAAGGAGAAGGAGCGTACGACCTGGATTGCAGGGGTATCGCATGACATTCGGACACCACTTTCTCTGGTGCTTGGCTATGCGGATGAGATTGGAAGAGAGAGCTTTGATCAGGAGGCAGTGCAAAAGGCACAGGTCATAGAGGAACAGGCGATTCGTATCCGTTCTTTGATTACCAACCTGAATACAGAGAACAAACTTGCCTATGGAATGGGTAATTGGGAAAAAGAAAGGATTTTACTGCCGGCGTTGATTCGGGAGATAAGCTGTGACTGGCTCAACAGGAATATCGGGGAACAGTACGAACTGAATGTAGATATTTCACAGAAGCTGGAGCAATTCTATGTAACAGGCAATAGGGAATTACTTAGACGTATGTTGGACAATCTCATAAATAATGCCATTGTCCACAACCCCGAAGGCTGCAAGATTATGATATCCTTGCAGGAAAAGAAGGTGGGATGGCAAACAAAATGTGAACTGACAGTTTCCGATAATGGACAGGGTGCTTCCAAAGAGCAGCTTAGAAAATTACAGGCGCCTTTAAAACTGGAAAGGCTGTCAGAACATGGTCTGGGGCTAAGATTGGTAAAGCGTATTGCCAAAATGCAGCATTGGAGAGTCAGGTTTTGCAATCATGCAGAAGGAGGCTTTTGCTGCCGAATAGAAATGTGACATATTTTCTTTTCCCTGTATATGTGATATACTTTGGTTAGATGCAACTAATCATAATGGTATTAGGGAATTGAGAAACCTGTATAATTCGTACCATTCTTTAAACATTGCAAGAAACAGAAAATGGTCTGTGGGCAGAATCAGCGGAATATATAGCCGATAGATATGCAGGACATTTTTCACCTTTGCTTGCATCATTGTTGCCACTTGCAGCGATATCATTATACAGAGGATATCTGCCACTTAATCTTCATATGCTCTTCAATTATCAATTATGGGCTATTGTAGTTGCAACACTCATAATTACGTGTCTGGTGATACGGTTAAAAAAGACCTGTCACCATAATAAATATAAGCTATTGGGACTTTGCATGGAGGCGGCATCTATTGAGATCGCACAACGACTGATGATGCAGACATTTGTAATGTTGCTCCTTGATCATTGGAAATGTCTTACAATCTGGTGTGTTTTGATCAATGCATTAATATGGTGTCTGGATATTCTTGTTCAGCCTGTATTATTAGGACAGTCTGTAAAAAAAGGAATTCTTATTGAACTTATCGCTTCATTTATTTTTTCAATGGGTATAGGATATGTATTCTATTCTTCAGAATGTTTTCTTTTTGGAGTGCTGGCACATATAGCAGAGAGAATGATATCATCCAATCTGAGTAAAAATGGGACTCAGGAATATGCTGTAAGACACAAAAAGAACCAGAATGATTGATCAGTGTACCAATCATTCTGGTCTTTGATTTTACATTAATTTGCGGAACATTGCTTCGAAATCAGCAATAGTAGCAGGTCTTGGATTACCTGGTGCACAGGCATCTGCTGTAGCAGATTCGCACAGGAATGGCAAATCAGCTTCCTGAAGTTTCTCAAGCTTGGTAGGGATTCCGACATCAATGGATAACTGCTGAACAGCATCAATAGCAGCCTGACGATAAGTTGCCTGATCCATGCCGGTTGTATCTACACCGAAAGCCTCTGCAATAGCCTTGTACTTTTCGCCTGTGTATTCCTTGTTGAAGTCCATAACGATTGGGAGCATCATAGCACAGGCAACACCATGTGGTGTATCATATACAGCACCAAGAGTATGTGCCATAGAGTGTGCGATTCCAAGTCCTACATTGGAGTAAGCCATAGCTGTTACATACTGTGCAAGAGCCATGCCTTCACGACCATCAGGATCATTTTCAACTGCCTTTCTGAGATTCTTGGCAATTAATTTGATAGCTTCAAGGTCGAGGCAGTCTGATAATTCCCACGCAGCAGCAGTAGTATAACCTTCAATAGCGTGTGTCAAGGCATCCATACCGGTAGAAGCTGTTAAGCCCTTAGGCATAGAAGACATCATATCAGGATCGACAACAGCAATATCAGGAATGTCATTAGGGTCAACACATACGAATTTACGTTTCTTCTCTACATCGGTAATAACGTAATTGATGGTTGATTCAGCACCTGTACCACCTGTTGTTGGAACGGCAATTGTGAATACAGTACGTTTCTTGGTAGGAGCTACACCTTCAAGTGAACGTACATCAGCATATTCCGGATTATTGATAATGATACCGATGGCTTTGCCTGTATCCATGGAAGAACCGCCGCCAATAGTGATCATACAGTCAGCACCGGACTCCTGAAAAGCTTTTACACCATGCTGTACATTTTCAATAGTCGGGTTTGGTTTGATATCAGAATATAAATAGAATGCAATACCGTTTTTCTCTAACAAATCAGTTACTTTTGAAGTTACTCCAAATTTTACAAGATCAGGGTCAGATGCAACAAAAGCTTTCTGGTATCCTCTTGATGTGATAAGTCCGGGAATTTCATTGATCGCACCATGTCCATGATAAGAAATTCCGTTTAAGACGAAACGATTTACTGCCATAAAACATACCTCCAAATTTAATAGTAATATACCTTCTCTGTTATTTACATAACACATATAGTATACAATTCTGAAAAATATTGGACAATGGGAATAATAGACAAAATAATGAAACCAAATTAAATAAAATGACGAAAAATAAAAGACGCGTGTATGAAGTGAAAATTGTTTTTCTATGAAAAATATATTATACTTTGGATGATACTATTTTGTAGAACAGAGTTCTGTTTCCTGAATGAAAGGACAACATGATGAGAAAAATATTAATTACAGGCGGAACGACTTTTGTCAGCAAATACGCGGCTGAATATTTTGTGAAGGCTGGATTAAAAGAAGTAGCGGTATGGTATCTTGAAAACGAAGCAGAAGTAAACAAAAAGCCATACTTTGATTATATTGATGCCAATTTAGCGTGATCATTATATGAAAAATTTTAAAATAATAAATTAATGGAAAGTGTAAATTTATGATATATTTGGAAACGGATCGTCTTATTTTGAGAGATTATACGATTGATGATTTTGAAGCATATTACAAATTAAAAGCAGATCCTCAAACAATGTATTATTTACAGGATATACAGTTACATTCGTTTGATGAAGCCAGGAGTGATTTTGAGCATGTTATGGCTGATATGGCAGCACCAGATCGGAAATATTATTTTCTGCACATGGAGTTGAAGGATACTCATGAGCAGGTTGGCAGTATTGGTTATACTGTTGTGGCGAATACTCCGGTTGGTAAGATTGTCCATTTAGGATATTTTACATATCAGAAGTTCTGGGGAAATGGGTATACTTCAGAGGCTTTAAAGAAAGTTCTGGAATATGCATATACAGAAAATAATGTATATCGCGTAACAACTGGCTGTCTGGCGGAAAATAAAGGTTCTGAAAGGGTTATGCAGAAGAACGGACTGATCAAGGAAGCCCAACATATTGATTATGAGTGGCATGATGGTAAATTGAAAGATCGTTTGGAATACAGGTTACTCAGAAAAGAGTGGGAACGATTGTAAAGTTGCAGGAGAAAGTATATGAAAAATAAGCGTAAATCTTCCGTTTCCATCATAGGCGGTGCAGATGGACCAACAAGCATATTCATAGCTGGTAAGTCAGACAAAAGACCGCTGAAGGTGAGAATAAAAAATGCCATATATAAATGTAAACGTAAAAGAGTAGAGAAGAGAATTGTTGCAGGTTCCCATACACTAAATGAAGTAGTAGAATATGCAAAGAATCGTTATGGATTAGTAGAAATGAACACGGATAAGAGGCAATACCGTGAGCAGAGAGATTGCTTAAAAGCAAGCCTGGTCATACAGCATAAACCGGAGTTACTGGGAGAAATGGCAGACATTAGCAAGCCGGATATGTCTAATGAAAAGTCGCTACGAGAGTACATTCGTAAAATGGAAGAACGAAGTAAAAAGGCTGCACAGATTCCAGACCATGAGATTCCCATGGATTATCACATATATGAAAGAAGGACAGGCGATGCCCGCCTTGAAGTCGAAGTAGATTATGTCTGGAATATTTTTGCAATGTCATACTCAGGCAATAAGAAAGTAATGAAGCATTTTCAGAAGATTTCCAGAGATTTGTACAGTTACTATGGGGTAAGCGAAGCTGATATCAGGGACAAAACTCAAAGATATTCTGAACTGGTGACGGCATTGTGTACATAAAAATGCTGTTTTCTGAATCTTCCTGGAGTCTCGCCGTAGTATTTTTTAAATGATTTTGTAAAGCTGTATTGATCGGAAAAATGCAATCTGCCAGCTATCTCGGATATGGAATTATCAGGATCTGATAAGAGCTGGATAGCATGCGTCATACGGCACTTGGTCAGATATTGTTTGGGACTCATTCCTATATGAAAATGAAAATAGCCGGAAAAATATTTTTCACTCATGGACATAAACTCAGCCATTTCTCTGACAGTCAGATTGCTTTCCACATGTTTAGAAATAAAGTCTAACAGGGAGTGCAGGCGTTGGTCAGATACAGAGTCAGAAGAGGTGTGGAATGGAAGCTGCTCTCCAAATTGACTGGATAAATCTGCAAAAAAATTCAGAAAAGCCGCGTACAATTTGAGATTGTGAGTATCCTCATTATCATGGCAGGTAGTGTATTCATCACAGAATCTAATTGATATTTCTTTAACAAAATTGTTCGTATATAGACCTGCGGTAGACTTCTGCGTCAAAATATCTATGACATTACCGGAGGATATTGAGAAAAAAGTAACAAGAAAATAACAATGGTCATCATCATGACACCATGCTTTGTAGGTATCCCCAGGATGGAATAAAAGCACATCTCCTTCTTTTGCATACAGAGTCTGATCATTTATTTGCAGGGCCAGTCCCCCGGAAATAATATTCCATATAGTGTAGTCACACTTTGTCTTTCTTTCCACCCAGTCTTTTTCATGATAAGAAATACGGCAGAACTTTATATTGATTGTCAGATTGATAATATCCATGTTCACCTGCTCCTTTTCTTTGATTATAGAAAATATTTGCATAATGTCAATAATACCATTACCTTTTGACAAAAATCCATACCTGACAACATTGCCCAAACTGTATCTTTGGATTAGCATAGATGTATAGACCATCCATACAGGAGGAAAAGAAAATGATACGTTTATTTGAACAACACAACATCAGGAAGCAGAGGGAACTGGACGGCATATGGAGTTTTATAACAGAGGAAGGTGCAGAATACAGGATTCCCGTACCGGGTTGTTGGGAGCAGAATCCAGAACTCTTGAATTACAGAGGCAAGGGAACTTATACCAGAAAAGTTTATATTCAGGAAAAGACCAATATCAGGCTGGAATTTAAAGGTGTAAGCCATACGACAGATGTATATTTTGATGATGAATTTATTGTGCACCATTACAATGCATTTACTGCCTTTTGCGGTATCATTATGAATGTAGAGCCAGGGGAACATGTGATTCGGGTGGAGGTAGACAACAGCTTCAGTGAAAAATCTTCCCTTCATGTTCCCAATGATTATTACACCTATGGAGGCTTTAACAGGACGGTAGTTCTGGAGGAGATTAAGGATGTTTATTTGAAAAATATCCATTTTGAACCGCATAAGGATAAAGATGGATGGAAAGCTAAAATCAGCATTGATGTGGAAAATCTTTCGGATGAAGAGAAAAACGCAGAGGTTACAATAACACTGGCAGATAAAATCTTCCATGTGAACGGACTTTTGGAGGGGAAGAGCATAGCCATATTAGAGTTGGTGGAAAGCTTTGAAAATGTCAGGGAATGGTTCGTATTAAAGCCGGAATTATATCTTTTGAAAGCCGAACTTAAATGTGATGGTGTAGTAATGGATGATTTGACTGATAGAGTAGGTTTCAGGGAAGTGGAAGTAAAAGGAAGAAGACTTTTGTTAAATGGCAAAAGTGTTTTCCTGAAGGGTTTTAACAGACATGAGGATTATGGGACTTTAGGAAGTGCGGTTCCTTTTCAGGTTATGATGCAGGATCTGGATATGATGAGAGAAATGGGAGCAAATGCCGTTCGAACCTGTCATTATCCAAATGATGAGCGATTCCTGGATTTGTGTGATGAGAAGGGTATGTTAGTCTGGGAGGAGAATCACGCAAGGGGATTTGATCTGGAAAAGATGATGAATCCACACTTTGATGAACAGTGCAGGGATTGTATTGATGAAATGATCTATCAGCATTTTAATCATCCGTCTATTGTGATTTGGGGCATTTTGAATGAGTGTGCCAGTGAAACAGAAGAAGGGCGTCAAAAATACAAGATGCAATATGAGCAGATCAAATCCCTTGATACATCAAGACCGACAACTTCGGCAACCTGCAGGCACTTTAAAGATATCTGTCTGGATCTGCCGGATATTGTTTCTTTTAATATGTATTCAGGGTGGTATGAAGACATTTCTGTAAAAGAAAAGCATGAAAAGGAAATGGCATGGATTGATGCTGCAGTTGAGAAAGAAAAGCCTGTAATTGTCAGTGAATTTGGGGCGGCTGCAATATATGGCTTCAGGGATAGAGGACACTGCAAATGGAGTGAAGAGAGACAGGCTGATGTAATAAGGGAAAATCTGGAAGTATATAAGGAAGATGATAGACTTACCGGAACCTTTATCTGGCAGTTTGCAGACTGTAAGGTTACAGAAGAAGAGTGGTTCTCTACGAGAGCCAGATGTCATAATAATAAGGGTGTCGTAGATGAGTATCGAAGACCCAAAGAGGCATATGATGTGGTGAAAGAATACTTTAATCAGATGCCGGAAGGGTATGACGAATTATGATAAAACTTAATTATGCAGAATACGATAGCTGCAGTCCTGACGATAAGAAAAAAAACATACAGAGAATGGTTGATAAATGCTCAGCTCTGGGTGAGGACAAAGTAGTTGTCCCCAAAGGAAACATAAAATTGGAGAAAATGATTGTTTACCACGTGACATAATTATGCTATAATAATAGCACAATATGAGAAAAGTGAGGTGTCTATTATGCCAACAATTATGCCAATTAGAGATTTAAGAAATACCAGTGAAATTTCAGAATTAGCACATAGAAAGCAGGAACCAATCTTTATTACAAAAAATGGATATAGTGATTTGGTGGTAATGAGTGCTGAATTATATGAACGTTTTGCAAAGATAAATAGAATTGACCAGGCTATACTCGAAGCAGAGACAGAGGTTGAAGAGGGAGCCGAACCAATATCCTTAGATAGTGCAATAGAAAGATTGAACAAGAAACATGAAAGCAGTTAATAGCGATATTGACTGCTTTTCTGCTATAACATTTCAGGAGGTTTTATGATCTTAACTTCCGCTATCTTTCCAGACAGGTAGGTGTGGACAGAATGAGCTGGCGCTATGATCCGATATTTATTTCACAGAAATATTCAGTTTCGTATCACATAGAGCGGTTTGAGCAAATGGCAGAGGATTTGCAGGGCTATACGAGACAATGCGTCGTCAGCTTTATTGACCTGTATGAGAAAACGAAGCGTAACTTTCCACAGGCAAGAAGAGTGACGGCGGCTCAACAGGAGCAGCTTATAGAGGCTTTTTCCAAAATAGCGGCAGCAAAAGGCATGCAGATACATCTGTGCTGCGAGGATAGAGCATTGACCAAAGCAAATGTGGATGCTGACGGATGCCTTTCGCAGACGGTGCTGGAGCGTGCGATAGGCTCTGCTTTGCATGTCCCGAAGAAGAAAATGGCGAGAGATGCCTGCTCCTGCTTGTTGGGAGCTGATATTGGGATGTATAATACATGTGGACATGGTTGTCTGTATTGTTATGCCAATTATGATAATGAAAGTGTCAGGGTAAACAGAAAACTGCATGATCCGGCTTCTCCGCTTCTGATTGGGCATCTGCATGAGACAGATATCATAAAGGAAGCAGAGCAGAAGCTGTGGCAGGATGGACAGCTTAGTTTTTTTCAAATGGGATTTTAAAAAGCTAATACAGAAAGGTATGGTTATGATTATGACGAAACAGGAGAAAATTGAGCGTTTTCGTAAAATGAATGAAACAATAGAGAAAGGACAGATCGTGTGTGCGGGTTCTTCCCTGATGGAAATGTTTCCGGTAGAGAAGTTCGTGCAGGAGGACAAGCTGGATATTGTGATTTATAATCGTGGAATCGGTGGCTTTGTGACACAGGAGCTGCTTGACAACATAGATGTCTGCATATTGGATCTGGCGCCAAGGCGGCTTTTCATCAATATTGGAACTAATGATCTGAGTGATCCTGCAATTTCAATAGAGGATATGATTGCAAACTATGATAAGATTCTGACAATCGTGCAAGACAAATTGCCGGATATTGACATATATATGATGGCATATTATCCGATTAATTATGATGCTGCCACAGAAGAGATGAAGCCCTGTCTTCTGATTCGCACCAATGACAAAATCGCCCAGGCAAATGAGGCAGTGCGTACGCTGGCAAAGGCACATCATGCCCACTATATAGATATCAATGCGCCGCTCAAGGATGAGCAGGGCAATCTGAAAGCAGAGTATACAATAGAGGGCATGCATATAAAAGAGCAGGGCTATCGTGCAATCTTTGATTCCTTTATAAAATATGCATTAGAGGACTGATGGCTGATTCATAGTCATCGTCAATCAGTGTGTAATCCAGATGATTCTGTATACAGCCATTTAAGAACATCTGGTTATCATTTCTGATATTTTGTAAAGTACAATAGTCATCATCAAGTCTGTTTTCGATACAGGAAGCGAAACTGAGAATATGATCAAAATGATTATCGATATATCTGTCGCTCATGCACAGGCAGATATATCGAATGTTTCGCAGATATTCCTCATCAAAATCTTTCTGCCAGTCAAAAGGGATGTAACATCCTTCAATTATCATATTCTGTTTATTTTCAATAGCAGTTTTTGCCATTTCCCTGATTACAGGCCACAGATAGTCTGTCAATTCCTGGTCATTGTCAGGTGTCAGATCGGTATAATGACTTCTGATCAGTCCCATTTTGAGATGATCCTGACAAAAGTAAGGGATTTTGTATTTTTCCATTAATTTCTGCGCCAGTCTCGTCTTGCCTGTATGAGTTGCACCGGTAATAAAAAGTATCACACTATTCACCTCTTGTTAAATCTGTACAATTCTGTATTCATAATATTGTGTTTCGCAAATGTTTACATATAATTCTATCTTAAATAATATGCTTCATAGAATCAAGATGTATGTTTTTCATGAAGCTGGTAATTCTATAAAGAAGTATGAAAATGAAGATTAGAATGACCGAGTATGAATGACTTTTTCTAAAACAGTCAGGGCAAAATAGCAAAAATAGAATAAAAATAAACTACAAACGTTCATAAAACGTCATAATATACAAAAAATAAAAGAAAATTTGTGAATTAGTACGATTGAATATGATTGAATATGATTGTAGAATAAAATCAACAAATGCAGAGAGGAGGACAGGCAAATGATTTATACAGTAACGTTCAATCCGTCATTGGATTATATCGTGGCGGTAGATGATCTGAAATTGGGGGCCACGAACAGAACATCTTATGAACAGATGCTGGCAGGAGGCAAAGGAATTAATGTATCCTATGTGCTGAAGAATCTGGGAGTGGACAGTACAGCACTTGGATTCATGGCGGGCTTCGTTGGAGAAGAGATCAGGAGACGGATTCAGGAGGAAGGAATCCATGCTGATTTCCTGATGCTGGATGAGGGTGTATCCAGAATTAATGTAAAGATCAGAAATATCGACGGAACCGAAATTAATGGTATGGGTCCGGATATTCCAAAGGATAAAGTGGATGAGCTGATGCAGAAGATTCACACATTGAAACAGGGTGATATGCTGATACTGGCAGGCAGTATCCCAAAGTCTATGCCGGATACCATTTATATGGATATTATGGCGCAGTTGCAGGATAAGGGTATTGATATTGTAGTAGATGCTACAGGGGATCTTCTGATGAAGGTTCTGCCATATCATCCATTCCTTGTAAAACCGAATAACCACGAGTTAGGAGAGCTCTTCGGGGTAGAGTTAAAGACCAGAGAAGAGGTTGTGCCTTATGCAAGAAAGTTGCAGGAGCAGGGAGCACGCAACGTACTGGTATCTATGGCAGGAGAAGGCGCAGTTCTGCTGGATGAGAAGGGAACAGGGCATATGAGCGAAGCACCCAAGGGCAAGGTCGTGAATGCAGTAGGCGCAGGTGATTCCATGGTAGCAGGCTTCGTAGCAGGTTATCAGGAGTCGGGCGATTATGAGTACGCATTCCATATGGGATTGTCTGCCGGAAGTGCCAGTGCTTTTTCAGAGAATCTGGCAACAGCAGAAGAAGTAAAGAATTTATTTAACACCATTCATAAAAAATAACGTTCCACGCAAAAGGCGAAAACGGGGGTAGTGAAAATGAGAATTACAGATTTATTGGATAAGAGAAGTATACAACTGGCAGCGGCGCCGGCAGATAAAGAGCATGCTCTGAAGCAGGCAGTTGCCTTGATGGAAGCAAGTGGTAAGCTGAGTGATGTTGCAGCCTATCAGAAACAGGTATTTGCCAGAGAAGAAGAGTCAACAACAGGCATTGGAGAAGGGATTGCAATTCCACATGGTAAATGCGATGCGGTAAAGAAGCCGGGACTGGCAGCTATGGTCATTCCAAACGGAGTGGATTTTGATTCACTGGATGGAGAGCCGGTTACACTGCTTTTCCTGATCGCAGCACCGAATACCAAAGACAATGTGCATCTGGATGTATTGAGCAAACTGTCAGTTATGCTGATGGATGAAGAGTTCACAGCAAAACTTCGTAATGCACAGAGTGTAGAAGAATTCTTACAGATCATTGATGCGGCAGATTCTGAGAAGGCAGGCATTGATGAGAGACTTCATACAGAACCCACAGTTCAGAGTAAGATTCTGGCAGTTACCTCCTGCCCCACAGGTATTGCACATACTTATATGGCGGCAGAAGGACTGGAAAAGGCAGCACAGAAAGCAGGCTGTGCCATTAAGATAGAAACCAGAGGTTCCGGTGGAGCCAAGAATGTGCTGACACAGCAGGAGATTGATGAAGCTGATTGTATCATCGTGGCAGCAGATGCCAAGGTTCCTATGGAAAGATTCGATGGCAAGCATGTGATTGAATGTCAGGTTTCCGATGGTATCAGCAAGGCAGATGAGCTGATTGCAAGAGCCTTAAAGAAGGATGCCCCTGTCTATAAGGCAGATACCAAGGTAGAAAATACACAGCGCAAAGGTAATTCAGACAGTGTAGCACATCGTATCTATATGCAGTTGATGAACGGTGTATCTCATATGCTTCCTTTCGTTGTTGGTGGTGGTATTCTGATCGCAATTGCATTCCTGATTGATGGTCAGTGCGTTGATATCAATGCTTTGACGGCAGAGGAGCGCAGCAATTTCGGTACAATCACACAGGCAGCAGCCTTTTTCAAAGGAATCGGTGGTGTTGCATTTGGACTGATGCTTCCAGTATTGGCAGGATTTATAGCGGAAGCCATTGCTGACAGACCTGGTCTTGCACTTGGTTTTGTAGGTGGTATGATCGCCGCAAATGGAAAGTCAGGTTTCCTTGGAGCTTTGGCAGCTGGTTTCCTTGCAGGATATGTGATTCTCTTATTAAAGAAGGTATGTGACAAGCTGCCTGAGAGTCTGGAGAAACTTGCACCAGTGCTTTTTTACCCGGTATTTGGTATACTGATTATGGGTATTGGAATGAACTTCGTTGTAGAGCCTGTCATGGGTGCAATTAATACAGCCTTGAACTCAGGACTTGCAAGTATGAGCGGCACCAGCAAGATTTTACTTGGATTTATCCTTGGTGCAATGATGTCTATTGATATGGGTGGCCCATTCAACAAGGCAGCTTATGTATTCGGTACAGCATCTATCGCAGCAGGTAACTATGAAATCATGGCTTCTGTTATGATCGGTGGTATGGTTCCTCCTTGTGCAATCGCACTTGCAACTTTACTTTTCAAAGACAAGTTTACAAAGGAAGAGAGACAGTCAGGACCGACTAACTTCATCATGGGACTTGCATTTATTACAGAAGGTGCAATTCCTTATGCAGCATCCGATCCATTACATGTTCTTCCGGCATGTATCATCGGCGCAGGTATTGCAGGCGCATTATCACAGGTATTTGGATGTACACTGATGGCTCCTCATGGTGGAATCTTCGTATTCCCTGTAGTTGGCAATGCATTACTATATCTGCTTGCACTTGTAATCGGAACAGTGGTTTCCACATTTTTACTTGGACTCTTTAAGAAGAAGGTAGCATAGGAGAGGTTGCGAAACGGGAGTGGAGAAAGGCACGAATTGTGTGGATTTAGCAATGCAACACAGGTCCACTCTCGTTACGTGAAAAAATATTAACTATATATATTAAAAAAGGAAAGGTGATTATTATGAAGACATTATCATATACAATTAAGGATGAGCAGGGGATTCATGCAAGACCGGCAGGAGAGCTGGTTAAGGCTGCAAAGGGATTTGCAAGTGAGATTAAGATTGGCAAGGGCGATAACATGGTAGATGCCAAGAAGATCTTCGGTATCATGGGACTTGGTGCTAAGAAGGGTGATACAGTAGAATTTACTTTCTCCGGCGAGGATGAAGAACAGGCATACACTGCAATCAGTGATTTCATGAGCGCAAACCTGTAATGATTCCAACGTAAAACAGTATAACTAGCGAAACGCGCGGCAATTCCCCTCCACCCACGATGCGTTTCGCGTCCCACCTTTATATAGAAAAGAGGAATGAATATGCAAGTATGTCATGGAAAGAGCGTTTTTGGCGGTATTGCGATAGGTAAGCTTTGGGTATTTGCCAAGAAAGAGCATCAGATCGTAAGAGTTAAAGTGCAGAATCCCGAAGAGGAACTTGCACGTTTCGAGAAGGCAAAAGAAGAAGCAGTGAAACAACTGCAGAAACTATATGATAAGGCATGCAAAGAAGTCGGTGAAGCCAATGCAGCTATTTTTGAGATTCATCAGATGATGCTGGATGATGAGGACTATACAGATTCTGTTCACAATATCATTACTTCACAGCAGGTTAATGCAGAATATGCAGTTGGTGTTACCGCTGATAATTTTGCCAATATGTTCGCTGCAATGGATGATGAGTATATGAAAGCCAGAGCAGCAGATGTAAGAGATATTTCAGAACGCCTCGTTTCTATATTAAAGGGCAGTGGCAGTGGAGAACTGAACACAGGCGAACCGGTCATTGTTATTGCAGAAGACTTGGCTCCCTCAGAGACAGTACAGCTCGATAAGGATAAGATTCTTTCTTTCGTTACAGTGCATGGTTCCGTAAATTCCCACACGGCGATACTTGCCAGAACCATGAGTATTCCTGCACTTGTCAGTACACAGGAACTTAAATTGAGTGAAGAACTCAATGGCAAAGAAGCTATCGTGGATGGTTTTGAGGGTGTCATTTATATTGAACCGGATGAGCAGACCAGAGCTGCTTTGGAGAAGAAAAAGGCAGAAGAAGATGAGAAGAAGAAGCTGCTTCTGGATCTGAAGGGTAAGGAAGATATTACACTAGACGGACACAAGATTATGCTGTATGCTAATATCGGTAATACGGGCGACCTGGCTATGGTGTTAAAAAATGATGCCAGTGGTATCGGTCTGTTCCGTAGTGAATTTATTTATCTTGGCAGTGAGAATTTCCCGACAGAGAATGAACAGTTCCAAATCTATAAGTCAGTAGCAGAGACAATGGCGGGGAAGCGTGTCATTATCAGAACTCTGGACATTGGAGCTGATAAGAAAGTAGATTATTTCAATCTGGATCAGGAAGAGAATCCTGCAATGGGATATCGTGCGATCCGCATCTGTCTGTCACAGCCTGAGATATTCAAGACACAGCTTCGTGCAATCCTTCGTGCCAGTGTATATGGCAATATCGCTGTAATGTACCCTATGATCACATCTGTAGGTGAGGTTCATCGCATCAAGGAGATTATGGAAGAGGTCAAGCAGGAACTTGACAGTCAGCAGATTGCATATGGTGATGTGATGCAGGGTGTTATGATCGAGACTCCGGCAGCAGTCATGATCAGTGAGGAACTGGCGAAAGAAGTAGATTTCTTCAGTATTGGTACGAATGATCTGACCCAGTACACACTTGCAATAGACAGGCAGAATCCGAAGCTGGATGCCTTTTATGATGCTCATCATCCCGCTGTACTGCGTATGATTCGGATGACGGTTGAGAATGCACACAAGGCTGGTATCTGGTGTGGCATCTGTGGTGAACTTGGCGCAGATACAACTCTGACAGAACAATTCCTGCGCATGGGTGTAGATGAACTGTCAGTTTCACCGGGGCGTGTATTACCAATCAGAAAGATTATCAGGGAATCCAATTTGCAGAACGCATAAGGATATGTACGGAAAGGCATGGTTGTGATATGTTGACAGAGAAAAGGCAGGAAGAAATCGTACGATTGGTCCAGGAAAGAGAGAGCATTACCGTAGCAGAGTTAAAAGACATTCTGCAGACTTCGGAATCCACCATTCGGAGAGACATTACTTCTTTGGATAAAGAGGGGCGTCTGACCAAGGTGTTTGGAGGGGCGATTGCCCTTCGCACGGCGCAGATTGTGAATCAGGAGTTGTCTGTGGTACAGAAACAGGAATTACAGACAACAGAGAAACAGGCGATTGCACAGTATGCAGCTTCTCTGATCGAGCCGGATGACTGTGTATATCTGGATGCAGGAACGACGACAGGCTGGATGCTGGAATATATCAGAGAACCCAGAGCTACTTATATTACAAATGCTTTTTCCCATGCGAAGCGCCTCTCAGAGAAAGGCTTCCATGTCATTCTGATCGGCGGAGAATTAAAAGGCTCAACAGAAGCTATTGTTGGAGCAGAGGCAGTACTGAACATACAGAAATATCATTTTAGTAAAGGTTTCTTTGGAACCAATGGCATAGATCAGAAGATGGCTTTTACAACACCGGATATTAATGAAGCCTTGGTGAAGCAGGTTGCAATGCGCAACACACAGGCAGAGAACCGCTATGTACTGACTACTTCAGATAAATTTGACAAGATATATGCAGTTACCTTCTCAGGATTCGAAGGTTCCGTAATCCTGACGGAGAAAATGCCAGGCGAAAGTTTCTGGAAAAATGTCAATATCCGGTGCGTGTAACTATTCAGAACCACATTTGCAAATTGCATTTTTATAAAAAACTCTTGCATATTCATTCATAATGTGATAAATTAAGTAAAAAGACGAAGTTGTCCTAAACAGGACTACTTCGTCTTTTGCTATTTACGGATAAAATCAATGTATGAAAATAAGAGGAGGAATCATTATGAAAAAGAAAACAGTAGGAATCATGTTATCACTTAGTATGGCTATGTCACTTATGGCATGTGGCAGCAGTACACAACCGGCAGCAGCATCTGTTGATACAGAAGAACCGGCGGCAACAATCCAGGCAGCTTCTACGGCAGAAGCAACTGCTTCCTCTACAGAAGCGGCAGCTGATACCGCAGCTTCCACCGCAGATGTCACAACAATCAAGGACGGAACTCTCATGGTAGGTGTAGAGATTGGTTATCCCCCAATGGAATATTTTGATACAGATGGAGCTACTCCGATCGGATTTGACGTAGAGGTTGCCAATGCACTGGCAGATTATCTGGGACTGGAGCTGGAGTTGGTAGATACTTCCTGGGATGGTATTTTTGCAGGGGTAGACACTGGCAAATATGACTGTATCATTTCCTGTGTCAGCATCACAGATGAAAGAAAAGAGCAGTTCAATCTGACCAAACCTTATGTATCAAACCACACTGTGCTGATTGTGCCGAATGACTCGGAAATTGACTCCATGGAAGCTTTGAGCGGACATTCTACCGCAGTACAGGCAGAGACAACAGCAGATGATTATATGAAGGAACACAGCGCAGAGCTTGGGGCAGAGCTGTTCCAGTATGATAAAGTCATCAACTGCTTCGATGACCTGAAAGCAGGCCGTACAGATTCTGTATTCACTGACAGTGTAGTTGCAGCCTACTACCTTGGGGACGAGGCATCTAACTATAAGACTGTATGGGAAAATGATGAATTAGAGCCAATTGGCATCTGCTTAAAGAAGGGGAATGATGGTCTGACCCAGGCAATTGATGATGCATTGGATGCACTGTCAGCAGACGGTACACTGGGTACAATCGCAGAAAAGTATTTTGGCACAGACCTGACAGCAGGTCTTAGATAAATACAACAGAAGGGACTGGATTGCGTATGATACAGCAAATGATAAGCTGGCTGCCGCAGCTTCTAAACGGCGCAAAGATTACGATACTGCTTACTTTGTGTGCAGTATCCATGGGATTGTTACTGAGTATTTTTCTGGCTCTTGGTAAAATGTCCAAAAACAAAATATTGAGCGGGATATGCAGTGTCTACATATTTTTCTTCCGTGGAACACCACTGTTGATGCAGTTGTATTTTATTTACTTTGGACTGCCACAAATTAATATGGCGCTTACGATCAACAGCCGCTTCTTTGCTGCTTTTCTGGCTTTTTCATTAAACAGTGCTGCATATTGTTCAGAGTTTATCAGAGCGGCAATCCAGTCTATTGACAGAGGACAGTTCGAAGCTTCCAAGGCGTTGGGATTGTCCAAAGCACAGACTATGCAGCTAGTCATTTTCCCACAGTCTATCAGACGTCTGGTGCCATCCGTTGCAAATGAATTCATTATGGTGCTCAAGGATGCGTCACTGGTGTCCATTATTGCGCTTGCAGACCTGACCAAAGTAACCAGAGCGGTTTCATCCTCCACAGGCACGGCTATGGTCTATATTCCTGCAATGATTATTTATCTGGTTATGACCGCATTCTTTGAATTTATCTTCCGGCGCATGGAAACGAAATTCTCAAGATATGAGTAAATAAAGGGAAGAGGGAAAGACTATGTCAATGATTAGAACTGAACATCTTGCCAAGAGTTTTGGCGAGCTGGTTGTATTAAAAGATATCAATCTTACCGTGGAATCTGGAGAGGTAGTAGTTATTATCGGTCCGTCAGGAGCCGGTAAATCTACCTTTTTGCGTTCCTTAAATAATCTGGAAAAGATTACCAGTGGTAAGATTTTTATAGAAGATAAGCTTTTTTATCACAGGGAAAATGACAGAACAGTGGACAAAATGGAAGCGAAACAGCATAAGGACTTATTGCTGGAAATGGGAATGGTATTTCAGCGTTTCAATCTGTTCCCACATAAAACCGTATTGGAAAATGTCATGCTGGCGCCGATGCATGTGAAAAAAGTAAGCAGGGAAAAGGCAGAGAAGACAGCTAAGGATTTGATTGCCAAGGTAGGGTTGGCAGATAAGCTGGATGAGTATCCGGCAAGACTATCAGGGGGGCAGCAACAGCGTGTGGCGATAGCCAGAGCTCTTGCCATGGAGCCGAAGATGATGCTTTTTGATGAGCCGACCTCGGCACTTGACCCGGAACTGGTTGGCGAAGTGCTGAATGTTATGAAAGACCTTGCCAATCAGGGAATGACGATGATATGCGTCACGCATGAGATGGGATTTGCCAGAGAAGTAGCAGACAAAGTAGTATTCATGGCAAAAGGCATGATCCTGGAAGAAGGAACCCCGGAAGAAATCTTTACCAATCCTAAGACTCCTGAAGCAAGACAATTCCTGAAAAGTGTGCTATAATACAATAAAATACAACAGAGGGGTATGATTATGAACAAGCTTGTATTACGGCAGTCGCTGATTTTGTTTTTGACAGCAGTTATTTGGGGTGTTGCTTTTGTGGCACAGAGCGTAGGAATGGATTACGTTGGACCGTTTACTTTTAGTGCAGTAAGAAATGTGATAGGTGGTCTTGTGCTGCTGCCTTGTATCGGACTTCTGAATAAACTGAATGGCAAAGAAACACATCAGGAAGATAAGGAAGACAAGAGGACACTGCTTATAGGTGGGGTCTGTTGCGGTATCTTATTGTGCATTGCATGCAATCTGCAGCAGTTCGGCATCATGTATACAACAACCGGCAAAGCTGGCTTCATTACGGCAATGTACATAGTAATTGTCCCTTTACTGGGTGTTTTCATGCATAAAAAGATAGGCATGCGTATCTGGATTGGAGTAGGTATTGCAGTCGTTGGTATGTATCTGTTGTGTGGACTTGGTAAAAATGCAGCCTTACAGAAGGGCGACTGGCTGCTGATTGGCTGTGCAGTCTGCTTTTCTTTTCATATTTTAACGATTGATTATTTCTCACCAAAAGTCGATGGTGTGAAGCTATCCTGTATTCAGTTCTTCACCTGTGCCATTCTGTCAGCAGTATGTATGCTGATATGGGAAGAACCGAGCATCAGCGCAATTCTGACGGCGTGGATGCCGATTCTGTATGCTGGTGTCCTTTCCTGTGGTGTGGCATATACTTTGCAGATTATTGGACAAAAAGGTATGGACCCTACTGTGGCATCGCTGATCCTGAGTCTGGAATCTGTCGTGTCCCTGATTGCCGGCTGGCTGATACTGGGACAGAGATTATCGAACCGTGAATTATTAGGATGCGCGCTGGCATTTGCAGCAATCATACTGGTACAGATTCCGGCGAAAAGTAAATAATTTAAGAAGCTATTTGAGGGGGAAGCTTATATGTTTGAAAGAATTATTCTAACACAGATCAATCCGCACGTTTACCTGATGGATGATAATCATGAGGCAACAGGTTATATTGTAATTTGCCGAAATGTCTTTCTAACTTTCCCTATTTTACAGGCTTTCCAGTCCATTCATTAGTGAAATGATATGTATTTTCCCTTATTTTTGCCCTTATGAG
>MNTL01000081.1 GCA_001916965.1 Roseburia sp. CAG:10041_57
TTCAAGGAAAGATATAAAATTTCGCCAAGTGACTATCGAAGTACATGTGTGAAGGATATGCAGTCATAAAATGTTCTGCAGATAGAAAAATTTACTTTGCGAAACAGGTTGATAGATTTTTCAACGTTTACACGGATTTTATATGTTTCTTCCCATTCTGATGAACCTCGTTCCACTCCGGGATAGGCACGAAGATTCTTTTCTGGATAAATGTAAATCATTCTTCCACAGGAAGATGTTGTGCAGGGATTATCACAATGGCATACACGGCGTTTGGTTTTATCTGTTCTTTGTTATAGAAAGGGAGACCAGATCTTTTGTTAAATTGTACAATTTCATCCCTGAATCTGAATGTCTTCTTATTACCAACAGTGAAGAATCAATGCTTGACTGTGAAGGAATCAGCATTGAGGTGGTTCCTGTCTGGAAATGGCTGTTACAATTTTCAATGAATAATAAAAATGAAGATTATGTGTAAAATAACAATGATACAAAAATGACAGAAAGGTATAATGATGATATGCAGAATGAAAGAATAGAGTTATTAAAGGATTATTTGAAGCGACTGGGAAAAGGAGAAGCTCTGGAAGCGGTGAGAGCGGATTTTGTGCAGAATTTTAAAGATGTAGATGCTTCAGAAATCATGCAGGCAGAGCAGCAAATGATTCAGGAAGGAACGCCAATTACAGAGGTACAGAAATTATGTGATGTACACTCTGCGCTTTTCCACGGAGAGACCCGTGAGGAAAAAATTGCCAATGCAGAAAAGGCTGTTGATGCATCACTGATTCGTCAGGAAAGAGCTGTGAAAACGAAGCTTCTGGTAGAAGAGAAAGGACATCCTCTCTATACTTTTACTATGGAAAATGAAGCACTGGCAGTATATATTGAACAGGCGAGAGCAGCAATTGCCAAGGGAGAAGTAAGTCAGGAATTAGTAGCTCATATCAGAGAAGTGGCGATTCATTATGCAAAGAAGGGAGATCTGCTGTATCCGCATTTAAAGGTCGGCTATCAGATATCAGGTCCATCTGATGTGATGTGGACAGTCGATGATGAAATCAGGGATGAACTGGCAGCACTTTCCAAAAAGCCAGCGCACGATAAAGAATGGCTGCAGAGATTCGATGCTGTGGTAACTCGTGTGGATGAGATGATCTATAAAGAACAGAATATTCTGTTTCCTAATTGTGCTATGAACTTTACCGAGGATGAGTGGATTCACATTTATCATGATGCAAAAGACTATGCGGATTGCCTTGGCGTGACACCGGCAATCTGGGAAAAAGCGGAAAATGCTGCAAAAACAATAGAATCTACAATTTCAGATCAGGAGATTGTTATGCCGGGAGGACATATGAATGTGGCGCAGCTTACGGCACTTCTGAATACGATACCGATGGAAATTACCTTCGTAGATGCAGATAATATAAACAGATTCTTTAATGAAGGTCCCAAGTATTTCAAAAGACCGGGAATGGCGATTGACAGAGAAGTATTCACCTGCCATCCACCCAAGGTAGAAGCACAGGTAAGACGAATCATTGACGAGTTCAGAAATGGAGCGCTTGACGAAGTACCCATCTGGATGGAGAAAAATGGAAAGTCCATGCTTGTCAAATATATGGCGGTAAGAGACAAGAACCAGAATTATCTGGGAACTCTGGAGCTGGTACAGAACATGGACTTTGCAAAAGAACATTTTACGAAGAAATAATAGAAAGATTTTAGGTTAATTGATAATGGCTGTGCACTAAATAATGAATGCGCAGCCATTATTTCACATTATCGCTTCCAGATTAACAGATCCTGTCTGCCTTCTTTAAGATTCTCAATTGGTCCGGGCGTAGGAGCATCTGCACGTAATTGACCAAGTAAGTCATAATCAATTACCATATCCTGACCGTCTGGTGTCTCATATAGACCATCTGACATATGTGTTTTGCCAAGCAATGCAGTGGTAATGGTTTGACCAGGCAGGGAGAGTGCGCCATGAGGAAGGGCGGATTGTAGATATACTCCCTCTTCCTTTTCTATAATAGCAATAGAAGCATCCTCATCACTTGTATAACGATTCTGTTCATCACAGAAAGCCTTTGCACCCGACAGGTATACATTGTTGTTGATATAGGCGGGTTGAGGAATTTTGGCGAAAAGCTGAACATCTCCATGTCCTAATGCTTTTACCTGGCTGATATAATCGTCTATGGATGTGGGAGCACCATCATAGTCTGCTGTTCCATAATTTCTATCTGCTTCCTGTCCACCAATAAAGATATTCTGATACCAACGGTCATCATTGCCATATACCAGCGACATACCAGCAATCTCTGTAGAGTGAGGCAGATGATAAGGAGTAGCACGATCCAGAACAGAGTAGTGATTATGAAAGCCACAGATCAGATTGTGGACAAAAGCAGTTCCCTGAGCTGCATTATCAAAGGTATAAGGGGAGGTAAAAATATTGTTATCAACCAGACAGGGACCGTGAGTTACCTCGATCATGAAGTCACGATTATTATGGTCATAAATATTTCTGCTTACATGAGTGCCTTGTGCCTGCCAGTCAAGCCATGTACCTAACGTACAATGATGGATATAGTTTTCATGAATCTGTACATCAATAGCGGCATGCAGCTTGATACCTGCCATTTCATGACCATAGAATTCGTGTTTTGTTCCAATTCTGCATATTTCATTATGGTATATATCACTGAAGATACAGCCCATGTGTCCTACAATTCCAGCCTGTCCACAATCATGAATATAATTGTTTCGGATAATATGTGAGCCGATTCTTTCTTTTCCCCATCCAATATGACTTGCCAGAAATACGGATTCCATCTGATAGTGATAGCCGGATTTGATATTCCATTTGGTATAATAGTTATCACCGGTTGAACCCTCTTTCCCAAGGCTGATGCCAACACATTTGGCATCATGGATATCACAGTTCTCTATAACCCATCCCTTTGCCCAGTTACAGCCAATCAGACCGGGCTGGTTAGCTGTAGGTGGAGCCCATGGGCAGGCTGCCTGTGCCATTTCAAACCCGCGGACAGTGATATAGTTAAGCCCTGTCTTTTCAGGATAGAAGCAGGAACGGCGGACGCTGATTTCTACAAATTCGTGGTTAGGGTCATAGTTATGGAAATTGGCATAGATGACAGTTTCCTCATCGGAAACTACGGCAAACCACTGGAAAAGAGTCTGTTCCGGTTCTAAAATTCTCTCTTCACGTCTTCCCCATGTCTGATAAGGCGATATTTCCCTTATTGCAGGATGTAATACTTCTTCCAGAGAAAAGGCCTCATAAAAGGATTTTCCGTTGAGATACAGATCACCCAAATGAACCGGTGTGTCATAAGGGGCTACAATCCAGTCACCGGTAAGTGGTATGTCAAAGGGATTATATCCTTTGAAAAAGTCATTTGGTATGGTGCATTTCCACACAGAATCTTCATATCGTTCCCAATTGGTAATCTGTTCAGAGCCTTTTATGATAACATGTTCATTTTCAGCCGCTTCATAAACAATAGGAGACAGACGATTGCCTCCAAATTCAGGCTTAACCCATTCCCTGTAGACCCCTTCATGAACAATGACCCGATCACCGGGCAGAGCCAGGGAGGCAGCTTTTTGAATTGTCAGGAAGGGAGCTGTGATACTGCCATTATTCGTATCATTTCCCTGTTTTGATACATGATAAATATTTGTCATAGTGGTCATCCTTTCTTTGTAGAGGAAAAAGTGAAGCATTACCTTTGATATATTGAATCATAGCATATTTTGACACATAAAATCAATTACAGAGCAATTTATTGCACTAAAAAGTCAATTTTTGTCATATGTACCATAATAACGATATTTTTGTAGAGTGTGGAATTGAAAAAGACAGTTGATGTAAGTATAATACAATTAAATTGATTTATGATCTGAAGATGAGAGAAGGAGAGGAAATATAATGAATCACATTTCAAGAGACAAAGCATTAGAATTACTGAAGAAATACAATAAAGATCCCTTTCATATTCAGCATGCTTTTACCGTAGAAGCAGTTATGAAGTGGTATGCGAATGAGCTGGGTTACGGAGAGGATGCAGAATACTGGGGAATCGTGGGACTTCTTCATGATATTGATTTTGAATTATACCCAGAAGAGCATTGTCTCAAAGCACCGGAGCTGTTAAGAGAAGGTGGAGTAGGGGAAGATATAATCCATGCGGTCTGTTCCCATGGATATGGAATCACGGTCGGCTGTGGCGAAACAATCAATGTAGAACCAGTGCATGAGATGGAAAAAGTGCTCTTTGCCGCAGATGAACTTACTGGGCTGATCTGGGCGGCTGCGCTCATGCGCCCATCTAAGAGCACTAAGGATATGGAATTGAAATCACTGAAAAAGAAATATAAGAGTAAAGGTTTTGCAGCCGGCTGTTCACGTGAAGTCATTGAAAGAGGCGCAAGTCAGTTAGGCTGGGAACTGGAAGAACTTCTTACCAGAACGCTTGCAGCAATGGCAGCTTCAGAGGATACAATTAATGCTGAAATGGATGCAGAATATCCCCAAAGTGAGGAGAGTGCAGATAATGAGTAAAGTGTTGATTATTAATGGAAGTCCGAGGTTGAATGGAAATACCGCTATTGCTGTGCGTGAAATGGAAAAGGTATTTCATGAGAATGGTGTTGAAGTTACAACAGTTCAGATTGGTAACAAAGATATAAGAGGCTGCATTGCATGTGGACGTTGTACAGAGCTTGGCAAGTGTGTTTTTGACGATACTGTGAATGAGATTGCGCCTTTGTTTGAGGAGGCAGATGGTCTGGTCATTGCCAGCCCTGTTTATTTTGCATCTGCAAATGCTACATTGATTGCCTGTCTTGACAGATTGTTCTACAGTACGCATTTTGATAAAACAATGAAAGTTGGGGCAAGCGTTGTATGCGCCAGAAGAGGCGGATGCTCTGCTACTTTCGATGAATTAAACAAATTCTTCACAATCAGCAATATGCCTATCGCATCCAGCCAGTACTGGAACAGCATTCATGGTCGTGAAAAAGGACAGGCAGAAATGGATGAGGAAGGCAAACAGACAATGCGGGTACTTGCCAGAAATATGACCTTTCTTATGAAAAGCATTGAACTTGGCAAGAAGGAATATGGACTTCCTGAGACAGAGGAACATATCTGGACGCATTTTATTTAGGGAGAATTGGTAAAAACCAAATGCAAAACAACCAGTAATAAAAACTCTTATTATTGGTTGTTTTTTGTTTACGATGTCTATCAGATTTTAGAGTCTCGGAGCCAACCTATTAATTTTCTCTATCCTCATATTCGTGTTTTCGAATAGCAATTCTGACTTGATTTAAGTCTTTACCCAATTGGAAATCCCGGCATATATCTACTTTCTTTTCATATGCATCGCATACACGGTCAATATATCTTTTTTCTATTTTTCCATCCTTCTCATACATTTTTCGGATATATTTTGCATCAGGTATTTTTGTTAAATCTACAATATCCTTGTTTTCTATATATTTTAGCATATCTATTTCATTCTTTTTAAAACTGTTGATTTTAATTGATAACAATCCTTTGGTATCACCAATATCGTATTGATCAACAAAAAGACTTTTCCCCGTATCAAATACTGGTGCCATTGAAATCAGATCATTATTCTCATCCATAAGAAAAGCGATATTATTCATGTGTCGGTCTGTATTTGTTAATATGAAATCTGTCATAATTTGATATTCTAATTGAGAACGAACCGTTTCCTCTCGCATCCCATGTGAAACTGCCAATTTAATCAGAAATTCATAGGATGAAAGATCATTTGGCTGCTTTTCTGAAGACAAAAGTTCATGAGCAGACACAAGCTCTAATTCATTACTGGTAAATAATTTTGAGTAGCATCCATAAGTATATTCTTTATCATGAACTTTCAACAATTCATATTCAGTATAGTTTTCATACTTTTGCATTTGGTGTAATTTAGAAGCAATTACCTCATTAATAGCTTCTATAGATCGTTCATCATGATTGCCTTTAATTAAAACTCTTTCCCCATTTAATATATTCCAGCTTTTTTCCAAATTTCCCTGCAGCGAACTATTAGGGGAGTATGACAGAGTTTTATTTGGTGTTTCCGTATGTTGAAATAATATTTCATTTTTGAAATCGTTTTCAAATAGATTAACCGATTTCCAAGTCAAATTTGAATCAACAGGCTTTATCCAGTAATGATCTGTTAGGCTTAATCCCAAATTATTCATAAGATATTCTGATGGACAGGATAATCCTTGTTCTTTTAATATTTTTTCTATAAATCCTTGTGTTGATGGTGTACTACGTTCATTCCACCATTTTTGTAATCCCTTAGTATCATTTCGATATGCCAAGGGCAGATATTCTCCATATTTTGTATTTTTACTGATATTTTGTATTTTTCCTTCTTCATTTATATTCAAGCCTATGATAGGATAATCCTTTTTCATTAAAGAAAATATCATACAAATTCCTCCCATTTTTCCAAAAGCTCAGCATCAATAAAGCGTTGCATGGTCCACAGGGCAAAATCATATACAAATGGCTTGACATTATCACTTACATTGCCAACATATTCAACTCTTTCACAATTTTCCAAATCATTAAATTTCACAAAATATTTTTTCTTTTTCTGTATTATTTTTCCAAAATATTTTTTCTTGAAACAATCCGTATATATGACTTCATTGTTTTTTTCTTCTAATAATTTCTGTGGATTAAGCTGTAAATATTCTGCAATTTTCATTCCTATTTCAAAACTTACATTTTTTATATCTGTTTTTCCAGACAAAACATCTCTTAAAGTACTATACGGAATATCTGTATCTTTTGCCATTTTATATATAGAGATTTTTTTCTGGTCCATAACATCATTAATAAGTATATTCATATCATCACCTCGGCATAACGGTATACCGTTATATGTCTATTATACCATAGTATATTCATTTGTAAAAGGAGTATGTTCTTGAGATAAACAAATTCATATTTTTTCATTTTAGTGGGAATGAGGATATCTATGCTAGAACATATATTCGTCAAACACAACTTTAACGAATAGTTAATGTATATTGTTGTTTAGAATCTTATCATATTCAGTAACAATTTAGAACCCCATGTACAAAATAGCTGTTTTATAGCTTTTCTTTTTGCACATGGGGTTGATTACCATATAAATTATATTACATTCCTGTATCGATTTTATGGCTCTGAATAGTTGTTTTTAGAATAACTTGAATATGTTCACGCGGTCATGCATCTTAGTTGATTCCTCTGCCAGATTAACACTGATTGCTGTATTTTCTTCTGCGGATGCCGCTGTGCCTTGTACCACACCGGAGAGCTGCTCAATTCCCTGACCAATCTGTTCTAGTGACTCTGCCTGTGAGTTGGCTTTCTCCATTGTATTCTTTGTAATTTCTGCGAAAGATTCCATATCTTCAATGATCAGATTGAAGGCTTCTGCGGTTGTTCTTGTAATGGCATTACCTTTATCAATTTCAATCAAAGTCTTATCAATCAATTCTCTCGTATTGACTGCCGACCTTGCACTATCCGATGCCAGCTTTCCAATCTGGTCTGCAACCACTGCAAAGCCTTTTCCTGCTTCACCGGCTCTGGCTGCTTCTATGGAAGCATTAAGGGATAAGAGATTTGTCTGGGATGCAATATCTTCAATATCTGTGATGATATTGCCGATTTCTTTCGAAATCTCTGTAATATGTTCCATTTCCTTCAGCAGATCGTTCATTTTTTCTTTTTCTTTATGTGCCCTGTCAGCAGAAGCTTTTACACGATCTGATGCACTCTGTGTTTCTTTTGCTGTATTTGCAGCAAGATCGACAACTGTATCTATGGTGGCATTTAATTTCTGAATTACCCCTGCCTGCTCTGTTGCTCCATCTGCTAAGGATTTTGATGCATTTTCAACATCTTTGGAATTTAATGATACTTGTTCAGCAATATTACTGATATCTGTTAATGTGCTGTTGAAACGCTTCAAAATATACAGAAGTGAATGCTTCAATTCTGAAAAATCACCCAGGAAATCAGTGATATCTTCACCATTTCTTGTCAGATCACCCTGAGCTATCATTTTTACTTCCCCAGAAATCTCACGTACATAATCGGAGAGGATATTCATAGCTTCTTTCAGGTTTTTTATTGTATCACCAAACTCGTCATCAGACTCATAGGTGAGCATTTCTACGTTAGACAGTTCACCTTTTCTCAGACTGGCAACTGCTGCTTCTATCTGTTCCACCGGTTCTGTGATTGAAGCAGTAATCGTCCGTCCAATGGCTGTTGTAACAACACCAATGGCAATTCCTAATGCAAAGATCATGATAAAAATAACGTTAATGCAGATATTGGCAATTGCTTTTGACTGTTCCAGTTTCACCTGGAAGTCATTGCGTAAAATGTTGAATTTTTCCCCGAACAGTTTATATTTCGCATACACATCCCCTATCATAAGCTGGGATGCTTCTTCCACTTGGCTCTTAGTACTTAATTGTATGATCTCTTCAGAAGCTGCCTTGTAAGCATCCCATGCATCACTTGCTTTGTTAAAGTCATCTGACCCTTTCTGGATTTCGCTGCAACCTTTAAATTACTTATCCATTTTTTGAGTTTTGTCATATGAATTTTTCCTTCCTATGAATTTTCAGTTTCTTAAATGGTACATTGCATTATTTTCAGCTTTTAAGCAATGTAAAACTATTTAAAAAATTATTTTAATCATACTATCATGAAATAAGTAAAATTCAACTAATTCTTGAATATTTTGAGCGTTTCTAATCATTTATGGCGCAGCCAGTCTGCGTACCAGAATACAATCTCTGCAATGTGGTGAAGATCGCCTTCTTTACCGGTGGAACGCCAGTTTTCTTTATATGCCATAAACCAGTATTCGAGCTTTTCTGCCAGCTCCAATCCTTTTTTAAGATCAAAGCTTCTAGTCTTTTCCCTGCTTTCAGCCAGAAGCCCTATGGCATTCCAGATGCCGATTCCTTGTAATGTCACGGACAAAAGCTGCATCTGTTTTTTGTTTTCCGGCATTGTCTTCGTACTTTCAAGAAGTTTCTTATACAATGACCGAAGGGCAGCTGATGCAGTATCCACACTGGCATGGTTTACATTACGGAACAGATCCTCGCCTTCTTCAAGCTCATGCTTTAGACATTGGTTCTCATAATACAGGACAGCTTCCCGCCACTGGAATACAGAATGTCCGCAGATCTCTGCCAGATATGAAACATAATTTCCGGTGGTATCTCCATACTCGATATGTGAGATCATACGGTTCAGCTCTGTGAAGGGAATCTCATCCTTGTTCCAGGAAAATACAGCGCCATAAATCATTCCTGGAATGGAGAATGCCGGGTCATTGATATGCCCAAAATCTCCCCAGTCTGTGTTCAATACCCCGATGCCATGATATTTTGCTGCATAATTACACATTCTTGTAATATTTTTATAAGAATTTTCTATTAAGTTTGCCCACTGGTTCCAGCCACATACACCAGGACACAGATACTGCATTGCACCTGTCTGTGCGATTGCCCTTGTCTCATCTTCTCTTTGTTCCGGTGCATATCCCCAGTTCAGGCAGACCATGGTTTCAGGCAGTTCCTTCATCAGCTCCGGTGAATTCCATATGATATCGCCCCAGAACATTGGGATTTTTCCATTTTCCACCAGAAATTGTGCCAGCTCTTTGACATAGTCGATATATAACCGGTGTATGCCGCATTCCTTAGCCAGCTCTTTTGATTTATATTTGCCAAGACAAAAGGTTTCATCCGCACAAATATTAAATTTATCCGAAGAAAAAAGCTGCATATATTCTGCAATCATCTTTTTGATCAGAGGGAGGGAGCGGCCATCAGATACATTGATTGTATGATACCGCATCCGGTTCCAGAAAGAAAATGGTTCTTTCCAGGAATCTTCCATCTCACACAGATCTCCATATGTTTTGGTAGAGAGCAGTGTACACAGATGTCCAAAGCTTGCAAGCGACGGAACCAGTTCAATGTGTCGTTCCCGGCAATAGCTGTCGAGTTCGCGGATTTCTTCCGCTGTAATAGGTGTCTGATCTCTCCACATTTCCGAAAAGTCACGGAACAGATATGTGTGTTCTACATAAAGCTGAAGCTGGTTTAACTTATAGAGGGACATCCTGTCTGCAATTTTTTTGAGTTCTTCCAGTTTTAATATACGTCCTCTTGTTTGGTCAAAATAATAACCACGGTTTGGCATGTCCGGCGCATCCATGATCTGCATACAAGGTAGTGCTCCGCCGTACTGTTGCAAGATCTGACAGAACGTTTCCACTCCATAAAGCACACCTGCTCCATCACCACCTAAGATCTGTACGCCGTTCTCATTGATTGTGATTTCATATGCCTGTTCTGATAATGTCTCTGTAATCCTAAGAGAGAAATCTCCATCCCTTGTTTCTCCTACGGAAAGCCGAAGCAAAAGCCCGGTTTCCTGCCGTATTGCTTCCTGCAGTCTTTTTGCCGCATATATCCCATTGTCTGATATTTCTTTCGATATAACGATATACATGCTGTGGCATAACAGAAGTTGTCCACCCTTTTCTGTGATTTTTTTTGGTTTTGGTAATAAATTCATATTATTTCTCCTTATCAGAATTAAATTTTATACTTCAAAAATAATTTTTCCATCCTCTGCGCAATAGACCCTGAAACCATATAAATGCCGGTTTCGCTGTCATTTCTCTTTTATATTACGACTGTATAATGCACTGGCGATAACTCCGGCTGCTGATATAATAAAAACCAGTTGCATGGTATCCATGCGAATATTTAAAATCCTGATATTTTCTGCCCATGCTACAAATGCTGAACCAAGCATGGATGAAAAAAAACCTACAAAGCCAACCATCGTTGAGCAGAAACTGACATAGCTGATACGATGCTCTACCGGTGCAAAGGCAAACTGCATCCGGAATGTGGCGATATTGATGCCACCCCAGGCTGCACCGCTCACAGCCTGTACGATTGGCAGCCAGTAGCTGCAGTTTTCTTTTGTCAGCAGCCCCCAGCCAATATATGCAAGTCCCAGCATATATATTGATCCAAGCGTAACCAGCTTCCAGGAACAACTGTCTGCGAATCTTCCCCATAGATTTGACGCAACTATACGTACCACCGATGCAACCATATTCATGGAGGTAATATAAAAATAAGAAAGCTCCAGATTCTCCAACATATAAATAGAAAAAAATGGGCTCGCAAAGTTAGAAGCTATACTCCACAACAGAAAAAAAATAAGTACATTATGGTAATTTTGATCCATGAGTGGCATTTGTATAGCTTTGCGAATGTTCAGAGGATCTATATGCTTCACATTTTTCGGTTCCCGGATCAGTGTGAGACAGATAATGTCAATCACACAGATACAGACGCATAATGTACCGATAACTCTAAATCCCATGATTTCCCTGTCTGTGAAACGATAGGCATCCAATATCTTACTCAAGATCAGAGAGCCGCCTGTGGATGCAACTAAAGTCAGAGAATCTTTTAGTCCGAGATATCTTCCCAGCTGTTCGTTTTTCACAAGACTGATCAGCCAGTTATTGGCTCCGGTATTGATAAATGCTCCGCAGAAATGCGCAGAGGAATATAAAACAGCGATCATTGCCACTGAGATTTTCGTTCCTAACATAAATGTCGGAACAAACAGCATCATGATCAGGCACAGGCGTTGGATAAGCGCTAATTCCACCGTGATACGTTTGCTGCCAGTACGGTTCTCATAGATGACGGAGGAAAAAATCTGGACAGTGTTCATTAACGTTGGCAGAGCAGCTATAACTCCGGTAAGCGCAGTCCCTGCGCCCACAAGATATGCAAGTCCTGATAAAAATGCACCAGAAGTAACTGTAAAAATCTGCGTTGATGCGCATCCATCAAGGATAAAAAGTGTCCGACTGTTCCGATACTGCTTTTCTGTAATATGATCGGAGCACTCAAAAATATGTTTTAATCTATTGGTCATAACGTAAATCTTCCTATTAAAAAGGGAAGGTATTCATCGGATAACTTTCCGAAATTGAATCCTCCCCTATATAATTTTAAATGAGTTTTACGGTAACAACTTCATATGGCTTCAATTGTACACAGATTATTCCGCCTTTCAGCTCCAGCTCTGCTTCTTCCTCCTCAAGAAGATTACAGATAAACGCTTTTTTATAGTTTCCTGAAACCATCAGATTTGTTTTTGTCAGAGCATTTTCGCTTTCATACATACGGATGATCGTGCCTTCACCGCACTCTGCACATTTTATCGTCTCCAATACAACGTTGGACTTGTCTACAGATGCTTTTGACAAGTGGCTGCCCGGTTTACCACCTGCGACAACAATGGCAGGCTGGTTCAGGTCATATGCCTGCTCTACAGTTCTGGCTTCCTGCCATTTTCCGGCATGAGGGTAGAGCGCATATGTAAAATAGTGCTCTTCCTGGTCTGCTACCGGGTTTGGTTCGATACCGGATTTGATCAGTGTCAGTGCCATATTGGAATCTTTCACGGAATGTCCGTATTTGCAGTCATTTAACATACTGACACCATAATGGCCTTCTGAGAGGTCAATCCATTTCTGCCCACAGCTTTCAAAACGTGCTTTATCCCAGCTTGTATTGGTATGTACCTTGCGTGTCAGATTACCAAACTGTACATCAAAGGTTGCTTCATCAGTATGTATGTTGACAGGAAAATGTACCTTTAATAATGTCTGATGTTCTTTCCAGTCTACATAGGTCTCGAATTCAATTCTCCTGCTGTCAGCATAGAAATGGATTTTCTGCCGGATAACAGACTGACTCTCCTTACGTTCTATCTCCAATGTTGCACGTACCGGGCCACATTCTGTCCATTTCATTGAAGTCATATCATTGATATCCCAGTATTTTTCGGTGTAGTAGATATCCACATCCCAGTTATCATAGTATATCGGTTTATCCTCGTACATACGGAACAGGTTGCCTTTTTTGCCAGCCTGTAGTACTTCCCTGTCGTTATCCTTGTCGTAGAGTCGGTCAAAGCATCCATTGGTATCCAGATGGATTGTATAAAACGGTGTATCAAGAGTATAATCATCTATAAGGATAAATGGTGTAGTCTGTCCTGCATCTGTGGATACAGCGGCAAAAGTCTTATAACCTTTTGAAGGCAGATGTCTGACATAGGCTACTGCACCTTCTGCGGTCTTCTGTATTGGATAGAGCTTACCATCTGTATCCTTTAATGCGTCAGCGTTGACTTCTCCAAGTTCCACGATATCACTACGGTCGTGTCCGGTCGTATTGAAAATAGTGATACCCTCACCATCTTCCACGAGTGCACGGAGACGTTCTTCTTCCAGGGCTTTGATCTCTTTCTGCAGTGTGGCATATTCTTCCTTTGTCACCTCATATACTTCATGGATTGAAGAACCGGGAAGTATGTCATGGAACTGGTTGATCAGGACTTTTTTCCATATGCGGTCGAGTTCTTCTGCCGGATATGCAATCTGTGCCTGTGCTAAAACAGACAACAGCTCAAGATCCATCAGCCCAAGCTCTGCCTTACGGTTGCTGCGCTTATTTCTCGCCATGGAGGTATAAGTACCACGGTGGTACTCAAAGTAAAATTCCCCTTCCCATACAGGCAGCCGCCTGTCGTCTTTTACACGTTCCTCAAGTTCTTCAAAATAAGTGCGTGAAAATTCCTGGCGTACTTTTGGAATACCTTTGATGCCCTTTTCCATACGGATTGAGGTTTCAAGCATTTCCCTTGTCGGACCGCCGCCTCCATCACCGTAACCGTAGGAGACTAAGATATCGTTATTGATATCTTTGTTCTGGTAGCGCATCCATCCACCCATGATGGCATCAGGATGCAGTATGCCGTTATAGGTCGTAAAGTAATCTTTGATCGGCTGGTTTACACCAAGGGTCGTGATCAGATGTGTCAGCACCTCTGTACCATCGATACCACGCCACAGCATTGTATCGTAGGGTACTTTATTAAACTGGTTCCATGCCAGCTTCGTGGTCATAAAATAATCAATTCCACACTTTTTCATGATCTGTGGAAGTGCTCCGGAATAACCGAACACATCGGGCAGCCAGAGAATGCGGTTGTCCACGCCGAATTCCTCTTTGAAGAAGCGTTTGCCATGCATAAACTGGCGGACAAGAGATTCCCCGGATGTCAGGTTGCAGTCTGCCTCGACCCACATACCTCCTTCCGGTTCCCAGCGTTTCTCTTTGATACGTTGTTTTACTTTCTCATATAATTCAGGATACCGCTCCTTCAAAAATGCATATAACTGAGGCTGGCTGGACATGAACTTATAGCCTGGATATTCATCCATCAGCTTTAACACGGTCGCAAAGCTGCGTCCTACTTTTTCCCTTGTCTGTGCTACAGTCCACCACCATGCCACATCGATATGTGTATGTCCGATACAGGTTGCGATTACATCCCCATAGCCAGCCATATCTTCATACAATGCTTTCCTTATATAAGAAGATGCTTCTTCTACACTCTGGTAAAAGCTTTCAGAATATGGTGTCCGAAGATCCAGCAGATTGATAGTTTCATTGAGAACATATTCAATATCCTTGCGGTTTTTGTCGTCTGCCTCCATGCGGGAAAATGCAGCAAGTGGAACCCATAGGTCATAGTAGAGGCTTTCAATCCCAGCATCAATCTCCTCAATCTGTGTGCGGAGCGCAAATTCTTCATGTAAGATTCCGGTATATGCCTGAAGCTCAATGGTCAGTGTATCTCCTGCCTTTGCACTCTGTGTGATCAGACATTCCCTGTGATTCATATCAATACCCTGATAAATCTCACCATTTATAAATACGATGAACTGTGGGTTCTTTGCGTCATCCCATTCATCAATCTGTGAGGAAATGCGGATCCACATATTCTTGCCATCCAGCTCTTGTGGAACAGTATAGACCGTGCGGAACCAGTAGTGCCGGTCCTTGCCATACCAGTGCATGGTTTTGCAGTCAAAGTTCTCCCAGGCTGCTGCATCATTTAGTGCATCCTCCGGGTGGACAAAGTTTCCTTCCTTGTATTCCCACTGTGTCAGTGGAAATATCTGCTTTACTTTTAATTTTTTAAGTTCGTTACAAATGACACCAACTCTTTTGTCTAAGAAATCCATTTTGGCACCTCCAAAGCCTGGTTATTTTCTGATATAATCCAGTATCTCATCAACTGTTGTAAATGCTAATCCCGTCACAGTATCTGCACATCCATAATAAATGGCGATTCTTCCCGTATCAGCATCTGTAAGTGCTGCGCATGGGAAAACAACATTCGGCACATCTCCGACACACTCATAATATTCATGAGGTGCTAAAAGATATTCTCTGGAGCGTGCCAGTACCTTCCATGGCTGTTCAAGGTCTAAAAGTGCTGCACCCATGCGGTAGACGAAACCATTGCAGGTAGTAATCACACCATGATAGATCAGAACCCATCCCTCATCTGTCTTGATTGGAATGGGACCAGGATCAACCTTAGTGCACTGCCATGCAGATTCATCCCCCGTGATCGGGCTCATTACATATCTGTGTCTGCCCCAGAATTCCATATCCTTGCTGAAGCTTACAAAAATATCGCCAAATGGGGTATGTCCATTGTCACTTGGTCTGTTTAACATGGCATACATACCATTTATTTTTTCCGGGAACATAACACCGTTCCGGTTACACGGAACATAGGCATTTTCTAATTGCACAAACTTTTTGAAATCAAAGGTATATGCGACACCGATGGTCGGTCCGTGGTATCCGTTACACCATGTGATGTAATATCTGTCCTCGATAAAACATACTCTTGGATCGTAGCGGTACTCTCTTTTTAAGATTTCTTCATCTGCGCCTTCAAACCGGATTGGTCTGTCCTCGATATCCCAATGGATACCATCTTTACTTCTTCCAACAAAAATATCCATACTGATTGATCTGCTGTCACAGCGGAATACACCTGCAAATCCATCTTCAAACGGAACGACCGCACTGTTAAAAACGCTGTTAGAAATTTTATTTCCATTTCTTCCGATGATTGGATTCTCTGTATAACGCCATACCGGCATTTTGTATCCTTGTGGTTTTTCCTGCCAAGGAATATTGGGCAGTGATTTTCCTATTATTTTACTCATATATGCTCCTTTACATAAAAGGACCGATACATAAATTTCAACTGTATTGTTTTTATGCATCAGCCCTTTGTTATCTCATTCTTTTATTTCGTCATTTGTACCGTATCTATTTTCCTTGTCTGGTCATTTAGAAATCGGTGAATTAGTTAGCTGCATCAATCTGGGCCTGCACCTTCTCAACGATAGTGTCAAAGCCTGCTGAGCGCATCTCGCTCATCATTTCCGGAACAGCTTTTTCTGGATCAACTGCACCTGTGTTAATCTCACTCTTATATCTGTTGTAAATCTCTGTACAGTTTGCCAGCTCATCTTCAAACTCTGTTGTATCGATAGAAATTGAAATAACCGGTGAAGCTTCTGCTTTCTCGTTCAGCTCTTTTACTTCATCCCATTGATTTGTCTCCTGGTCAGCTAACAGACTTACATTGAAGAATGTTCCCTGGCTGTAACCTGCCATAAACCACTGCTTGTCGGTTCTTTCAACCTTCTTGTCGGCTGTATAGTTAAAGTTGTCGCCTTCAAGTCCATAGTATAATGCATCTCTTACATAAGTATCAGAGTTTACAAGGTTTAAGAACCTTAATGCTTCCTCAGGATGCTTGCTGTTTGCAGAGATACAGTTGATGGATCCCTGTACAGAACCTCTGGATACTATAGTGTCTCTCCACTGAACGGCTGTTGCATTGACACCCATGTTAGGACCCCATGTAGTCTGAGCTGCCTGGCTCCAGCCCTGTGCAATGTTACATACCTGATAAGTCGGAAGTTCGCCTAATGTTGCAGCATCCTGATTGATGTAGCCTTTTTCGAACCATTCGCGGTATATCTTCAGGTCATGCATTACATTTTCCTGTTCATAAGTAGCTACAACCTTTTTGGATGGATCATCATAAGCAACACCGAGTGCGGGAAGTCCAAGTGCAAGATTGTCATAAACGGTAGTAACAAACTGACATGGTGCATCGGATGCACGGTAAGTTACCGGTTGGTTTGTTTCTTTATAGATTGTATCAAATGCATCGGTCAATTGATCAAGCTCTGTCAGATTAGTCACATCAAGTCCTAATTTGTCACACAGATCCTTATCCCATACAAAATAATGTGTTATAGAGCTGTCCTTATAAGTCGGGATACCATATATTTTACCATCTACACTTACTGCATCCCAGTAATCTTCAGGAATCAGGCTCTTGACATCAGGACAGTTTGCATCGAGCAGGCTGGTAATGTCATAATAAGCGCCAAGTCTTACATCGCTTTCATACACTACATCATTTGAGAAAATGATATCATAATCCTCTCCTGTATTGATGATGGTACTTCTTCTCTTCTCCCAGTCTCCCCAGGAGATGATCTCTACATCAATGTTTACACCAATCTTATCTGCGAGATATTCATTGATGTGTGCCTGCCATGCATCATAGTTATCAGGCTGGCCGTTACCAATCTGAATCCACTTTAATGAAACGATATCTTGGGAACTGCTTTCGTCTTTTGCAGTACTTGAATCAGATGAAGCTGACTCATTTGTTGTATTGGAAGCAGATGTATCGGATGTAGCAGGTGTACTTGATGTACCTGAATTACCACATCCTGTTGCTGTTACTGCCAGCATGCATCCAACAAGACCTGTTGCCATCATTCTTAAAATTTTTTTCTCCATATTAACCCTCCATGCTTGAAATAAGTATATTTGTTTTGTTTTTATCTTCAGATGCTATTGCATCCGGGTTCACACAATCATCCTTTGACAGCACCTACTGTAAGTCCGGAGATGAAATATCTCTGGAAAAACGGATATACACAGGCAATCGGGATAACTACAAGTACTGCAATCGCCATGCGGATAGATTCTGTCGGCATTGAATTTTTATACTGCTGTAGTGAAAGCCCTGCGGTCGGATTACTTGCAATGTACTGGATATTCTGGATCATATTATTCAGTAATGCCTGCAATGATGTCAGCTTCTTTTCACTGATATATAAGGAAGACTGAAACCAGTCGTTCCAGTATCCAAAGCTTAAGAACAGTCCAATGGTTGCAAATACCGGTTTTGATATTGGTACAATAATCCTCGAAAAGATTGTAAATTCGGACGCTCCATCAATTTTGGCTGATTCCACGATGGAATCCGGAATCGTGGATTTAAAAAATGTCTTGGATATAATGACATTAAACGAGGATACGGACAGCGGTAATATCAGACACCAGATCGTATTGCGGAGATTTAGAAAATTTGCAACCACTACGTAGTTTGCAACCATACCACCGTTAAAAATCATAGGTATAAATACGACCCAGCTGAAAAATCCTTTCAGTTTATATTCACTTCTTGATAAGACATATCCCATCGTTGTGGTCAGTGCAAGTCCGATCAATGTTCCTAAAACAGTGACAAGAGCAGAGATCAGAAGTGCATTTCCAATACTTTTACGTTCATTCCAAAGATAGGAATATGCACTTAACGATAATGCTTTCGGGAAAAAGGAATACCCATGTGCCACAAGCTCACTCTCTTTTGTAATGGAAATAATAAATACCAGGATTACCGGAGTAACACATGCAAGTCCAAGGATTAGGAATATCAGGTTAAAAATAATATTTGTCATCGGTTTTATCCGGTTTAATCTATTGGATTCTTCTTTTTGTTTTGCCATATCAACACTCCTTACTAAATGATCGCACTGTCATTGTCAATCCTTGAGACAATATAATTTGCAAGTAAAATTGTGATGCAGCATGCAATTGACTGGAAGAATCCGGCTGCTGCAGTTTTTCCGATTGCAACATTCGTCTGCAGTGCATTGTAAATATAAGTATCAAATGTAGAAGCAACCTTATAAAGTGAATTCGGAATACCCTGTGTTACCTGATAGAATAAACCAAAATCAGAGTAGAATATTTTGCCGATGTTTAAAATGAACATCATGATAACAATCGGTTTGATAGATGGGATTGTTATGTATTTTGCCTGTTGGAATTTTGTCGCTCCATCAATTACAGCCGCTTCATACAGACTTCCATCAATTCCTGTAATGCTTGCCAGATAAACAACCATGCTGTAGCCGACTGTTTTCCAAAGATTCATGGTAACTAAAATCATCGGCCAGTATTTTGGATTGGAATACCACTGGACCCGTTGGCCATCAAAATGTGTAATGATCTGGTTTAAAATTCCTTTGTCTGGAGATAGAAATGCAAATACAAAGTAACTTGCAACTACCCATGACATGAAATGCGGAAAAAACATGAGTGTCTGGTAAACTTTTGATTTAAACTTGCTGTAAATCAGGCTAATCATGATTGCAAGTGTAACCGGAATCACCAGCCCTAAAATAATAAATACGATATTATATAGAATGGTGTTCCGCAAAAGCATTGGATTGTATAAAGAATTTGAAGTTATCAAACCCACACCATTTACTGTGAAACAGACTATAAATAAAACCGTGTCCGGGTGACAGCTTATAATTCTTAAAAGCTATAATGATTCCAAACATAGGCAGGTAACTGAAGACCACATACCATACCGCTGTTGGCAATGCAAGGATTGTTAATTCCGTATCATTTTTTGTCCACCTTTTTCTCTTTATAGTGGTCTTTTGCTTGCCAGCCATTTTATCATTCCTTTCACTAAAGTTATCAAATGTTATATTTACAAGTTATCATTGTTTACACAAATTGTCAACGAAATATTCTACTTTCTTGTTACTTTCTTATACTATGCATAATACTGTATATAATTTTTTGGCTATGTTTAACAATATTATTGACTTCTGCTTTATCTTTTGTTAACATATTTATATAATCAAAGTGTAACTAATACTACAGACACAGATTTACATGCGTGGTTAATATTGTTAATATTTTTTGTTTATGTACCATATTTATGATATAATCACAGTAATACCAATATACCGACTTATAAATAACAACATTGGATTAGTGTGATTATTTATAAGCCGGTATACTGGAATGTACTCTCGGAATCTTCTTCAAACGAAGCATTCTGGCTACATTTAGAAGACTCCGAGAGTACATTGGAAAAGAAAGGAGTTTCTTATGTCAAAAATAACGATGCAGGATATTGCAGATGCGCTCGGAACTTCACGTGTTACCGTTTGGAAAACATTTAATCACCGAGCGGGTGTTTCTGATGAAATGAAGGAAAAGATTCTTGAAAAAGCACATGAGCTTGGATACGACAAATTTTCTTCTGAGCAGTATTTACCAGAGCCTTCAAAGGCAAAAACAGTTTCTTTGGTCGTTTCGCGCCCGGATTCTTCTATTTTTTGGACAAACATCATTCACCGTATGGCACAGGAACTTTCCTTATCTAATGTCAATCTCATGTATACTTATGTTCCTACCTCGTGTACATCAGAATATGAGCTTCCGGAGCTGCTAAAAGATGACACCGTACAGGGAATCGTTGTTTTGAATGTATATGATAAGCATCTTTTAACCTTGATCAATAAGCTGGATAAACCAAAAGTATTTTTAGACACCGTACCGGGAATTGAACTGAGAACACTGACAGGAGATCTTTTATTGATTGAAGGTAAATACACAGAACAGCAGATTGTGGATCATTTGTTCATAAAAGGCCGCAAGCGTATTGCTTTCATCGGGGACATCAATTATGCGCAGACAAATACAGACAGATATCTTGGATTTTTAGAAAGCCTCAAAAGCCATAATCTGCCGTTGATTGAAGAACTGTGTTTTACCCATTCGATAGGGATTGGACATTATGAAGACTGTGTTTTTAGCTTTTTAGATAACCTTGACCCAAATGTGGATGCAATTGTATGTGTCAGTGATTATGTTGCACATTTTGTAGAAATGTATTTAGAGGAAAACCCCAATCATTTCACTAACAGCATCCTGCTGACCGGTTTTGACTGCAGCAAAGAGTACTCAAATGTGATAAATAAGGTTACTACCGTAGATGTAAAAAATAACCTTCTTGGAAAGCGCCTTGCGATGCAGATAGAATTTCGAATGAATCACCCTGACGCTCCACCGGAAACGTCCTATATCCGGTATAAGATTATCTATTCGGATGTACTGCTTCCATCAGGACATATGAATTAACAGCAGATACTTGTCAGGAAGCACGCAGTATCCGGATTGTAGCAGTTATCTCTTTCGCATACAAAACAATCTATACAAACGGCTTCCTATATGTGTTTAATATTTGAACCTATGCTTCTTTGGCTCTTTCAATATTTTCGAAGATTTCCTGCAATGCATTGCTACTGCTGGTGTGACATCGGATAATATTGGCATTGCCTGCCTCAGATACGGCAACACGTACCATTTTGTGAGAGACCGTATTTGTGAAAAGAACGATAACATCGGGAGAACCTATCTGTTCACGCATATTTGCACTCATCTGGGTGAATACCTTGACCTTGCATTGATGCTCCTTGCATATTTGTTTATACTGACGGACCATTCTGTCATGACCGCCTATAATAACCATACTCATGTATGCCTCCTTATCTATGTGCTTATCAGCACAACCCTTTAAAATATCTGTTTATTATATAATGAGTTAGATATAACTAACACAGGTTTATTATACCTAATAAGGATAAAAAAAGCAATAAAAAAATACTCCCATCGGAGTAACAGGTCGGCATTTTCTACCTGTTATCCCGGATGGGAGTATTGTATGATTCTTTATTGTCTGATGGATACGGCTGCTATCTTCTGATTATTGAGATATCCGCAGATCTCCAATCCTGCTTTCATGACCCTGTTCCACTTCTGAGCGGACAGGTGACAGGAGGTTCCATCTTCGAATTCCACAACGCACATATCGTCAAGCTGACAGTCATCACTGCAAGTAACTTTATACATATTCTTTCGACTGATGGCTCCAATCTCTTCCAGAGTATTCACCATCCTGTATACAGTTGCTGTTCCGATTCTAGCGTCTTTTTTCACAGCCCGATAATAGATTTCCTTACAACAGGAGCAATCTTCTTCCAGAATAATATCTAAAAGCATAAGACGCTGTTTGGTAATTCTGCAGCCTTTTTCACGGAGCTTTTGAATTACAAGTTCTTTCTGCATCTGCGTTCTGTGATAGCTTCCATCATCTTGTCTCTTGCCAGTCACCGGAGCCCTCCTTGTTAACAATAAAAGACGTGAGTTCCTATTATTGGCAATGTCCTCCACAGTGCTTGCAGTCGCCGCCACACTGTAAGGATTTACCATTCTTTTTGTCACGAATCATACTGCGGATCGCAAGTCCTATGACTGCAACCAATACTACACCTGTGATTAATGTTCCCATATGAAAACCTTGCCTTTCTTAATACGAACTATATAGTTACTGATTATGCTGTAACCTTAACATTCAGTGTTTCACTTTCCTTATAAGGTCTGAACAGCAGGTAAAGAATACCAGCGACGCATACAAATGCAACGAGTGTTCCGATACCGAAAGTACCAGTTGTAATTAATGTACCGATCTGGTAGATGCAAAGTGCAACAACATATGCAAGACCACACTGATAACCGATTGCGAACCAGAACCACTTAGCGTTGTTCATCTCTCTCTTAATAGCGCCCATTGCAGCGAAACAAGGAGCACACAGAAGGTTGAATACCAGATATCCGTATGCTGCTACAGGAGTCATAACTGCAGCCAGGTTGCCCCAGATTTCTGCACCATCTTCTGCTACTTCGCTGAAGCCGAAGAGAAGACCGAAGGTTGCTACTACGTTTTCCTTTGCAATCAGACCGGATACAGCAGATACTGCCATCTTCCAGCCTTCGCCTCCCTGTGTCCATCCAAGAGGAATGAAGATCCAGGCGATTGCGGAACCAATCTTTGAAAGAATACTGTCATTTAACTGCTCTGCTTCCAGCATACCGAAGCTGCCGTCTACCCATCCGAAGCTCATTAAGAACCACAGGATGATTGTTGAAAGAAGGATGATAGTACCGGCCTTCTTGATGAAGGACCAGCCACGCTCCCACATGCTGCGCAGAACGTTGCCAGCTGTAGGCCAGTGATAAGCAGGTAACTCCATAACGAAAGGAGCAGGCTCACCAGCGAACATCTTTGTCTTTTTCAGGATAATACCGGAACAGATAATTGCTGCAACACCTACGAAATAGGAGCTCCATGCAACCCAGCCGGCATTATCAAAGAATGCACCTGCAATCAAAGCAATGATAGGAAGCTTTGCACCACAAGGGATAAATGTTGTTGTCATGATAGTCATCTTACGGTCACGGTCATTCTCGATTGTACGGGAAGCCATAACGCCAGGAACACCACATCCACTGCCGATTAACATAGGGATGAAGGATTTACCTGACAGACCGAATTTACGGAAGATTCTGTCCATGATGAATGCAACACGTGCCATATATCCACAGGCCTCTAAGAAAGCGAGGAACAGGAATAATACAAGCATCTGAGGTACGAAACCAAGTACAGCACCAACACCGGAGATAACACCGTCAACAATTAAGCCAGTCAACCAGTCAGCACATCCGATGCTTTCAAAGAAACTCTGCGCACCAGGAATAATCCATTCACCAAAGAGTGTATCATTTGTCCAGTCAGTTAAGATAGCACCAACTGAAGTTACAGATACATAATACACCAAAAACATAACAACTGCAAAGATAGGAAGAGCTGCCCATCTGTTGGTTACAACACGGTCAATCTTATCAGATACAGTCAGCTTGTTCTTGGAATTCTTCTTATAACATTCATCAATGATAGAAGAAATATATGTATATCTTTCATTTGTAATGATACTTTCTGTATCATCATCAAAAGCATCTTCCAGAGCCTTGATATCTGCGCTTACGTCAGGAACGCTCTTCATCTGGTTTGCAATCTTGTCATCTTTTTCAAGAAGCTTTACAGCGAAGAATCTCTTCTGATCTTCAGCGACATCAGAACCAAGCTTAGCAGATACAGATGCAATTGCAGCTTCTGCAGCCTGTGAAAATTCATGTACAGGTGTATGGGTTTTCTTAGAAGCAGCTGCTACAGCCTTGTTGGCAGCTTCCATAATACCTGTGCCTTTTAAAGCTGAGATCTCAACGACTTCACAGCCAAGCTTCTTACCAAGCTTATCAATATAGATCTTATCACCGTTCTTTGTTACGATATCCATCATATTGACTGCCATAACGACAGGGATACCAAGCTCCATGAGCTGTGTAGAAAGATACAGGTTTCTTTCAATATTAGTACCATCTACAATATTCAGAATTGCGTCCGGTCTTTCTGTGATGAGGTAGTTTCTTGCAACTACTTCCTCCAGAGTATAAGGAGATAAAGAATAGATACCAGGTAAATCCATGATGGTAACATCCTTATTACCTTTTAATTTACCCTCTTTCTTTTCAACAGTTACGCCTGGCCAGTTACCTACAAATTGGTTTGAACCTGTCAGGGCATTAAATAATGTTGTCTTACCGCAGTTAGGATTACCTGCTAATGCAATCTTAATAGACATTTTCATGCTCCTCCTGCCTTTCGGCTTTGTTTGTTCATTCTACTTATTAATTGATATTACTTATTTTTGTTAGTAAACACTAACACATGGTCAAAAAAAATTTACTCTACTTCGATCATTTCAGCATCGGCTTTTCTAAGTGATAACTCATATCCTCTTACTGTAACCTCAATAGGATCTCCCAAGGGGGCAACTTTTCTTACAAAAATCCCAACACCCTTAGTGATTCCCATGTCCATGATACGTCTCTTTACAGGACCTTCGCCGGTAAGCTTAGTCACCTTTACGGTCTGACCGCACGGAACTTCTTTCAGTGTTCTCATAATTACTCCGTCTCCTTCTTTCTTGCAATAATTCTATATGTATGAATCACCGGATAAATGTAATGCTGATACATTTATATGGTCCTTCATAATATACTATACCATGATCTTATTCGCCATGTCCTTACCGATAGCAACACGTGATTCCTTCACATTCACTATCATATTACCATTCATTTCGGTGATCACTGTGACTATACTGCCTACGACAAAGCCCAGATTCTCCAAAAATTTCCTGGTTTCTTCCTTACCGCCTACTTTTTTGATTTCAACGGGTTCGCCTTCTTTAGCCATTGATAACGGCATCATAGATCAACCTCACTCTCCTGTTATTGAAAAAGTTTCTCATTTCTTACGCTAGTTAGTATATGCTAACGTTTATTAGATGTCAAGGACTATTTCGCTTTTTTTTAACAAATTTTTTAGATTGTGCAATACGTTGAAAATAATAGGAAAATGTGTTATACTTATCATTAATATCAATATAATGATGTAAAAGTTGGGACAATAGGAGAGAGATATATGAACGTAAACGAATCTGCAGAAAATTATTTGGAAACGATACTGATGCTTAGCAAGAAGCTTCCCGTTGTCCGCTCGGTAGACATTGCAAATGAACTTGGATTCAAGAAGTCCAGTGTCAGCATTGCCATGAAGAATCTTCGTGAGAAAAATCATATCACCGTTACGGACGCAGGATTTATTTATTTAACTGATTCAGGTAAGGAAATTGCTGAAATGATCTATGAGAGACATGAATTCCTTTCAAGCTGGCTCGTATCTCTGGGTGTTCCCAGTGAGACGGCAACGGAGGACGCATGTAAGATTGAACATGTAATCAGCAAAGAAAGCTTTGAAGCAATTAAGAAATTTGTAAATAAATAAGAAAGAAATGCCACAGGGTAATCTGAAATTCAGAAACCTGTGGCATTTATGCATTTATGCTTTCAGAATCTCAGAAAGATTCTTCTGGATTCCGGCTGCTATCTCCGGTTTATTCATGGAATATACATGAATATGTCTGACTCCGTTTGCCATCAGGTCAATAATCTGATCTGTGGCATAGGCAATACCCGCCTGTTTCATGGCTTCTTCTGAATCACCAAATCTGTCTACGATGTTCTTGAAACGCTCGGGAACATTACAGCCGGATAATTTCACTGCATTTTTGACCTGAACTTTCTTTGTGATTGGCATGATTCCTGGAATAATGGGAACTGTGATGCCAGCCTCTCTTATTCTGTACATAAAATTAAAGAAAATATTATTGTCAAAGAACATCTGAGTCGTCAGATATTCACAGCCTGCTTCCACTTTGCGTCTCAGCCCAAGGATATCTTCTTTCCTGCTGGAGGAATCGGGATGCACTTCCGGATAACATGCACCGCCCACACAGAAATCCCCATATTTACTGGGTTTTCACGGCATCAGGATGTTATCCTGTACCTCGGTATTTCTGCTAATTTTAAGACATTTTAGATCTTCCAATTTGCAGGTGATTAGCATGAAATTCGAGTTTGGGAAAATGCTCAATGGTAAAAATAAGCCGTTACTGTGTGGATACGTCCCTTCTGGTGTTAAGACGGCTTTCCTGTTCTGCTCTGGAAGTTCTCAAGAACAGTATGTAAATTATGGCCTGAAAGAAAGAGGACAACCCATGTTGGATTGTCCTCCTAAGTCATAAGGATAACTCTCATTCAGTTTGTGTTGATTCAGAAGTTGATTTTTCTTTTATAATCTCATACCTCCTTCCACCACAATTTTCTTGTAGCATATTTTGTATCACGCTGTATGTTCTTCTTTTGGAAGGGTAGCTTCTGTATCCTTATTTAATGCTGCAATTCTATCCTCAAACATGAGAAATCCTCCTTTCTGCTTTCAGCTCTTTTTCTGCGCCCATGCTGATTATTGCATATCAAATATTATTTACTCCTTTTTTCAAGCGTTGATTTATTTCTTTGCACTTGCAAAAATTATTTTGTGTTAAAAAATCTTAGGTTTTTAAACAAATCATCTTTACCATCTTGAATTGATCAGAAACTGCCATACTGACCTTTGTGGATAGCTTTAAACTGTTTTTAGGGATGTAACGATAGTATGGTTCCTCCGTAATCACTTTCACATTACCCCCGATTTTTGCTGCCAGTTCTTCCGCGGAATCCACATAAAAGAACATCTGTGCATCGGCATGGCCGACCTGTTTCATATATTTTTTCTTCATCATGGTCATGCCTCTTTTGTTCACCGTATCAAAAACAACTTCCATATTTCCAAATTGCCCAATCATACGCAGAAGGGCAATGACCTTATGTTCCTCAAAATAATGAAATAATCCGCCTGCAGTA
>MNTL01000040.1:0-289 GCA_001916965.1 Roseburia sp. CAG:10041_57
TAACCTGATGTACTGTATGCCGCAGAAGGGAACAAAAACAGCATTATATATAGGAAATGGAGATGAGGCGCAGGGAATAGCGACAGGGTGCATCCGTACCAATGGAAGCACCTGTGAAGGGACGGGAAGTCCAGAGAAGAAAAGTTTCCGGTCAGAGCATGGCAAAGGAATGGACCTGTATCCGCAGAGCATGGGATTGGATGGCGGTGAAACGGGAAAGATTACATTTGAGGATGAAACGGGGACTACCATAGAAAGCAATGGCGGGCTTGTTCTGATGGCAAAAGAA
>MNTL01000040.1:315-2206 GCA_001916965.1 Roseburia sp. CAG:10041_57
AGGCCTGGCGGGGACAGTATATCAAAAGTATGATCCGTTTGAGGACGCACCTCAGGAGGGTGAATTTGACTGGGGAGGATTTGCAAGAAATCTTGTCATTGGATTGGGAGTTGCGATTGCTTGTGTGGGACTGGCTTTAATTCCAGGAATTGGCCCCATCGTAACGGGAGCATTGATAGGGGCGGCGATAGGAACATTCTGCCAAACAGTATATAAAGCAAATGAAGAGTGGCAGAGTGGCAATGTTAGAAGTACGATAGAAACTGTGAGGGATGTTGTAATTTCAGCAGCAGCAGGTGGATTTACTGGAGCATGTGTAGTTGCTTTTCCAGTAACGGTGCTTTTTAGTGGAGAGATTTATGCAGGAGTTAGTCTGACTGGTCGTGCAGCGTGGGCTCTTGGAGATAGTTCCATGAATAATGAGAAAAAGATGGCTTATATCTTTGATACGAAACAGATGGCAGTAGACTTCTCTATAGGAGCACTTATCGGAATAATTGTACCTGGAGCTGTGGCAAGAAAACTTGTAAGAGACGCAGAAAGAGAGATGTGGAAGAATGCTGATTTTGAAGCTGCAAGGAATTTGAGTCAGAAAAATAGTACTAAACCAAACCAGATACACCATTATGCAACTAATAAAAGTAAGACATATACTCACCAAATGGAAGAAATAGCTAAAAAATACGGATTGGATTTGAATGGAAAATGGAATAAGGATTTGTTACCGCATCAAGGTCGACATCCAAATGAGTATCACGAATACGTATTAAATAGTATGAAGCAGTTTGATGAGGTTGCTCAAGGAAATGTAGACATTTTTCTTCAACTATATGAAAAAATGAAAGCATATATAAAAGCTAATCCAGATATGCTTTATAAAGCGTATTGGTTACAGTAGGAGGATGTAAATGAAGTATTATAAATTATCTATGGATATGGAGAGAGAAAATGATATAGTTTGTCATTATCAAAATGATTATGGTATTCAGCAGAATGTATTTAATGTAGGAAGATTTTATGAAAATTGGGACGGAAAATTTGAGTTCTATTACAATAAAATGGAAGGACATGTGTTGACAGATTATCTTGCAAATGATAAAGGGTGGTTTGTTGTATCAAATAGATTACAAAGTATACTACAGAAATTAAATACAGAAATACAATATTTGCCAGTGAGAATAGTTGAAGAGAATAGTAATGAAAATTTAGAAGAATATTATATTGCAAATATTACCAGGGTAGTTGATGCACTGTGTTTGGAAAAATCGCTTTATTTCGAAACAGAAATTCCAAGTATAGGTACAATATATACAGTAAGTAAATATTGTATATATGATGAAAGGACTGAAAATTCGGACATATTTAAATTAGCAAATAGGCAGGAAATCCCCATTTTTGTATCAGAAAGATTTAAGAAAATAATAGAAGAAGAAAAGATTACAGGTATTTGTTTGCAAGAAATTAAGGTTGTATAAATGTAATGATTTTATTATATTATTTTTTTATAAACCTGATATCCAATGTCAAGTAAAAGAATGTAGGGGATAAACTGTCTGTATTGACACAGAGGGCACTTCTTGTCTGTGCTTATGGAGGGCTGATAGAACCTATTTCGTCAGGTCAGGAAGAAGAATAGGAGAGGCTTATGGCAGAAGGATTACAAAGGAGAATTGAATATTCCGATTTAAAATTTATCAGTTCCTTTGCCATGGAAAAGATCCTTGATTTTCAGACATGGAAGGTTCCAGGGGAACATGCCAGAGGAAACTTTCGACTTCTGTTGTCAGAAAATGAGACAGGCATAAACAGCATGAATGCACCCATACAGCTTTTGGGGCAGGGGAATACTGCGGGAGCGTTGTTCAGCGGATATCCGGAAAAGGTGGAAATC
>MNTL01000082.1 GCA_001916965.1 Roseburia sp. CAG:10041_57
GAGCTGAATGTCACTAATAGGTCGAGGGCTTATCCGGGAAGGCACAGGAAAGAGATACAAAAGGATGAAGATAGTTTTCAGTATTCGGTTTTGAGGGAATACTCCTAAGAAATACTTTGAGCTGATGAGTTTGCAAAGCAAAACATTTTCCTCGATAGCTCAATGGTAGAGCACTCGGCTGTTAACCGAGTTGTTGTAGGTTCGAGCCCTACTCGGGGAGTTTAGAATGAATATAGTAGCTGTTGTTTAGCAATAAACAACAGCTTTTTTGTTTATTTCCAGTATTTTTCTGGTTTGGAAGATAAAACACAGTAGCAAATTGTTTACGGGATTGTGTGAGTCTGATATAGTATTAAGAGAATATGAATGAAAGAGGATGAAATATGCGCGTTTTAGAGAATTTGCAGCCTTATAAGGTTTTTTATTACTTTGAAGAGATATGTAATATTCCACATGGGTCTAAGAATCTTGATGGAATAAGCAGCTATCTGGAGAAATTTGCCAGGGACAGAGGTTTATTCTGTATCAGGGATACCAGCAATAATATCATTATGTTGAAGGAAGCTACTCCAGGGTATGAGAAAGAAGAGGCTATCATGCTTCAGGGACATATGGATATGGTAGCTGTGAAGAAAGCAGACTGTGATATAGACATGGAGAAAGATCCCTTACGTCTTAAAATAGATGGAGATTATATCTATGCAGAGGGAACCAGTCTTGGGGGCGATGATGGTGTTGCAGTAGCTTATATTCTGGCAATTATGGATGATGATTCCATACAGCATCCAAGGATTGAAGCGGTTCTGACAACAGATGAAGAGATTGGAATGGAAGGCGCTACGGCAATAGATCTGTCCATGCTTACGGCAACCAGAATGCTAAATATTGATTCAGAAGAGGAAGGTATATTATTGACCAGCTGTGCAGGTGGTGCAAGAGTAGACTGTAATATTCCAGTGTCCCGTGAACAGAAGGAAGGCATCTATTACAATATAGAAGTTGGTGGTCTGGTAGGCGGACATTCAGGTACTGAGATTGATAAAGGGCATGCCAATGCGATCAAATTGATAGGAAGAACATTGAAATTAGTACAGGCTAACGTGAATATCCAGATTGCAGAGCTTGATGGCGGAGAGAAAGATAATGCAATTCCAAGAGAAGCACAAGCTGTTGTCTTTATCCCTGATGGAATGGATAGGGCTTTTGAAGAGGAGATTACGCAGGCAAATGACCTGATACGTAATGAAAATGTATCGAAAGACAAGAATGTATATATTCGATGCAACAAGCTTGCAGATACGCTCAGAGATGTATTAACTGTTGAGTCTACCAATCGTATCATTGATTTTCTTGAGTTATTACCCAATGGTGTCATGGCAATGAGTGCAGATATTGCAGGATTAGTAGAGACATCATTGAATGTAGGAGTACTCAGATTGGAACAGGATAAGCTCATCAGTCTTAGTGCGGTCAGAAGTTCTATTGAGTCCTCCAAGAGAGATCTGATATGTATGCTGGATACATTGACCGGTTTAGTAGGCGGTCAGACTTCTATTTATGGAGAATATCCCGGTTGGCAGTATAGGACTGATTCCAGACTGCGTGAGAACATGGTCAACATCTATAAAGAAATGTTTCATGAAGATGTTAAGGTAACTGCAATACATGCAGGTCTGGAATGTGGCATCATGCTTTCCAAGATGCCGGAGCTTGATTGTGTGTCTTTTGGACCTGATATTTATAACATTCATACAACAGAAGAAAAACTGAGTATTTCTTCTACACAGAGAATGTGGGAATATTTGCTTGCCATTTTAAAGACAAAATAGTGAAAAGAACAATATAGGAGAGGAAATATGTCGGATAACTTTAGAGAATTCAAATCACAGGGAGAAGAAAATTATTCTGACCAGACAAAGAAATCAGGGAATGGCAGAAAGAATCAGGGAAAGACAATTGTAACCATTGTAATTGCCATTCTGTTTGTAGGTATCGTGGCTTTTGAATCCGTGTATTCAATCAAAGAGCAGGAGCAGGGAGTCGTTACTACCTTTGGAAAAGCGGGAAGCGTAGTTACATCAGGGCTTCATTTTAAGATACCTTTTATTCAGAGGGTGACAAAAGTCAACACAACAATACTCGGCTTTCCAATCGGATATAATCCGTCTGGGAGTCAGGAAGTAAGTGAAGAGGAAGCTGCTGCAGAATCCTTAATGATTACTTCGGATTTTAACTTTGTAAATGTAGATTTCTATGTAGAATATAAAGTATCAGATCCTGTCAAATATCTGTATAATTCCAAACAGCCGACAGAGATTTTGAAGAATATTGCACAGTCCTGCATCAGAACAGTAGTAAGTAATTTTACGGTTGATGATGTCATTACAACAGGTAAGAGTGAAATACAGGCAGAAATTAAGGAAATGATCGTGCAGAAGCTTGAACAGCAGGATATAGGGCTTATGCTGGTCAATATATCCATGCAGGATGCAGAACCTCCTACAGCAGAGGTTATTGAGGCATTCAAAGCAGTAGAAACTGCAAAACAGGGCAAAGAGACAGCGATTAACAATGCCAATAAGTATCAGAATGAACAGATTCCACAGGCAAAAGCCAAGGCTGACCAGATCATTCAGGATGCCGAAGCAACCAAACAGAACCGAATCAATGAAGGTACTGCTCAGGTAGTTCGTTTTAATGAAATGTATGATGAATACGTAAAGAATCCTCTTATTACAAAGCAGAGAATGTTTTATGAAACGATGGAGGATGTGCTTCCTGGTGTGAAGTTGATCATTGATGATGGCAGTGGCAATCTTAATAAGACATTGTATCTGGATGAATTACAGATAGAGGATATAACATCCGCCCAGAGTACACAGTCTGCAAGTGAAGAACAGACACAGGAAGAATAGGAGGTTATGTCATGAAGAAGAAATTGGGAAAGGCTGCAATCATAATTATTGTAGTGGCTGTATTGATCGTACTTGGTAATTCCTTATTCATCATCCGTGAGAATCAGTATGGAATTGTAAAAGAATTTGGCAGGATTGAGAAAGTTATCAATGAACCGGGACTTTATATTAAGATACCTCTGGTTCAGGAAGTAGATACTGTTTCAAAAGAATTATTATTATATGATATTCCCAAATCGGATGTCATAACAAAGGATAAAAAGTCCATGATTGCAGATAGCTTTGTATTATGGAGAATTACAGATCCTAAGGTATTTGCCCAGACATTAAATAGCTCAACAGCAAATGCAGAAGGCAGAATTGATGTGGCAGTATATAATTCAATCAAGAATGTAATCAGCAGCATGACACAGTCGGATATTATAGCTGCAAGAGGACAGGAACTGACCAGTTATATAATGACAGGAATTACCTCTATTAATCAATATGGAATAGAGATTGCTTCTGTAGAGATCAAGTTATTGGATCTTCCGGAAGATAATAAAGATGCAGTATTCCAGAGAATGATATCAGAACGTGAGAATATTGCAGCTACATATACCGCAGAGGGTAATTCTGAAGCACAGGTGATTCGCAATACCACAGATAAAGAGGCTGCACTTTTGATTTCAGAGGCAGAGAAACAGGCAGAGATATTGAAAGCAGAAGGAGAAGCAGAATATATGAAAATTATGGCAGATGCTTATAATGATCCTGCCAAAGCAGATTTTTACAGCTTTGCGAGAAGCCTGGATGCATTGAAGAATTCAATCCAGGGAGGAAACAAAACAATAATCCTTGATAAGGATTCACCACTTACACAGATATTCTATCAGGCGCAATAATATGCAGGAAAAAGACTGTTTATCAATTAACGATTGACAAACAGTCTTTTTTTGAATGAATTTATCAGGCTTCTGCTGCGGAATCGTTACAGTAGAGATAGAAACTGATCAGATAGAGTCCACAGATTCCAACCAGTGCATAAATAATACGTGAAATCCATGACATACTGCCAAATATGGCAGCAACCAGGTTAAAATCAAAGAAACCGATAAGACCCCAGTTCACCGCACCAATAATGGCTACAGTCAGGGCAATACAATCAAGTACTTTATTGTGCATAATGATCTCCTCCTTGATTGATAGTATTTCTAAGAAAAGTATACTTATGCATTTTTATTTGATTTTGTACATATTTATTATTTTAGATATAATTATACCTGTGAAACCGTTATTTTTTCACAAAAATTAAGTAGATAAATTGAATTACAAGAATTTATATGATATTCTAAAGATGCGTGAATAAAACGTAGTTTTTTATATAAGCATTTGTTTCAAAGTAACAGGGAGTCTGAGATTTTAGGATGGTAAAATTGAAGAGAGAGGAAGAGGTTATTATGACAGAGAAAAAAGTTGTTAAAAAAGTAGTTGAGAAGAAGGAACCGGTTAAAAAGGTTGTAAAGGCTACTGTAAAAGAGGTTGCAGCAGCTCCTGAAGTAAAGGAAACCGTAGTGAAAGCTCCAGAACCAGTAAAGGAAAAGGAAGTACCTGTTAAAAAAACAAGTGTAAATGTAAGTGAAGAAGTGTTTGTTCAGTTTGGCAACAGTGAAGTACTTACAAAGGATATTGTTGAAAAGGTAAAGGATGCATATGTTGCAGAAGGCCACACAGCAGATTCTGTTAAGAAAATCAGAGTATACATAAAACCAGAAGAAGGCATGGCATATTATGTAGTGAATGATGACTATGCATCTGGTATCAGCTTATTCTAGGAGTGTATTTTGGGTTTTGTTCCAAATATTGGAAATATTAATACAAAAAGCCTCATTGTGCAACTTCAACAAAGTGGGTTGACGTTAAAACCTATAGTTTGTATAATAAACTATGGTGAGTATTTGATTATGGCAAAACCGTGAGAAATCCGGCGACGCAAAGCTATAGGGTCTTCGCTATTACGAAATAGGATGACAGCCAGTTGCGAATAGATTTGTACTGAGTAGTGGAGTCTGCTCAGTACTTTTTTATTTATTTTTATGAGAAAAAGTAATATGAAGGCTGTCACGTTCTTCGCAGGTCAGATTAGTGAACTGCTCCATGATCATGGTAATGTTTGTGTCTTTAGCGTCACATAAAAGATAGATAACATCTGTAAGTTGAGAGATAATATCCTTCATTCTCATCATATCCATTTTTTCTATTTTGTTGGGATTCATAATTGTATGTACTCCATTTCTTGAAAACCAGTTTACATAAGTATACATATATTGTATTATCAATATGAATTTTAACATAGTATGACAAAACTGTAAGGTTACTTTTGGCATTTTAAAAAAGAAAAATGTAGAAGAAAAGTGTTACTGTGGTAAAATAGTAATAGTATAGGAAGAAACTGTTGATCAGGTAAAATGGAGAGAGCAATGCAGAAACAGGAACTGAAAAATACATTTATAGACACCCTGGAGCGTGAAAGAACAATACGTGGGTGGACGCAGTGGGAAATGGCAGAGAAATTGGAAATGTCAGTACCCGGATATCGTAAAATGGTATCGGGAATGACAGACTCTATTGCGTTGTATACGGCATACAGAGCATCGGTCGTACTTAATATACCGATTCCTATATTATACGGCAGTACTGATCATAAGGATCAGTTGCTGAACAAGATATACAATGCTCCGGCATCTACGTGTCAGAGAATAGAGTACTATCTGGATTATGATGCAAAATACAGACATGCACGGACGAAGAATACAGGTAGTACAATATGGATAGATGTTTTTACACTTACCGGTTATATGGAAGATGCCATGCACTTTGATTCGACCAATGTTGAAAGGGTGGAGATACCGGATCGATATGAAGGACGTGTATCCAAAGGGCTTATGGTGACAGAGAACAGCCTGTTACCGGTGTATGGCAAGGGAGACATTATCCTGTTGGAAGAGAGAATGCCAAGAATTGGGGATATTACAGTCAGTATACATATGAAAACCAGCATTTTGTATATCAGAAAGGTATTTCAGACAGAGGACCGCTATGAGCTTCATCCTGTTAATGGAAGAGGTAAGATTGTTTATATAGAAAAGAAGGACAGAAGTGACTGGCATGAGATGGGACGAGTGATAGCCAGTATTCGTACAGATGAGTATAAAAGGGAGTAGGTTTACAGCCTGCTCCCTTCATTATTACATGATGATTCCAAGATAGTTGTCAAATGCTTCAGAATAGATTTTTCCATAACATTCGGCTGAAATTTTTCCCTGGCGGTATAAGTGATAAGCTTCCTGACATGCATCTTTGAGCTCTTTAGAGTTACCATGCAGTTCTCCGATTCTTTTTACTTTTTCTATTTCTTCACATTCAAGAACTGTGAATTTTTCATAGCCTCTCATCGTGGTTCACCATACCTTTCTACATGAATGGAACATAACGCATTCAATACATTTTATTTATTATAGCATGAATTGTATGTATTATCAATTAAATTAAAATAACTTCATTAATTAACAGAAAATAATGCGTAATAAAATTTTATAGAACCGGTAATTGGTTTATGTTATACTAATAACGACATATTTTAAATGGCATATCGGGCAGAATAAAGATATTGCCAATGGAGACTTGGATATAAGGAGCAGAGGGAGATTATGGATTTTGCAGAAAAGGGCGCAAGACCGGTATACGTAGTAGGACATAAGAATCCGGATACAGATTCCATCAGTTCAGCAATTGCGTATGCATATTTGAAGAATACAACAGGGACAGGACAGTATATTCCTGCTAGGGCAGGTCAGATCAATCAGGAAACGCAGTATGTGTTAAATGCATTTCATGTAGAAGCGCCCATTTATCTGGATGATGTTATGACGGATGCCAGAGATATTGATATGAATGATATCGAAGGCGTGACAGCGGATGTTTCATTGAAAAAGGCATGGCATATGATGCGTGATCGTGGAGATGTAACACTGCCTGTAGTAGATCAGGGAAAATTAACCGGTATCATCACCATTGGAGACATTGCCAACGCATATATGGATGTGTATGACAACTGTATCTTATCTACGGCAAAAACTTCCTATAAGAATATTCTGGAGACATTGGATGCCAAAATGATTGTAGGAAGTGAAGATGGATTCTTTGAAAGTGGAGAAGTGGTTATTGCGACTGCCAATCCTGATGTATTGGAGGATTATATTCATCCGGGAGATATGGTCATTCTGGGGAATCGTTACGAGACACAGCTGTGTGCGATTGAAATGGGAGCAGCCTGCGTTGTAATCAGTATGGGGGCGAAGGTGTCTAAGACCATTCAGCATTTTGCCAAAGAACACAATTGTATCGTCATTAATACGCCTTATGATTCTTTTACAGTGGCAAGACTGATCAACCAGAGTATGTCCATTGGATATTTTATGAAAAAGGAAAAACTCACAACATTTCGTGTTACAGACAAAACGGAAGATATCAGGGCTATCATGAAGAAGAAGAGATACCATGACTTCCCTGTGCTGGATGAAGAAGACAATTACGTAGGAATGATTTCCCGTAGAACATTGTTGAATTTACGTAAGAAACGCCTGATCCTGGTAGATCATAATGAGACAGCCCAGGCTGTAGATGGTATAGAGTATGCGGATATTCTGGAGATTATCGATCATCACAGAATTGGTACATTAGAGACAATGTCTCCTGTTTTCTTCAGAAATCAGCCACTTGGATGTACTGCGACTATCATATATCAGATGTATCAGGAGCAGGGAGTGGAGATTCCTAAGAATATTGCAGGTATCATGATGGCTGCGATTATTTCTGATACGCTGATGTTCCATTCACCGACAGCAACAGAGATTGATAAGGCAGCAGCCTCTCACTTATCAGAGATATGTGGCATTGAAATAGAAGAATTTGCAATTGATATGTTTGGTGCAGGCAGCAATCTGAGCAATAAGGATGCTGCTGAGATATTCAAGCAGGATTATAAGAGCTTCTCTGTGAATGATTTCAGGTTTGGCGTAGGTCAGATCAACTCCATGAACAGCATCGAGCTGGAAGAAATCAAGGAGAAGATCGTTCCTTATATCAATCAGGAATTGCCTAATATGCAGGAGGATATGTGTTTCTTCATGCTGACGAATATTGTATATGAGAAGACTGAGCTGCTGTGCTTTGGACCAAGAGCAGAAGAACTGGTCATTGAGGCATTCCAGTTGTCCAAGTCTCTGCATAAGTTTGAATTAAAAGACCTGGTATCCCGCAAGAAGCAGTTGATTCCTGCCTTTGTATCCGTTCTCCAGCAATGGGAGAAATAAGGAATAATAGTTGATTTTGAGACAACGTTATATTATAATAGCCTTTGCACAAAAACATTCATAATTCGGAGGATCTTAAAATGAATAAAACAGAATTAATCGATGCTATGGCATCTAAGACAGGTATGACAAAGAAAAATGCAGAAGCTGCATTAAATGCTTTTGTTGAAACTGTTTCAGAAGAACTTGTAAAGGGTGGAAAGGTTGCATTAACAGGCTTTGGTACTTTTGAAGTATCTGAGAGAGCTGAAAGAGAAGGCAGAAATCCTCAGACAGGCGAGACAATGAAGATCGCTGCATCCAAGGCTCCTAAGTTCAAGGCTGGTAAGGTATTAAAGGATCAGGTTAATGCATAATCTGATAGATTAGTAACGTAAAAGAAGGCTGATATCTGGTAGTAAAGAATTGGGAGGATACTATCAGAAGAAGCCTTCTTTTTAAGGATTACTATATTGAAAAAGAGTTAAGTGAAAAGCATTTCTGCTCATTCGTGACTGAGTTATCACGAATCTATAGATAATATATCAAATTATCTGACAATTGTCAAACAATTTTCAAAAGATTATGAAAATAATATTATTTGAAAAACCGGTTGACAATCGTGCTTATTTATGGTTATAATAGCTTTTGTCAGTTGCGGGGTGTGGCTCAGTTTGGCTAGAGCGCCATCTTAGGGAGGTGGAGGCCGCAAGTTCGAATCTTGTCACTCCGACTGTTTTATATTAGAGATACCACAGATTTATCTGTGGTATTTTTTGTATCGGAGGGATGATATGGAGAGAGCATTTATTGTTGGTGTAAATCTGGACGGAGACAGTAATTTTGAGTTATCCATGGATGAGTTAGCCAGCCTGGCGCAGGCGTGTGAAATGGAAGTTGTGGGAAGAGCAGAACAGAATATGGAGTATGCCAATACAGCAACCTATATTGGCGCTGGTAAGGTAGAAGAAGTACGTCAGGCAGCAGAATATCTCGAGGTGGATATTGTGATCTTTGATAATGCATTGTCTCCGGTACAATTGCGCAATCTGCAACGTGAACTGGATAAGCCGGTCATGGATAGAACGACTTTGATTCTGGAGATATTTTCTACCAGAGCCAAGACAAGGGAAGCCAAATTACAGGTAGAAGTAGCCAGGTTACAGTACATGCTTCCAAGACTGGTTGGCTTGCATGATGCATTGTCCAGACAGGGTGGTGCCAGCGGAGCCATGAGTAATAAAGGTGCTGGCGAGAAGAAGCTGGAGCTGGATAGAAGGCGTCTGGAGCAGCGCTTGACCAATATGAAGAGAGAACTGGATCTCATTGCAGGAGAGCGGCGTACGCAGCGTCAGAAGCGTGCAAGAAGCGGTATTCCCAGAGTGGCGCTGGTTGGTTATACCAATGCAGGGAAATCTACCATTATGAATATGCTGCTTGGTGCATATGTGAAGGATGAGGAGAAACAGGTTCTGGAGAAGGATATGCTTTTTGCAACGCTGGATACAACAGTAAGAAGAATTGCGCCGCCGGATCGCAATCCATTCCTGTTATCAGATACAGTAGGCTTTATTTCCAAGCTGCCACATGCACTGGTCAAGGCATTCCATTCTACCCTGGAAGAAGCCAAGGAGGCAGATCTTCTGCTGCAGATTATTGATTATTCGGATGAACATTATAGAGAATATATGAAAGTAACAGAGGATACGCTCAGAGAACTGGGTGCTGATACGATACCTATGATCTATGTATTTAATAAGGCAGATAAATGTGGAATGGGTAAATTTGCCATGGTACAGGGAGAGGATAAGATATTCATGTCTGCCAAATCCATGGATGGCATTGATACACTTTTGACTTTGATAGAGGGCAAGCTGGCAGGAGGATATCGCGATTGTGAATTGCTGATTCCTTACACACGGGGAGATATTGTGTCATATCTCAATGATAATGCAGTGGTATATCAGTGTGACTATAGAGAAGATGGTGTATATATGCATGCAAATCTGCAGGTAAGTGATGCAGGAAGGTATGAAAAATTCATATTATAATAATAAATTAGAACGAGTTCAAATCAAATTTGGTTATTGTTCACAATTTATTTACAGTTTCATAACAGAAAAGGGTTATTATATACAATATAAAGTAACTGTAAAACCGTAACCAAAGGAGATTTGCCATGGAAAAAGCTGCCAGAAGAAAGAAAATTAGTAAAATCATCTATGTTATTGGAATGCTTGGAGTTATTATGCTGAATTATCTGGCATGGAGAAGCAGAGAGTTCTGCGACTGGTATATCGACCATATTTTTCCGGTATGGTTAAATACGTATGCGCGTCTGACAAGTGCATTATCTATTTCTGTGGGCGAAATTATGCTGATTCTGGCAGTAGGGATTACTGCGTTCGGAATCGGCTTTTTTATTTATAATCTGATCCGAAGAGGCAAATATACGACAGGCTTGTTAAAATACGGCAGAACCTATGCATGGATCGTTCTGGTAGTGGGATATGTAATGACATTAAACTGTTTTATTCTGTATCATGCCACCGGTTTTGCACAAAAGTACATGGTAAAAGAAACCGGAACCATGGTCGTTGATATGTCAGATACCGCGGTCGTCGAGGTAGATACAAAGGGGAAAAGCGCATACACGAAGAAGAATCTGGCGACATTAAGAGATTATCTGGTAGAGCAGTGCAATACGCTTGCAGATCAGATTGACAGGGATGAGCAGGGAACCGCAGTATATTCAGGAGATCTTATTGCAGAATCGGTTCATGCAATGGAGACAATGGGACAACAGTATGACAGATTGTCAGGATATTATGTAACCCCTAAATATCTGAAGTGTTCCGAGTTTTTCAGCCAGCAGTATATTATGGGATATTATTTTCCATTTTCCATGGAGGCAAATATCAATTCAGTCATGTATATCACAAACGTAGCACCTACCGTATGTCATGAACTGGCGCATACCAAGGGATTCATCTTTGAAAATGATGCCAATATGATCGGATATCTGGCGTGTATACAGTCTGATGATACTTTTTTGCAATATTGTGGATATCTAAGTGTATTGAATTATGTAAACAATGATTTCTACAAGTCAGTTAATAAGTCAACATATAAAAAACATGTAAGAATAAGCGACAGAGTTGCAGATGATAATGTATTCCTTACCAGAGAAGACTGGCAGGCTGTAGAGAAGACGGCAGTAGTTAAGACATCTACAGTCAAAAAGGTATCCAATAACTTCTTAAATACCAATCTGAAGCTCAACGGTGTGGACGAAGGTATTCAGCAGTACAATGAAGTGGTGAATCTGTTATTGGATTATTATGATGGAATCCTGTATTAAAAATAAGGGGCACAACACAGAACAATTAGGAGCGTGTTGTGCCTCTTTTGATTAATTCACCTGAAAAGATGACTTTCTGCGGCATGTCTGTACCTGTAAGTACACCCATCTGGGTCTTGACCAGCTGCACGCATAAAGTATTTAATTTGCTGTCTACTGAGGTCAGAGGTGGTTCACAGCAGGAAGTAAGAAGGGAGTTATTATAGCCAATGACTGCAAAATCATCAGGCATGGACAACCCCTTATATCTGCCGTATTTTATGGCTCCCATGGCAAGAATGTCATCAGAAGCGATAATTCCATCAAAATCAAGACCATTGGCATTCAGCTGAATCAGAAAGTCTGTAATCGCTTCAATATCCTCTCTTTCACCCTGATACAACTGAATATATTCTGGACGGAAGTCATGTCCGCTCTGAAGTACTGCGGACTGATAACCGGAGAGCTTCTTCAGACCAGAGTAAGATTGCGAGTTATACAGATATAAGACGTTTTGAGCACCGCTTTGGAACAGGAACTGGGTAGCTTCCAAAATGGATTTGTAATCATCACATAAGGTACAATATACATTGGGATAATCAAAATCAGCGTTCAAAAGCATAATGGGAACCTGCTGTGCGGCGTCTCTGATATACTGGTTTTCTTCTGAAATGTCGGATATAAAATTGGAGCCTACCATAATCACACTGTCAACACGCTTGGACAATAACAGCTCCATGGAGGATTTCTTGGTGGCAGTATCATAGCCGGTACAGCACAGAATAGAATTATATCCGTTTTCACGAAGAAGCTGTTCGATATAATATACGGCTTTGGCTAGATACAGATCGGAGGAATCAGCACAGAGAATACCGATTGTATTCATGGTATTAAGCCCCAGACCTCTTGCAAATGCATTTGGAGTATAGCCGTATTCTTCGATTACATCCATGACCTTTTTCTTGGTCTTTGGTTTCACATTGGCATTTCCATTCAGAACACGGGATACAGTTGCGATAGATACGCCGGCTTTTTCAGAGATATCATAGATTGTCATGCAGCGTAGAAACCTCCTTTTTGCTAGTTTACATAATGCCGTTTGCGACTAAAAATGTAACTGTTTTCATAGACAGAATACATTAAGCAGTTTCAAAAAGCAAGTCTAAAAAATCTTTTGAAAGCTTTCATTTAAACGAAAACCTGTGAAAAAGGCATAAAATCGGGAATTCTTTTCTGAAAAAACAAGTTGACTTTCTGAGCAAAACAATATAAAATGCAAATGTAAGCACTTACAGATTGATGTAAGTAAAACCAATGATTTGATAGGAGATATGACAATGGAATTATTAAATGCGGCAAAGACCGGAAAAAAAGAAAGACCCATTAAAGTACTTCAGTTCGGTGAAGGAAATTTCTTACGTGCGTTTGTTGATTACATGATTGACATTGCAAATGAATCAGGAAAGTTTGATGGAGATATCGTTCTGGTAAAACCCATCGAGTTTGGTAATCTCGACATGTTCCATAAGCAGGACTGCCAGTATACCGTATGTTTAAGAGGTATCGTTGATGGCGAGCCTAAGGTAATCAAGAGAGTGGTAACAAGTGTTGCAGATGCAGTAGATGCATATGGTGAGTACCAGAAATACGCTGATTATGCCAAGTTAGACTCCTTAAGATATATCGTATCCAACACAACAGAGGCTGGTATCGTATATGATGATACAGACAAGTTTGAAGCAGAGCCTCCCAAGACATATCCTGGCAAGCTGTGTAAGTTCCTTTATACAAGATATAAGCATTTCAATGGTGCAGCAGATAAGGGACTTGTAATGCTTCCTGTAGAGCTGATCGATGACAATGGTATTCATTTAAAAGAGTGCGTTGTTAAGTTTGCAAAGCTCTGGAATCTGGAAGAAGGCTTCCTGACATGGCTTGATGATGCATGTGTATTTACTTCTACATTAGTAGACCGTATCGTTACAGGTTATCCAAGAGATGATGCAGAAGAACTCTGGAAAGAATTCGGATATCAGGATAATATCGTTGTTACAGCAGAGCCTTTTGGTCTGTGGGTAATTGAGAGCTCCAAGGATATCAGCAAGGAATTACCTCTCCCAGAAGCAGGACTTCCTGTTATCTTTACAGATAACCAGAAGCCATATAAGCAGAGAAAGGTACGTATCCTGAATGGTGCTCATACATCTTTCGTTCTTGCTTCTTATCTTGCAGGTAACGATTATGTAAGAGAATCCATGGAGGACGAGCTGATTGGCAACTTCATGCATCAGACAATTTATGATGAAGTAATTCCTACACTTGACCTTCCTAAGGAAGACCTGTTAGAGTTCGCATCAGCAGTTGACGGAAGATTCCGTAATCCATATATTAAACATGCTTTATTATCCATCTCTCTGAATTCAGTATCCAAGTGGAGAGCAAGATGTATGCCTTCTTTATTAGGATATGTAGAGAGAAAGGGTGAGCTTCCTAAGCATCTTACATTCTCTATCGCAGCACTGATGGCATTCTACACAGGCAGCGAGATCCGTGATAAGGCTCTGATCGGACACAGAAACGGTCAGGAATACAATATCATGGACGATATGGCTGTTCTGGAGTTCTTCGCAGCTAACAGCAGCAAGCCATCCGCAGAGTTTGTAAATGCTTACCTGAGCAATGAGAACTTCCACGGACAGGATCTTACCAAGGTTGCAGGATTAAGCGATGCTGTAACTGCATATCTTGAGGATATCAGAACTCTTGGTATGAGAAAGGCTATCGAGAAGAATTTTTAATCATTCTGACTAAAATAGTCTTATAAATGATTGAAAATAATAAATATTTTACAAAAAACGGCGTGACATACAGCACCGCTTATATTAAAATGTAGGTGGTGCTGTAAGTAAGCGGTTACATTTATAAAGGAAAAACGTATGGCAAAATTTATAAAAATCCATGAGAATGACAATGTAGCAGTTGCACTTGAAACAATTGCACAGGGCGAGACTATTACAGTAGATGATGTAACAGTTACCACTGTAAATGAGATCCCGGCAGGACATAAATTTGCTCTGAAGGATCTTCCGGTTGGAACACCTGTTGTAAAGTATGGTTTCAAAATCGGTAACACAACAGCTGATGTAAAGGCTGGAGAGTGGATACATACTCATAATCTGAAGACCGGACTTGGTGATCTGCTGGATTACAGCTATGAGCCCAAGCTCCCAGAAGAAAAATTTACAGAAGATGTTACTTTCATGGGCTATAACCGTGAGAACGGAAAAGTCGGTGTCAGAAACGAAATCTGGGTAATTCCTACAGTTGGATGTGTAAATAATATCGCAAGCAAAATTGCAGAGTTATCCAAGGGACTTGTAAGAGAAAATATTGAAGCTGTTTGTGCATTCCCTCATCCTTACGGATGTTCCCAGATGGGTGACGATCAGGAACATACAAGACAGATTCTGGCTAATCTGATCAATCATCCAAATGCCGGTGGTGTTCTGGTATTAGGACTTGGCTGTGAGAACAGCAACATTGATGTACTGAAGAATTACATTGGTGAATATAATCCTGACAGAGTGAAATTCCTCGTATGTCAGGAAAGTGATGATGAGATTACAGATGGTGTTGAGATTGTAAAAGAACTTGCAGAGTATGCTTCACAGTTCAAACGTGAGCCAATCAGTGTATCCAAGCTTGTAATCGGTATGAAGTGTGGTGGCAGCGATGGATTCTCCGGCATCACAGCAAATCCGACTGTTGGACGTTTCTCTGATATCCTTATCAGTAAGAAGGGTACAACAATTCTGACAGAAGTACCTGAAATGTTCGGTGCAGAGACCATTCTGATGAACCGTTGTGCAAATGAAGAATTATTTGATAAAACAGTAGATCTGATCAATGACTTTAAGAATTATTTCAAGAGTCATAACCAGACAATCTATGAGAACCCTTCACCTGGTAACAAGAAGGGGGGTATCTCCACATTGGAGGACAAGTCCCTTGGATGTACACAGAAGTCAGGAAGTGCTATTGTAAAAGGCGTTCTTGCCTACGGTGAGACAGTATCTACTCCGGGACTGAATCTGCTCAGCGCACCGGGCAACGATCTGGTAGCAGCTACTGCACTGGCAGCAAGCGGTGCTCATATCGTATTATTTACAACTGGACGTGGTACACCATTTGCATGTCCGGTACCTACAATGAAGATTTCAAGTAATTCAAGACTGGCTGGTAAGAAGGACAACTGGATTGACTTTAATGCAGGTGTCGTAGCAGAGGGTGAAGATCTTGATACAGTAGGCAAGAGATTGTTTGATGAAGTGGTAGCGGTAGCTTCCGGTAAAGAAGTGAAGAGTGAAATCGCGGGCTTCCATGATATGGCGATCTTTAAACAGGGCGTAACATTGTAAGCATATAGTGATACTTTGATAAGGTTTACAATGTGGCACATAGATAAATGGATAGAAAATTATCCAGATTACTTTAAGAATAATAGAAAAAATGATAAATGATGGAGGATTATTATCATGAGTAAAAAAGTAGTAACAATGGGTGAGATTATGTTAAGACTTTCTACACCTAACAATGAGAAGTTTATCCAGGCAGACGAGTTCGATATCAACTATGGCGGCGGTGAAGCTAACGTAGCAGTATCTCTTGCAAATTATGGACATGAAGCACAGTTCGTTACAGCAGTTCCTGATAACGAATTAGGTGAGTGTGCAGTTGCTGCTTTAAGAAAATATAATGTTGGTACACAGAACATCGCAAGATGTGGTGAAAGACTTGGTATCTACTACCTGGAGTCAGGTTCTTCCATGCGTCCTTCCAAGGTTGTATATGATAGAGCTCATTCTTCTATCTCTACAGCTACAGCAGCAGATTTTGATTTCGATAAGATCTTCGAAGGTGTTGACTGGTTCCATTTCACAGGTATCACACCAGCTATTTCTGATTCTGCAGCAGTATTAACAGAGGAAGCTTTAAAGGCTGCCAAGAAGCACGGCGTTAAGGTTTCTGTAGACTTGAACTTCCGTAAGAAGTTATGGTCTTCTGAGAAGGCTCAGAAGGTTATGAAGAACCTTATGCAGTATGTTGATGTATGTATCGGTAACGAAGAAGATGCTGAACTTGTACTTGGTTACAAGCCTGGTAATACAGATGTAACAAGCGGTGATCTTGAACTTGCTGGTTACAAGTCAATCTTCGAACAGATGGTAGCAGACTATAACTTCGAGTACTGCATCTCTTCCTTAAGAGTAAGCCATTCTGCATCTGACAATGGCTGGTCAGCATGTATCTATTCAAGAGATACAAAGGAATTCTATCATTCTAAAGAATACAGCATTCATCCTATCGTAGACCGTGTAGGTGGTGGAGATTCCTTCGCAGGCGGTGTTATCTGTGGTCTGTTAGACGGTAAGGATTTCAAGGCTGCTCTTGAGTATGGTGTAGCTGCATCCGCATTAAAGCATACAATCCCTGGTGACTTCAACCTGGTATCCAGAAAAGAAGTTGAAACACTTGCAGGCGGCGATGCTTCCGGACGTGTTCAGAGATAATAAAGAAACATAGCAAATAAAATATAAAATCTATAGGAGGAATTATCATTATGGCAAACACAAATCCATTCTCACTTGAAGGCAAAATTGCTCTTATCACAGGTGCTTCCTACGGTATCGGCTTCGCAATCGCTAAGTCTATGGCAGCAGCAGGAGCTACTATCGTATTCAATGATATCAAGCAGGAACTTGTAGACAAGGGAATTGCAGCATACAAAGAAGAGGGTATTGATGCTCACGGATATGTATGTGATGTTACAAATGAAGAGGCAGTAAATGCACTCATAGCTACAATTGAGAAGGAAGTTGGAGTAATCGACATCCTTGTAAACAACGCAGGTATTATTAAGAGAATCCCTATGTGTGATATGACAGCAGCAGAATTCAGACAGGTTATTGATGTAGACTTAAATGCACCTTTCATCGTATCTAAGGCTGTTATTCCTTCTATGATCAAGAAGGGTCACGGCAAGATCATCAACATCTGCTCTATGATGTCTGAACTTGGTCGTGAGACTGTATCTGCATATGCAGCAGCTAAGGGTGGTTTAAAGATGCTGACAAGAAATATCTGCTCTGAATATGGTGAGTACAATATTCAGTGTAACGGTATTGGACCTGGTTACATCGAGACTCCTCAGACTGCTCCTCTTCGTGAGAGACAGCCGGATGGCAGCAGACATCCTTTCGATTCCTTCATCATCTCCAAGACACCCGCCGGCAGATGGTTACAGGCAGACGAACTTGGCGGACCAGCAGTATTCCTTGCTTCTGATGCATCCAATGCTGTAAACGGACATATCCTGTATGTTGATGGTGGTATCTTAGCTTACATTGGCAAGCAGCCAAACTAATTTTTCATATTTATTTAGGAGATAAAGAAATGAACGAAGTATTAGAAAAAATCAGTAAAATTGGTATTGTACCAGTCGTTGTTTTAGATGATGCAAAAGACGCTGAGCCTTTAGCAGAAGCTTTAATCAAGGGTGGTCTTCCTTGTGCAGAAGTTACATTCAGAACAGCTGCAGCAGAAGAATCTATCAGAATTATGGCACAGAAATTCCCTGAAATGTTAGTTGGTGCAGGTACTGTATTAACAACAGAGCAGGTTGACCGTGCAGTAAATGCAGGCGCTAAGTTCATCGTTAGCCCTGGTTTAAATCCTAAGATCGTTAAGTATTGTATCGAGAAGGGTGTTCCTGTAACTCCTGGTACATCTAATCCTTCTGATGTAGAAGCAGCTATCGAATTAGGTCTTGACGTTGTTAAGTTCTTCCCGGCTGAAGCAGCAGGTGGACTGAATATGATCAAGTCTATGGCAGCTCCTTATACACAGATGAAGTTCATGCCTACAGGTGGAATCAATGCAAAGAATATCTGTGATTATCTTGCATTCGATAAGATCATTGCTTGTGGTGGTTCCTGGATGGTTAAGAAAGATCTCGTAGCAGCTGGCAAGTTTGATGAGATTCAGGCTCTGACAGAAGAAGCTGTTAGAACAATGCTTGGTTTCGAATTAAGACATATTGGCGTTAACTGTGAAGATGAAGCAGCAGCAGATTCTGTAGCTTCCAAGTTCGACAATCTGTTTGGTTTCTCCAAGAAGGTTGGCAACAGCTCTATCTTTGCAGGAATTGAAGTAGAAGCTATGAAGAAGATCGGTCGTGGAACAAACGGTCACATCGCAATCGGAACAAACAGCGTAGCTCGTGCTAAGAATTACTTAGAGTCTGTTAAGGGTGCTAAGTTCATCGAAGATTCTGCTGTTGTTAAGAATGGCAAGCTGACAGCTATTTATCTGGAAGACGAAATTGGTGGTTTCGCAATTCATCTTGTACAGAAATAAGTCTGGAATATTGTGGACATCATAGGTTCATAGAGATACGAAAGAGGCATCATACCGTCTGGGTGATGCCTTTTTCTGCGAGTAACATGAGATAGAGAGGTAGATTACGAAATGATAGATAATAATTGTGCATATTGTATGGAAGGTGAGTTAGTAGACAAGTTCGGTATCAAGATTTGCGAACTTCCTGCTTCAAAGGTATATTTATTTAAGGAACAGAGCCATAAGGGAAGATGTATTGTTGCAAGCAAGCATCATGTAAGTGAAATGATTGAATTATCAGAAGAAGACAGAAATGCATTTATTGCTGATGTGAATCATGTAGCAAAGGCTATGCATGCGGCTTTTCATCCTGATAAGGTAAATTATGGAGCATATGGTGATACTGGTCATCATTTACATTTCCATCTGGTTCCCAAGTATAAGGATGAGTTTGAGTGGGGTGGAACTTTTGCCATGGATCCTAAACAGAAGACTCTTACCAATGCAGAATATGATATTCTGATTGCAGAATTGAAGAAATATTTATAAACAAATGTTGCATATTTTTGCATTCTCTGAAAATACTCTGCAATAATGAGTTTCCCATCCAGTATTGATTTTTACAGAAAAACAATTCCTATATATTTACTGCGTTTTTTGAACTTGCATAAATATGTGAATTTGCACAATATTTTATGGAAAATGTTCCATAAAATGCAATAAGATTAGAAAAAAAACTAATGACTTGCTTATGGCATTAAAATGCGCCATAATAACAAAGTAATGTATGGATAGATATACATAAAACATTCCTATAAGTTAAAAAAAACAAGGGAACAGAAAAGGAGTCAAATATGGGTGTTAAAGTGCTATTGAATTCAATAGATAAGGTAAAAGATTTTATTGATATTACAAGAAGTGTTTCGTATGATATTGATCTGATCAGCGGAAGAGATACTTATTTGGATGCAAAATCATTACTTGGAGTTTTGAGTTGCGATTGCACGAAGCCATTGACATTGGATATTCATGCAGAAATGGAAGAACGAAGAGAACTGATGGAACGTCTTGAAGAGTATGTAGTGGCTTAGGTGTATACATACAAAGCAGCGTACTGATAAATAAGAGGATACATAGCGGAACGCAAAGCAGCAGGAACTGATTTGTGTTCCGTTTTTTACACGACAAATTTGAAGCTGCACAGGGGACTGAAAATTATCGGTAATGAAGTACCTGAATATTTGCAGATGATTGAGAAGCATGGTAATTGTGTATACGTATACTTGATAAAAACCCGATATGTGCAGAAATGAGGATTAATATGAAGACAAAAGAGCAGTTTATGACCAGAACAGTAGTGGTATGGCTTGGCGCATTATTGTGCTGTGCATTGTGGGGAAGTGCTTTTCCCTGTATTAAAATAGGATATCAATTGTTTGAAATACCGTCTGGAGCTACTGCAACACAGATTCTGTTTGCAGGCTGTAGATTCACGTTGGCAGGAATTCTGGCTATTATCATAGGAAGTGTATTGAACCACAGGATTTTGGTGCCGAAGAAAATTTCATGGGGAAAAATCGCAAAGTTGTGCATGCTTCAGACTGTGGCACAATATTTGTTTTTCTATATAGGACTTGCAAATACGTCAGGAGTAAAGGCGTCTATCATAGAAGGTGTCAATGTATTTATCTCGATTCTGGTGGCAAGTCTCATCTTCCATCAGGAGAGACTGACAACAAGAAAGATGGCAGGCTGTCTGATTGGTTTTGCAGGAGTTGTGCTGGTCAATATAACGGGTGGAATTGATATGGCATTTACATTTACGGGTGATGGATTTATTGTGTTGTCTACGATTGCCTATGCCTTTTCCTCTGTCATGATCAAAAGATATTCACAGGGAGAAAATCCGGTTACGCTGAGTGGATATCAGTTTGTACTGGGTGGTCTGATCATGGTAATATGCGGTCTTCTCATGGGAGGCAGACTGGAAGTAATTACGCCGGCAGGAATTGCCATGCTGTTATATCTTGCGGTGATCTCTGCAGTGGCATATTCTTTATGGGGCATATTGTTAAAGTACAATCCCGTATCAAGAGTTACGGTGTTCGGGTTTATGAATCCTGTGTTTGGAGTGATTCTGTCAGCTATATTCCTGAAAGAATCGGACAATGTGGGAATCATCTGTGTTGTGGCATTGGCACTTGTCTGTGCGGGAATCTATATTGTGAATAAGAAGCAGAATACAGGGGAAGCATAAGACAGTTAGTTTTCATGAACTTTTAATACTTAGAACTATTGGTTTTTTAAGCCAATTGTGATACCATAATATTTTGGAAGATTATTTTTATAGTTTTAGTCAAATAATTGATAGGAGGTTTTTTATCATGACGAAAATAGATATTTTTTCCGGATTCTTAGGAGCTGGTAAAACAACTTTGATCAAGAAGTTACTGAAAGAGGCAATGGATGCTTCTAAAGTAGTGCTGATTGAAAATGAATTTGGTGAAATTGGTATTGATGGCGGTTTTTTAAAGGAAGCCGGTGTAGAAATTAAGGAAATGAATTCTGGATGTATCTGCTGTTCTTTAGTAGGGGATTTCGGAACTTCTCTGGCAGAAGTACTGGATAAGTATCATCCTGAGAGAATCCTGATCGAGCCATCAGGTGTAGGTAAGCTCTCAGATGTTATGAAGGCAGTACAGAATGTAAAATCTGATGTAGATGTACAGCTTAACAGCGCAGTTGTAGTTGTTGATGCAAATAAGTGCAAGATGTATGCAAAGAATTTTGGTGAGTTCTTCTTAAATCAGATCGAGCATGCAGGTACAATCATTCTGAGCAGAACTGCAGATATCAGTGAAAGCAAGCTGAATGCTGCACTGGAGATCATCCGTGAGCATAACAGCAAGGCAACAGTTATCACAACTCCATGGGATGAACTGGATGGTAAGAAGATTCTGGAGACAATTGAGAATGCCAAGGATCTGGAAGCTGAACTGATGGAAGAGGTTGCCAAGCTTCATGATGAACATGAGCATCATCATCATGACCATGGTGAGGACTGCACATGTGGCTGCCATGATCATGATGGGGATGAGGACGAGCATGAGCATCATCACCACGACCATGATGAGGACGAGCATGAGCATCATCATCACCACGACCATGAGGAGGACGAGCATGAACATCATCACCATGACGACCATGATGAGAACTGCACATGTGGCTGCCACGACCATGAGCATCATCACCATCACCATGCAGATGAGATATTCACAAGCTGGGGTATGGAGACACCCACAGCCTATACCAAGGATGAGATCGAGACAATCCTTAAAAAGCTGGATGATACAGACACTTACGGCGTAATCCTTCGTGCAAAAGGCATGCTTCCTTCTAATGATGGAACATGGATCAATTTTGACTATGTACCGGAAGAGAGCAATGTCAGAACAGGAGCACCTGAAGTAACAGGTAAGATTTGTGTGATTGGTTCCAAACTGAACGAGGACAATCTGAAAGCATTGTTTACAAAATAAGAAATAGGATAGAGGAAAAATATGAAGCCCGTTTATATTATCAATGGATTTTTGGAAAGTGGCAAAACAGAATTTATCACTTATACACTTTCACAGCCATATTTTCAGATCAGAGGAAAGACATTGTTGATCGTCTGCGAGGAAGGTGAAGTAGAATACGAAGAGGTTCTGCTTCGCAAAAGCAGAACGGTTATGGAAGTCATTGATGAGGAAGAGAACTTCACACCGGAGAATCTGATCGAGCTGGAGAAGAAATATAAGCCAGAACGTATTGTAATTGAATACAATGGTATGTGGAACTGCAAGAATATGAAGCTGCCATGGCATTGGTCAGTAGAGCAGCAGATCACGACGATCAATGGCGCTACATTCCAGAATTACTATACAAATATGAAGTCTCTGCTGGCTGAACAGATCAGAAAATCAGAGCTGATCATCTTTAATCGCTGTGATGGATTAAATGAACAGTTAGGCAATTTTAAACGTAATATCAAGGCTGTAAATCCTACAGCAGATGTTGTTTTTGAAGACAAAGATGGAGAAATCAATCAGATTCTGGAGGAAGATCTGCCATTTGATCTGAAACAGCCGGTGATTGATCTGGATACGTATGCATATGGCATATGGTATCTGGATGCAATGGACAACCTGAGCCGATATATTGGTAAGACAATCAAGTTCAAGGCTATGGTATTAAGACCAAAGGATGGAAGTACAGATTATTTCGTACCGGGTAGAATGGCAATGACATGCTGTGCAGAGGATATGGCTTTTCTAGGTTATGCCTGCAAATATGATAAGAGTACAGAATTGACAAATAAAGAGTGGGTAGAAGTAACTGCTACCGTTCATCAGGAGTTCTGGAAAGACTATAATGGTGAAGGTCCTGTTCTTCATGCAGTCAGTGTCGTACCGACCAAGAAGCCAAAGGATGAAGTAGTAAGCTTCAACTAACTATATTTATGTGAAAAATAAAATGCAGATACCGGAGAAAATTGCTCTCTGGTATCTGCATTTTTTCATTCTATAACAATTCTATAAATCTGCACTGCTGTATTTCTCTTCGCAGTACTTGCAACGGTATACTTCTTTTTCTTCATCAGTAAGAACGAAGATATGAGGAAGCTCCTGTTCGATAGAGGTGATACAACGTGGATTCTTGCATTTCAGCACATTCTTGATTTCACGGGGCAGAGTGAGCTGGCGTTTCTGCACGATTTCTGAATTTTTGATGACATTGACGGTGATATTGTGATCAATAAATCCCAAAATGTCAAGGTTAAGCGTGTCAATGTCACATTCTACCTTGAGAATATCCTTTTTACCCATCTTTCCACTCTTGGCATTTTTGATGATAGCAACTGTACAATCCAGCTTGTCCAATCCTAAATGCTTATAGATACTCAGGCTTTTGCCAGCCTTGATGTGATCCAGAACGAAACCTTCTTCAATTTTACCTACATTTAACATGATGTGACCTCCTACTCTTCTACATGAATCTCTAATAAAGTCAACAGCAGTGCCATTCTGACATATACGCCGTATTGTACCTGACGGAAGTATGCTGCTCTTGGATCATCATCTACTTCAACAGATATCTCGTTGACACGGGGAAGGGGATGAAGCACGATCATGTCCTGCTTTGCCATTTCCATTTTCTCTTTGTTGAGAACGTAGAAGTCTTTCAGACGAACGTAATCCTCTTCGTTGAAGAAACGCTCTTTCTGAACACGGGTCATATAGAGAATATCAAGTTCAGGCATAACATCTTCAAGTCTGGTCACTTCTTCATAAGGAATACCTTTTTCATGAAGCATTTCTGTGACATACTCGGGAACCTTCAATTCATCTGGAGAGATGAAGATGAAACGGACGTCATCATAACGAACCAGTGCATTGATCAGGGAATGTACGGTACGACCAAACTTCAGATCACCGCACAGACCAATTGTGAAATGATTCAGTCTGCCTTTTAAGGATTTGATTGTCATCAGGTCGGTCAGAGTCTGGGTAGGATGCTGATGACCACCATCGCCGGCATTGATCACCGGTATTCCGGAATGGGAGGCTGCTACCATAGGAGCACCTTCTTTAGGATGACGCATAGCGCAGATATCTGCAAAACAGGAGATAACACGGATGGTATCGGATACACTTTCACCCTTGGATGCGGAAGAACAGTTGGCATCTGAGAAACCGAGGACACTGCCGCCCAGGTTAAGCATGGCAGCTTCAAAGCTCAGTCTGGTACGTGTGCTTGGCTCATAAAAGCATGTAGCAAGCTTTTTACCGGCGCAGGCATGCGCATATTTAGCGGGATTGTGTTCGATGTCACTGGCAAGTGTGAATAACTTGTCAAGCTCCTCCACAGAGAAATCAAGCGGACTCATTAAATGTCTCATAGAAAACCTCCTTAGAATTGTTACGAATTTTTGGCAAAATGTAACTATTCAGAGCCATGCAAATTAAGGCAGAATATGCTTGTTTACAAGCATATTTGACTCAATTTATATGGCGAAGTAACCACATGAGCAAAAAGCGAATGGGGTTCTGAATAGTTATGGCAAAATAAAAGAAGAGATATCTTCTCTTCTTGAAAAATTACCAATATAAAAAGTGAAATGTCTGAAAATGAAAAAAGGAAATAATGTGGCTATCGGATGAAATACGTCGATATACTTATCTTCGCTCATTGATACAGCCATGGTCTTACTCCTTCTTAATCGTTTATATAAATTCACTCACTTGTGTTATCATAGCATATCTTGAGTGTGCTTGCAATGGAAAAATTATATTTTATGAATAGGACATTTTTAAATTTTATGTTATACTATACGTAAGAAAAAACAGAGGCTATTGGTCATGCAGAGTAGGAGGATGAAGATGGAATTTAGAGAGCGAAAGAGATGGGTATTTTTTGGACTGCCGTTTACTTTTACAATATACACGGTAAAAGAAGAGGTCCTTACTGTAGATACGGGATTTCTGAGCAGGGAAGAGAATGACTGCTATATGTACAAGGTACAGGATGTAACATTGAAGACTTCTCTGTTGGAGAGAATATTTGGCTTGGGTACGATTATCTGTTATACAGGTGATACAACCAATCCACAGCTTGTCATGGCGCATATTAAGAACGCCAGGGCAATCAAGGACTTCATTCTGGAGCAGTCGGAGATAGCAAGAAGAAAGCGCAGAACAATGAATACGCTGGATATTGGTGCTGACGGTTCGGATTTTGATATTGATAACTAAATGCATAGTGCAGTTGGGAGAGGGGGAATGCCCTCTCCTTTTTTGAACTCTGGGAAGTGAAGCAGGGAGTGCGGTATAATTCAGCCCTTAGATTGGCTGGATGGCTTTTCTGTAAGCAGTTTCTCGAAGAATAGTCCGGTGGCAAACCAGTAGGGGAAGAAGTCAAGGCGTATAATACCCTGAATGTTCCAATGATGGCTGGTATAATCCCAAGGACACAGGTGGTGCTTCTGTAAAAGGCGTCCACTTAAAAATTCACCGGCAAAGATCATAAGGGCATAGATACATCCGCGGACTGGAAAGGCCAATTTCTGCATGCGTAGAAAAAAGGGCCGCAATAATGCCATGGAGCCGTAAATGGGGAACATCCAGATGGAAGTAGTGCCTTTTAGGGTCATTTCACGCCTGCGCAGTGCCATGGAGGCAGTAAAGAGAATCTCCAGACACCATCCTGCAATACCACATTTTATAAAGTTGTTAAGGTAAAGGTTTGATTTATGATTCATAAAAACAGTATGACCGGTTCTGCATGGAATATACATACAAGACCGGTCATGTTATTTTTATTTATTCTGTTGGGCAGCAGCCTGTAGTGCTGCATCGAAAGTGGAGATATCAATTGGTCCGTCCAGAGGGATTCTGTAGACAGGAACGCTGCTTCCAAATTTCAGGAAATAGACATATTTGGAAGTGGTCTGGATAGTATTGTATGCGCCGTCAGCAATTACTTCCATATAAGAACCATCCTTGGAAATACGCTTGAACTGTGGAGTATCGCCGGATGTCTGATAGTAGATATATTGTGGTGAGACATTGAGCATATCAGTCCTTGTATCATCCAGAGTTGTCTTTTCCCCAGTGGTCAGATCCATGCGGATCAAAGCATAATTGTTATGGATGTCTATGCCATAAAGTGTGCTGCCTTCTACAATAGGCATATAAATATCTTCAGAAGACACCTGAAATACCTGGTTGGTCAATGTGTTGACAGCCATAAGATGCAGGTCTGTCTTGGTATTCTGATAATAAAGAGTGTTATTGTCAACACAGGCAGGAAGGATAGGGTTCGTCAGGATAGTCTGGGAACTTTTGCCATCGGTGCTTTTTGCCATCAGAAAGGTTCCATTTTCAGCAGAAATATTATAGTATAAGGAATTACCGCTTAAAACGACGTTGCTTCCATATATTTTATCCAGGCAGGTGTTTTTGGCAGGATTTTTCTTGGATACACGATAGATGCCGGTTGCGTTGAACATGTAGCCGAAGCCTTCGCCTGAACCAATGCTCTGCTGATAATAATATAGGTAATCCCCGCCTGAATTAATACTGCTTACCTGGGTGGATACAAGCTTCTTCATGTCTGATTCATCAGGACGCATGCGGTAAAGGGCACCGTTGTCGTAGGCGTTGGAGAAATAGACATATTCATCATCCTCGCAGAAAGTCCCCCCATTATATAAGTTACCGGCAGTGTTGCCCACAACGTAATCCGGATTTAATTTGATTTTATGGCTGGATGAGATTGCAACAGCTGTACCGATGCATAATGCCGCAATACAAAGAATTGACAAAATAGTAATAAGTTTTCTCTTCATGATAGTAGCCCCCTTAATTACTTATATTATACAGAATATTCTGACAAATTAAAAGGGGATTACAGTATTTTATCCATTACTTGAACGTAGTGAACAGGAATGTTATACTCTATGTATATTGTACCAGGAGGAGATAACAGATGGATTTACTGGAATTGAGGAATGAGCTTGATGGAATTGACAAGCAGATTGTTGAACTGTATGAGAAAAGAATGAATGTCTGCGGGCAGGTCGCAGAATATAAGATAGAGACCGGTAAACGTGTTTTTGATAAAGAGCGTGAGAAGCAGAAGCTGGAAGCAGTCAGGGCATTAACACATAATGATTTCAATGCCTATGGTGTGACGGAGCTTTTTGAGCAGATTATGGCGATGAGCCGTAAGCTTCAGTATAGATTGCTGGCAGAGCATGACAGTGTAGGCAAGCTTTCCTTTTCCAAGGTGGATCATTTTGATACATCCAAGTGCAGAGTGGTATTTCAGGGAGCAGAGGGAGCTTATTCCCAGGCTGCCATGATTCAGTATTTCGGGGAAGGTGTGAATTGCTTCCATGTAGATACCTTCAGGGATGCCATGCTGGCAATTGATGAGGGCAGCGCTGATTTTGCAGTATTGCCGATAGAAAATTCATCAGCTGGAATTGTCAGTGAGATATATGACCTACTGGTGGAATTTGAGAATTATATCGTGGGTGAGCAGATCATTCCTATCAATCATTGTCTGCTTGGCTGTGCGGGAACGAAGATCAGTGATATTAAGACAGTCTATTCCCATGCACAGTCACTGATGCAGAGCGCCCATTATCTTCAGGAGAAGGGATGGCAGCAGATCAGCATGAAGAACAATGCATTTGCTGCGCAGAAGGTCGCAGAGGATAAGAATCCGACAGAAGCTGCCATTGCCAGTGAATATGCGGCTAAAGTATATGGACTGGAGATTCTGGAGAAGGGTGTAAATGATTTGAAAGAGAATTCCACTCGTTTCATTATTATTACCAATCAGAAAGTATTTTCCAAAGATGCATCTAAGATCAGTCTGTGTTTTGAAGTGAATCATGAGAGTGGTGCGCTTTATCATGCCCTGTCACATCTGATCTATAATGGATTGAATATGACCAAGATCGAATCCCGTCCATTGGAAGGAAGAAACTGGGAATACAGGTTCTTTGTGGATTTTGAAGGTAATATGGAGGACAGCGCTGTAAAAAATGCACTGAGAGGTCTGCGGGAAGAGACCAGAAATATGAAGATACTGGGAAATTATTAGAAAAGAGGCATAATTACAATGAGAATAAAGGAACTGATAGTATATCGTAATCTGAAACAGGATAAGCTGCTGTCAGATATGGCATGGCTTATGGAGCATTTTGATGACGATTATTATAACCTGGAGGACAGAGAGGACTTGTTCTTTGAATGCATTCATACGATGCTGGACAAGGCTGCACATCATGGATTCTATGGGAATCTGTGGCATTGCTATATTGCCAATCTGCTGGTAAATGATGAGAATGCGTACAGCCTTGGCAGTGAGATCAGGGGAGAGCAGCAGGGCACATTAAATGAAGTGGCATTACATGATTTTGCAATTATCAAGGAACTGACCGACTATGACTTCACACAGATGGGAGATAAATTCGGACAGGACACCCTTGCGTATATCAGGAATTTTGAAGGCAATCATAAGAAGAGCCATGTGTATAATTCCAGAATCAGAGACCGTATCTGCGAAGCAGCCGGAGAAATTGGACATGCAGACAGTGCAGAGGCTATCAAGCAGATTACTACAGAATTTTATGCCAGATATGGTGTAGGTAAGTTTGGTCTGAATAAATCTTTCCGTATTTCGCATCCTGAAGGAGAGAAGATGGAGATTAAGGCAATCAAGAATATCGACCATGTGAAATTGGAGGATCTGGTTGGCTATGAGATTCCTAAGCAGAAGCTCATTGATAATACAGAGGCATTCGTACAGGGAAGACCTGCAAATAACTGCCTGTTGTTTGGTGATGCAGGTACTGGTAAATCCTCCTGTATCAAGGGTATTATCAACCGCTATTACGATCAGGGACTGCGTATGATAGAGGTGTACAAGCATCAGTTCAAGGATCTCAATGATGTGATTGCACAGATCAAGAACAGAAACTATAAATTTATCATTTATATGGATGATCTGAGCTTTGAAGAATTTGAAATTGAATATAAATATCTGAAAGCTATTATTGAGGGTGGACTGGAAGTAAAGCCGGACAATGTGCTGATCTATGCAACCTCCAACAGAAGACATCTGGTAAGGGAGAAATTCTCTGATAAGGAAGAACGCAGAGATGACCTGCATGCTTCTGATACAGTACAGGAGAAGCTCTCACTGGTAGCACGTTTTGGTGTATCTATCTTCTTCTGCGCACCAAACAAGAAGGAATTCCAGGAGATTGTGAAAGCGCTGGCTGCCAGAAATAATATAGGGATGTCCGAGGACGAACTTCTGTTAGAAGCAAATAAGTGGGAATTATCCCATGGAGGACTTTCCGGAAGAACAGCGCAGCAGTTTATTGATTATCTGGCTGGCAAGCAGCAATAGCAGAATCATAAAAGGGGTGATTACATGGCATATAAGACCTTTGCCGCAATTGATGTAGGTTCCTATGAACTGACCATGAAGATATTTGAGATATCTTCAAAGAATGGAATAAAAGAAATCGACTGCATCCGTCATAGGATTGAGCTTGGAACGGACTCTTACCTGACGGGTAAGATCAGCAGTGAACGTATGGATGAGCTGTGCAGATTGTTGCGCGAGTTTATACAGATCATGAACAGCTATAAAGTAGATGCATACCGTGCCTATGGGACGAGTGCCATCAGGGAAACGAAGAATACGTTGATCCTGCTGGATCAGATTCGTACCAGGACGGGTATTGAGCTGGAAGTACTGAGCAATTCGGAGCAGCGTTTCCTTGATTATAAATCGGTGGCATCCAAAGGTCAGGATTTCCAAAACATCATTGAAAAGGGAACAGCTTTTATTGATATAGGCGGGGGCAGCATACAGCTTTCTTTGTTTGATAAAGATTCACTGGTTACGACACAGAATATCCGTCCCGGTGTTCTGCGTATGAGAGAAGAATTGAGCAAGGTATCCTATAAGACATATCAGCTTGAAGAAATCGTAGAGGAAATGGTAATTGACCGTCTCCAGAGCTTTAAGCAGATGTTTGTTGGTGACAGAACGATTGAAAATATCATTCTGGTAGATGATTATGTGTCATTGATCCTGCAGAAGGGAATCCTCAAATCCGGCAAAGAGGGGCATGTAGATGCACAGACTTTCCAGGAATTTGTAGGCAGATTAAAACAGAGAAATTCCCAGGAAATAGCAGCAGCTCTTGGAATTCCCGCTGAGAATACATCACTTTTGTACTTATCAGCTATCATGATCAAGCATATGATGAAAGTACTGGGGGCTAAGACATTGTGGGCGCCTGGTGTCAGTCTGTGTGATGGTATTGCCTATGAATATGCGGAGAAGAATAAAGTATTATCTGTATCACATAATTTTGAACAGGATATTCTGGCATGCGCAAGGGATATTAATAAGAGGTATCACAGTGGAGAACGCAGCACCAGAGAAAGAGAAGAAATCGCACTGACCCTCTATGACCATCTCAAGAAAGTGCATGGTCTGAATAAAAGAGACAGGCTTTTGCTGCAGATTGCTGCAATCCTGAATGAATGCGGCAGATATATCAGCCTGACCAATGTGGGGGAGAGTTCTTATAATATTGTGATGGCGACAGAAATGATAGGGTTGTCTCACCTGGAAAGAGAAATTGTAGCTAATATTGTAAAGTATTCAACAGAAACTTTTGAATATTACGAAACAGTAGGACGAGTAACGACACTGGATAAAGAGTCTTTTCTTAAAATAGCCAAGCTGACAGCAATCATACGTCTGGCGGATGGACTGGATATCAGTCATCGTGAGAAATGTGATAATGTAAAGACTACATTAAAAGAGGATTCTATTATTATCACAGTCGAGTCCAATGCTGATATGACGCTGGAATTAAGCATGTTTGCAAGAAATGCAGAGCTGTTTGAAGAAGTGTATAATATCAAGCCCATTGTAAAACAGAAAAAGAGCAATATATAAGGGGGATGAGCAGCATATGAAGATTGACTATAGCAGACCGGAATATTACTACAACAGGGAATTGAGCTGGGTAGCATTTGACCATAGAGTATTGGGAGAGGCAAGGGATAAGTCTCTGCCATTATTTGAGAGACTTAAGTTTTTGAGTATTACGGCATCTAATCTGGATGAATTCTTTATGGTGCGTGTGGCATCCCTTAAAGATATGGTAAATGCGGGATATAAGAAGAAGGACATTGCAGGAATGACTGCACAGGAACAGCTGGAAGCAGTGAATAAGGCTACTCATGAGCTGGTCAATATGCAGTATTCTACATATAACCGTTCACTTATCCCTCTACTGGGACAGAATGGATTACAGGTAATTGAGAAGCATGAGGAACTGGAAGAAGAGGATAAGAAATTCGTAGACCGCTATTTTCAGGATAATGTATATCCCGTATTGACACCAATGGCAGTGGATTCTTCCAGACCTTTTCCATTAATCCGTAATAAATCCCTGAATCTTGGCGCACTGGTATCACGTAAAGAGAATAACAGCGTATTAAAGAAGCATCTGTTCAAGCGTTCTGCTGCAGCAAAAGAGCTGGAATTTGCGACAGTGCAGGTACCAAGCGTACTTCCAAGAATCGTCAGTCTGCCGGATGGCAAAGATGGCTGCAAACGTGTGATTCTGTTGGAACAGATCATTGAACGCAATATGGATAAGCTTTTCCTGAATTATGATATCGAATGTGTATATCCATTCAGAATTATGAGAAATGCTGACTTTTCCCTGGAAGAAGAGGAAGCAGCAGATCTGCTCAAGGAAATTGAGAAGCAGTTGAAGCAGAGACAATGGGGACAGGTCATCCGTCTGGAAGTAGAGGATGGAATCAATGAAAGACTGTTGTCATTTATCCAGAAGGAGCTTTGTGTAGAAGAACAGGATATCTATGAAATCCCGGGACCGCTGGATCTGACTTTCCTGATGAAAATGTACGGTATGAGTGGATTTGACCATTTAAAGACACCACCTTATATCCCACAGCCGGTAGATGGACTGGCACCTGACTGTAACCTTTTTGATGAAATCAGACAAAGGGATATCCTGCTGCATCATCCATATGAGACATTTGCACCGGTCGTAGATTTCATTAAGCAGGCTTCCAGAGATCCGGAAGTGCTGGCAATCAAGCAGACGCTGTACCGTGTCAGTGGTAATTCTCCTATTATAGCAGCACTTTCACAGGCAGCAGAGAATGGCAAACAGGTCACTGTACTGGTCGAGTTAAAGGCCAGATTCGATGAAGAGAATAATATCGTATGGGCGAAGAAGCTGGAAAAGGCAGGCTGTCATGTAATATATGGTCTGGTTGGACTAAAGACCCACTGTAAGATTACACTGGTTGTCAGAAGAGAAGAAGAGGGCATCCGCCGATATGTCCATCTGGGAACTGGTAACTATAATGATTCTACAGCGAAATTGTATACAGACTGTGGTATCCTTACCTGCAACGAAGCAATTGGAGAGGATGCAACCGCAGTATTCAATATGCTGTCCGGTTATTCAGAACCGCTTAGCTGGAACCATCTTGCCCTGGCACCGCTGTGGTTAAAGGATAAGTTCCTATATCTGATCAACAGGGAAAAAGACAATGCAAAGCAGAACAGACCGGCACATATCATTGCCAAGATGAACTCACTGTGTGATCCTGATGTCATCAGGGCATTGTATGAAGCAGCGGCAGCAGGTGTGAAGATTGATCTGATTGTCCGTGGTATCTGCTGTCTGAGAACAGGAGTAGAGGGGACGAATGATAATATATCCGTGCGTTCCATTGTTGGTAATTTCCTGGAACATGCCAGAATCTTCTATTTTGAAAATGGTGGTAATCCGGAATTGTATATGGGAAGTGCTGACTGGATGCCAAGAAACCTGGAGCGCCGTGTAGAGATCCTCTTCCCTGTTCTGAACCCTGAATTAAAAGAAAAGGTATGGCATATTCTGGATGTGCAGATGAGAGATACAGTGAAAGCGCAGCTGTTAAAGCCGGATGGAACTTATGAAAAGGTAGACAAGCGTGGTAAGGTATTGTGCAATGCACAGGAAGAATTCTGTAAAGAATATATGGCTGCTGCACATAAGCATAAGAATGAACAGCAGGCAAGAGTATTCAAGCCGGAGACTCATATTGAGGCAGAGTAAAGAAAGAGATAACAGAGACTGGAAAGGTACAGCATATTATGGTAAAATTTGTATTAGCATCCGGGTCGCCCAGAAGAAAAGAACTATTAGAGCAGATAGGTCTTTCATTTGAAATTGCTTCTGCGCATGGAGAGGAAATCATTACAAAACAGCAGCCGGCAGATATTGTAGAAGAGCTGTCCCTGCAAAAGGCGAAAGAAGTGGCAGATCGCTATGAGAAAGAACATGGCAGGCAGAAAAGTACAGTAATCATAGGAGCGGATACGATTGTAGCTTATGATGGTGCAATTATGGGAAAGCCAAAGGATAAGGCGGATGCTGTGAGGATGCTGTCAAGTCTGCAGGGCAAGGTGCATCAGGTATACACCGGTGTTACTCTGATCATTCTGGAAGAGCAGGGCAGACGGGTTATCAGCTTCCATGAAAAGACGGATGTGGAAATGTATCCTATGACAGGTGAACAGATACAGACTTATGTAGAGACAGGCGAACCTGTGGATAAGGCAGGGGCATATGCAATACAGGGCAGATGTGCTGCCTATATCAAGGAAATCTGTGGTGAATATAACAATGTTGTAGGCTTACCGGTTGGCAGACTCGTTTGGGAGTTGGATAAGGCCGGAATCAAATACTAAAGCAGTACTGGAAATTATGGTACAGAAAGGTATGGTAAGAATATGCACGAGTATGATGATGCAGTATTAGAATGTTTTTTGGAGAATCAGTTACAGCTTTTTCCTGAGAATGTAGCAGAGACACCAGAGGAAGCAGAAGATTTCCTGGAAGAGTGTATGGCAGTTGTGGTAGATTCCCTGGATGAAGTATGGGATTATTTTGATGAAGAAGGTGTGGATCTGGAAGGACAGAGCAAGGAAGATATTCTGGATGCACCTGAGGTATTTGACGTGGGAGACGGCAGATATCTGATTGTAGAAAGCTAAGAATAGGGATAAGGGTAAAGTTAAGTGGAAAGAAAATCAAACATAACAATATGGCAGTTGCGTCTCTTTGAGGGACTGAATAAAGATATCATGGTAATGCAGCGCAATGAAGAAGAAGTCTTCGACGATGCCATTCATGTATTTTTTGAAAAAGAATATTATGATGCCTATGTAAATAAGGCAAAGAGATATGGTGAATATCGTTATGCTTATCATGAAGATAAGCTGGGTGAGGTTATTTATCAGATTTTTGATGAGAATATCACAGGTCTGGTACTTCATATCAATACTTTGGAAAATGGTTCTAAGACGACTTTGTGTGATGAAAAGTATTTATCTGCAAAAGACCTGAGAGTAATGAAGGAAATCGTGGATTCCTATCATTATATGTACAGAGTGTCCATCGACAGATGCACTAAGGAAGAAGCAGTAGCACATATGCTTACAAAGTCAGTGTTCATCATCGGTAAATTACCGGATTTCCGCAAGAAACCGGCAGAAGGTGAGAAGCAGACTTTTGAGATCATGACCATGAAGCGCAAGAAGGATAAGAGCCAGCCCAAGGATGATAAGGATTATGATTATGAGTCTCTTAAAGTATTCCTGACAGCTGAGAGCGCTATGCGCTACAACCCGGATAAGAAGCCAATCAACAAATATAAATTGTCTCTGCTTGCGCAGTTTGTAAAGGGTCGTTTCCAGGTAATCGTAGAGCCACATCGTAATTACTGGCTGGAATTCGATCCTGCAACGCTGGATATCAGTGCATATTTCACCCCGCCGGTATGGAATGAGGAGAAGGTCAAGGCACGTATCTGCGAGTATGCGAATATGGAAGAAGTCTATATTCTGTTAGGAACCAGACACAGTGATTACAGAACCTGTCTTGGTACACCGTTCCTGTTGAAGCTGGCTGAAGAGAATGTCCAGATGTATCTCTTCGAAAAATATGAGGATGCGGTGAATTATTGTCTGGAGAATCCGACACTTTTACCGGTATTTGATGGTACATATCCAATCGGTATATTAAAGAAGAATGATAAGATGCATTCTCTGCAGACTGCCCTGGCAGTAGCAGCACAGGTAGGTGTTACCAGCATCAATCTGGATGATGATACATTGCATTCTATCCATTGCAAATTCTCTTTCTTTATGGAGACTGCAGGATTTGAGACAGATATGGAGAAATTCCTGACACCACAGGAATGCAGTGCATTAAAAATAGAGAAAGACGGAACAACGCAATACCGTTTCGAGCCGATTTCTTTTGTAAACACAGAGAATCCCTATGCAGTAAGCAAGGAGAGAAGAGATGAACTGGCATCACATCTGGATACAGATTATGATGAAGGTATCACTTATATGGCAGAGTGTTCAGTACCTGAAATGATTGTTATGCTTCAGGAAGCAGGACGCCGCTTCGAGGCAGCAAGAACTGCCCAGGACGAAGAGAAGAAGAAACAGTACAACAGACTGATGAACAGAATGACTGTGCCGTTGACAGAAGCACTGTGTGAGAAACCATTTGTCTTCACCTTGAGAGAGCAGGATGGTTCATTCACACTGCGTAACCAGCTGGCTTACCTGATTGTGACCAACCGCTTTGAAGGTGGCAGGACCGGAGAAGGCAGATTGACTCCTGCCGGCATTGACAATGAGAAATTCATGGAGCAGTTTGAGGCAGCAAGCAAGGTGGCAGCTGTAACAGATGGTCCTGATGTTATGTGTCTGGCAGACGTTCATCTGATGGGGGAGATTGCAAAGCAGTGGAAACACTCAGAACCTCTGAGAGAAGAACTGATGATTTATCTGACACAGGGATGCAAGCTCTCCTATGTGGAAGCACTCCATTATTATAAGAGGCTGAAATCTGACAGTAGTATCTTTGTTGAATTTACCTCTACAGTACGTAATGCAGAGTATCCTCCGATGGGCATGATTACGATTGAAGGATATACAGCAAAGAAAATTGCAGAGGAGAAGAACCTGAGTGTGCTGCAGGCTTATGACGCACTGCTGGCACTGAAAGAACATCCTAAGGCAGGAATTGGTGAAGCTGTAAAAGAAGCAGAAACAATTACTACAGAGGGTGAAGCCCAAACAGCAGCTGAAGAGGAAAAGACAGAAGAAAAGAAATCATTCTTTGGTAAACTGTTTAAGAAATAAACCTCGAAAAGTGTATAAAGGAGATGAAAGTGGTGGACTTTCATCTCCTTTTGTGTATTCAGTGACAGACCTGTATTATACCAGATCTTCTTCAATCCATTTTAGGATATTGGAAAAATCAATGGTCAGTTCTCCATGATAGATTCCTACAGGAACTGGCTGATCCAGACCGTAAATAACCGGGCAGGATTCACTTTCAAAGAAATATACAAGAAGCTTACGTTGGGCATAATCCAGAATCCAGTATTCCCGTACACCGGCGTTCATGTATTTGGATAGTTTTAAGGTATAATCTTTTCTTTTGGTAGAAGGAGAGATAACCTCCACGAGAAAATCAGGTGCACCGTAGATACCGAATTTTTTAATCTTGGAGGGGTCACATATGATGCCCACATCTGGTTGAACCATGGTCTTATTATCACAGTCAAGCTGTACATCTACAGGAGCAATGAAGGGTCTGCAGCTTCCCTTGTGTTCCAGAATATAATTAGCAATCTGTCGATAAATCTCACCTCCAATGGACTGATGATGGAAGGTGGGAGCTGACATATCATAAAAATACCCATCAATCAACTCTACACGTTGTTCATCCGGCAATGCATAATAGTCGTCAAGAGTATAGCTGCCATTCCTGTCAGCCTGATAGGAAGCCTCTTCGCATACAGTAGATTTCTCAGAGAAAAGCTGTTCCAGTGCCTGTAGCGTGTCGTAACGTGGACTTTCTGTTTCTCCTGAGAAAATCTTCTGGATTGTACCAAGAGGCACGCCGGACAGGACGGACTGATAACCGCAGGATTCAGAGATAGAAGCGACTGTATAACCGGAATATTTCAGTTCATGCATGGCATGACGGATGCGTAGCGGATTTGAAAACAATCCGTCTTTTTTACTATATACATAACAACATTACCAAAACCATAAAAAAATCGGCATTGCTCAAAAATAGCTTGCAATGCCGATTTTCCTTTATTCTATGCGGTTTACAAGGATTTTAAGAGACAAGAAAAATCGTTACAAATAACGAGAGATAAAAAGTGGTTAGTGACAAATTAGCAACAGTCCAAAAGGATGTCTTTAAGGTCGATTTTGGAAATGGCTGCATGCAAATCTTCTAAGGTCCTGTGACCATAGGTAGCTACTTCGACATCATTGCCAAGGGAATGTCCCATGATGAGATGCTTTGATAAACTGTCAATGCCTGCGACATCGCAAATCCATGAGAATGTATGCCTGCAATCGTGTGGAGTATGCTTCTTGCCAGAAGCCGTTGTATCTATTCCAAGTTCAATCAATTTTGGGTAGAATTTTTTAACGCGAAAGTTGTCAGCTTTAAAGCTATCCTGTACGGCAGCATATGACTGTACATATGGGGTAAGCCAATCCTGAAAAGGAACAATACGATTCTCACCGGCTTCAGTTTTAAGCCCACCATGAAAATACTTATCATTCATATTAATTTCCATCCTATAGTTTCTTTTTTTGGAGGTTGCAAATTCGCTGATTCGAAATCCAGTAAAACACATAAGGATTATCATACTGGAAACAGGATCATCCCTGTCATCCCAGATTATTTGTAATTCCTCCTTAGAAAAAGGTTCTCCTTTTTCATTATCATTTTCCTTGTTAACAACAGCAAACTTGGAATAATCCTTTTGTACGATGTCATTTTCCAGGGAAAATTTATAGAGCTGTGAGAATAATTTTTTAATGTTCATTACGCTGGAGTAGCCAAGGGAGCATGTGTCCAAGACAACTTGCATGTCAACTTTGCGAATATCTTTAAACTTTCTACTGTGCAGTTTTTCACAATTTTTAAAAGCGGACACATACGACTTAATTGCAGAATAAGATTTCTGTTTAGGATTGTTCTTGTATGCTTCCAGCCACATTTCATATACATTAGCGAACGTAGCGTTGGCATCATCAATGTTATATGGATTTCGGTTGTATGAACTAAGCGCATCATAGGCATCCTGGTATGTTCTGTAATATCCGATTGCAGGGACAGATTTCGGAGAACCATTTTCATGGAACTCTGTCACTGGTGGGTAAGCCGCGAAGGGATTTTTGCGTGAACCGGATAATCGTTTAATTGATCCGAAACCATTCGGGAGTTTTCGGCGGCGCTTTGTGGGTCGTGTACGTGTTGTTGGAATTGTTGCAGATGGAGCAACGGATTGGAGCGGATAGCCACAGTGTGGACAGCTATACGCTTTGTCAGATACGTTTCCAGAACATTCTGGGCATTTGATGATAGACATTTTGATATCTCCTTCCAATGAGTACTTGAAAAGACATACACAAAATGATACAATAACCTTGCTGAATTAGGTTTGTACATTTTTTGTGTACATCTCTAGCGAGCCGCTAGGTGTTGGTAGCACTTAACGGCTCATTTTTTGTTACGATTAGATTCTAATTTATGTAAGAATAAAAAGCATCTGAATATTGCCGTAATAAATCAAGACTAAATCGAGGACTGCCTTCCTTCATCCCATTTTCCTGTAAATCATTATAGATCAATTCGATTTGTTCATTCATTTTACCCCATGCTTTTTTTAAATCAGAGTATTCATCATCCGAAAGAGCGTTAATATAGGAATCATATTGCTCCTTTTTAGCATATGCCTTTTCAAATTGTTCGTATGCATAATCTATATCTATATCTGAGCCAGTGCAATCTTTGCCATTTAGTCTGTAGGAATCAAAGTTTACAAAATTATTCCATATATCGCCAATGTACCAGTTATTAATTTCTGAAAGTTTATCAGGAATAGAATCAGAAGAGGAATCTTCCTGTGAATCATCTTGAGTAGATGAATCATTCAGTACTTCACCAGTCTCGTTATCTACAATTTGAATATCCGTTATCCTGTCTTCTGGGGGAATGAAATTGTATGCTTGATATGTGTCGCTTAGCGCAGTTACTGTAAGACCGATTCCTATCGAGCAGAACAATTCATTAGCTTCATATTTTGCCTTGTCAACATAGAAAGTGAAATGTTGAAAGTCATCATCGTAATCCATGCTGATCAGAGCGCCTCCCATTGATTCATTAGTATACATTTCATTAAATGTATCATTAAGAAGACTATCATCTTTAAAAGATTTCAAAGCTTCTTTCCTATCTTTTTCAGTAATAGTGGTACTGTAATAATCATCATTGTAAACTGAATATGCGCCATTCGGGTTATCGGCTTGCAAACCAGCAACATATTCTTCAGCAGAAGAATCTTCAAAATTCACAATACGAAGTATTACTTCAACTTCCTCAGAATCATCAACTGCAGAAGTAGTTTCATTTTCAACAGATGTCTCAGTTTCAATACTGGTCGTTTCTTCAATGGTTGATGCCGGTTCAGTAGTCGGATTAGATAATTCTACGTGATTCGTAGATCCACATCCGGTAAGTGTGAGTGACAATAGAATAATAAGTGCTTTTTTCTTCATGAGAATTCCTCCAAAATATAATTGGTTATAGTTTCTTATTACAATATTGTATTGCATTTATAGAAAAAAGAATAGGTTTTGTAAACATAACAAGCGTCAATATTTTAAATTTGTTCGAATACCCCAAGCGTGGGTTCAAAATAAATAACATAATTATCAACAGTGGTGCATAAGCCATATTTATTTTTATAATACTGTAGAGCTTCATTCAGGAATCCTTCTGTAATATTAAGATGCTCAGCTATCTCGTAACCATTTCTGCATCCAGATCTGTATGCATTGATAATTCCATACAATCCGATTAGGCGGTTGTAAGCCCATGCTCTTGCGTGCAGCTCCTGTTTACGGTTTGTGGCTACAGTCATGTCTATGATATTCCCAGAAGATGTATAATGGTGCCCTAATTCCTCGGCAAGAATGCAGGCTTTTTCAGATTCATCGTTCATATTTTGGCTTATGGCAATAGTACCATCACAGTACAGCCCTTTAAGCCGTGTGCCCGACAAATCAAACTGATTGGTGACAGTCACGTTTGATTTGTCAGCATCATTTAGCAGTTCTTCATATTTGTTCAATTGGCTCACTCCTATGCTGCGCTTTGAAAATCAACGACCGCAATTTCTGTTAACATGGATTTTAATTTATTTACAATAGATTCAATCTTTAACATAGTAGTACCGTTGATAAATTCCTCACCACATTGATCACATTTAAAACATGGTACATTTTTAATGATAATAAAGCAGTTGTTGTATGTTGTCATATAAGTTGTTGTAGAATTGTTCATATCACCTTTGCATAAAAAGCATTTCATAAAATTATTCCTCCCTTCGGGTTTTGAGATCATCAAACCATTTTGCTGGTGCTGGATAGTAAGCTGTGACAATCCAGAGCTGTTCTCCATTGGTACCTACCACTGTATGAAGCGGTTTTGAAGTATTTATATTTCCAAGAGTAAGACAGCTTGGATATGGATAATCATCAGGGTATTGTTCTATGATTTCTCCCGTCATTATGCAGTCTATAACTTCTTTCAGGGAAATACCTCGTTGCTCTAAGCGCTTTGCAGCGTGCAAGGTCATGATAATATTTTCTGGTATACATATCTTTTGCAGTTCTTCTATGGTTAATTCCAATGTATGCACCTCCTACGAAAAGAATAATTTAATGGACTATTTGCGGTTTGATTTTACAAAGGCGGCAAATTCTTTGATTTTGTCAAGTTCTTCTTCTGTGTATTCGTCTCCATCGAAATGGGCTGCAATGGTGTGTGGATTGATAATTTTGGTTGTTTTATTTGTACGTCCCAATAAGTAGTCAATATCGACATTAAAATAATCGGCTATTGATTCTAAAACTTCAAAATTCGGTTGGCGTTCTCCACGTTCATACATATTTATTGCACTTTTAGATATTCCTAATGCATCAGCAAGTTCTTGTTGGGACATAGACTTTTCTGTTCTTAATAATTTTAGTATTTTATCAAATTGAGCCATATGTAAGTACCTCCGTATGTCTATATTTGCATTATACACAAAACGTGTTCTAAAGTAAATACAAAAATACACAAAATGTGCTTGACACATGAGTACAGAGCGTGTATATTAAAGTTAAGCACGAAACGTGCACGAACGGAGGTGAATGATTGGATAAGCAAGCTATAGCGGAACGACTTGTAAGACTGCGCGGAAAGAAAAGTAGGGAAACAGTTGCAAAAGCATGCGGAATCAGCACATTAGCACTTGCTATGTATGAACAAGGGGAAAGGATTCCGAGAGATGATATTAAAATCAGGCTTTCTAAATATTACAAGAAATCCGTTGACTTTATTTTTTTTAATTAAAATGAGCACGTAATGTGCACACTAAATAAGCAACAGATGGGAAGGAAGTGAGATAGAAAATGGAAAAAGATTTACTTGTGGTCACAAGCAACAAGAAACATGAGAACATGCTAATGGTTTTTGCTAATACAAAAACATTTGAGGATGGAGAAATATTATTAAGAGAATTCAGAAAGATGATTCATAGATTGAACCATCTTTCTGAAAATAGATACAGTTATGTTTTAGTTAATGAGAAAAAATGACTGTATTCATAGATTAAAGTAAATTGCTGCTGATATGAACTGTTGAATCTGAATCGGATGTAAGCTGATCTTCATTTGGAATAGCATCAATAGATTCGAAATCAATCCATTGTTCGGGGAAACTTTCTTTACAAGCCATAAAAGACACGTAAGGTGGGTAAGTTTCGCCATCAAATTCATCTTCTTCGTTAATTGTTAAGGTAACAATGTCACATCCGCTACGGCGTATATCCTGAACCATAGAACGAAGTTCAGATACTTTGATAGTAATAGAATCTTTCATATTGTTTGCTCCTTTCTTATTGACTTGGCTTTAGTGTAAGCCTGTAAGACAAGTATAAATAATGAGTAATATAAAATCAAGATTACATAACTTCAGCGGCAGCAGATGGGAAGGAAGTGAGATAGTGATTCTTTGGAAAAAAAAGAAAGCAGTGCCAAATGAGAAACCTCCGGTGAAAATCTATCCGGCACCAGAGGTTGGATATGTAAGTTCTACAACCATTTTATCAGATCGGACATTAGTTCAATTTTCTGTACCGAACCTCGCGTGGAGTGAACTTGAAAATTCAAAACGGTGGAGACGTTTCGTAGATCGTCTGGAGAAATGTCAAAGAGAACATATCCAGAGCAAGCACTCAACTGGGCAATATCGACAGGTATTTTGAGATCAAACTCAAAAAGTCGGTGGACAATCTGATGATTTTCTTCATATTTGATATTTCCTACATAATTTGGATGCGGATTTAAGGAAATATCTACAGAGTTAAATTTTGCTGTGATTGAAGTTATGGCAATTGGAAGTCTTGAACGGTTTTCAAAACAGAAAAGGAGCGCAAGACGGTTGAAATTTGGTTTATAAGTTGCTGATACTATGGAGATTCTTAGATTTTTTCGGTGAGTTAAGTATGAAAAGCAAAATGTGAAAAGTGTTCCTAATGAACCAAATATTGATAAAGCCAAAGTAACATTTTCACGAGTTAATAGTTCTTTTAATGTATTTATCATAATTTTTCTCCATTCTTATATTTCACCACGATATGTGATCCTGTAAGGACAGTATAGGAGATATGGAAATAAAAGGCAAGGGAAGCGTGCGATGGCAGCAGATGGAAAGGAAGTGAGATAGAAAATGGAAAATAAACGTTTTAAAGCAGTTATAGCTACTGATGGGGTAGCGACGATGTTGGTCTATAACGGGAAAGCATACGGAGATTTTATAACAGGAGTTGAGTTTGAGCATTTTGCCTGCGAGACTCCGAACATAAATATTATATCTGATAAGGGACCGCTTCCACCGGAAGGAACATTGGATATGAGCACCTTTAGAAAGTTTCTTGAGCATGTGATGATGGATAATGAATAACCACAATGCAAGGAAAGCGTGCAGTGGCAGCAGATGGAAAGAATGTGGCGTATATGGCAGCAGTAATGAGCAAATCAGAAATGAAACATATGGCAGACATTGCCATGAAGAAACATAAATCCGTTGTAAGTAACTGGAGAGAGGGCAAGATAAAAAAGGTATGGCAGGATGAGGGTGGAAACCCGTGTGTAATGTACAACAGTGGTCACTGGTGGCATTACCGCAATTTGGACAAGCCGGTACCTGAATGGTGGTAGGAAGGATGTGAGAGAAATGTCATTTTTTAAGGATAATGCAGATAAAAAAGAATTGAAAGCAAAGACGGACAGGGTTTTGCAGCATGTGAAGGATAAAATTACGCAAGAAGAATACATGACGGATGAGCTTCCAGAACTTGTAAACGCATATACAGATCTGTTGTATGCAAGGATGGATCTGGAAAGGATGTAGGAGGGAGTAAGACCGGTTCTGGTGTGCAGTTAGATTGCAAGGCATTCATGTCCTCTGTGCGACGCACATAATTAATTATTCGTTAAGTACAAACAATTCAGCAGGCGGTGCGTGTGCACCGCACAGAGGGCATGGAAATAACATGGAGGGATATTATGAGCACAGAAACAGAAAGGGTGCCTTTATCAAGGGCTGCGAAAGAAATAGGAATGTCCAATCAAGGACTCCGAGAATACATGAAGAGAGGAAAAATTGATATAGGGTATGTGCTTCCATCATTAACTGGAAAACAATACAACTACATAATATTCAGAGATAAACTGGATGCTTATCTTGGGAAGAACAATAAATAGATATTCTTAACGTGTCTCCTATGCGGCACATACAACCCATGTGTCGCAGATACTCACATAATATCCCCTTTCAAAGAAAGTGCGTACACAGGTATTGCGCAATCCTGTGTGTCGCATAGGGGACATGTTTTGGACGGTCTTTTATTTTTTTTACCTTTTTTCAGAAAAAAAACACGAGAAAATGAGGAACTTTGCAAGCCCGGAGCGTAAGCGGGGTTGGGGCTTGTATATAAATATTATTGTTTTGGACATGGAAGGGATAAAGGAGAGGTAAGGGGATGGTAAGGCAGGTAGTTACATATTGTGGTCTGGGGTACAAACCAAGGTATAAAGAAATTGATATATTTGCTTATACTGAACCGGTTCGTGGAAAGAGGTCAAAGAAGAGGAAGAGGAGTAGTCCTGTACAGAAGAAATTAAATGATACCAATTCGAAAAGATATTTTAATCAGGAAATAAAAGCAAATTTTACAGAGGAAGATCAGCGTGTGGATTTGACCTACAATGTGATGCCAGAGTCAGAAGAAGCAGCAGATAAAATAGTTGCTAATTTCTTAAAGAAAATTAAGAGACTACGGAAAAAGAGGGAGCTTTCACCTCTGAAATACATATGGGTGAATGAGCGTGGCAGAAATAACCGTATCCATCACCATCTATTGATCAATGGTGGACTGAGCAGAGAGGAGGTAGAGGCGCTTTGGTGCTACAGGAAGAAAAAAGGGCAGTCAGAACCTACACCGATAGGATATGTCAGATGCGAGCCATTACGATTCAGTCCGTCCGGGATAGATGGACTTGTGAACTATATCACAAAAGAGACATTCAAACGTGAGGATGAGCCTTGCGGTCAGATGACATTTTCTGATCTGTCAGAGGGAGCAGAATTGAGCCTGGCAGATTTGCTTGTGGATGATGCAAAAGGAAAAAAGCGCTGGAAGCAGAGCAAGAATCTGATCAAGCCGCACAAGAGTACCAAGGACAATGCATTGTCCAGAAGACAGGTACTGAAACTGGTGAGCATGCCGTCAGACTGTGAGTATGTCCGCAATTTCTTTACGCAGCGTTTCCCAGGCTATGCCATTGACACGGTAACATACAGGTTCAATGAGGTGCTTGCAAGCTGGTCAATATACCTGACTATGCACCGGCTAAATTGAATATTGTGGATAACTCCGCTTTACTTTCAACTTATGCAGGTTTGAGGGTATTTTACATAGAATTTTGGTATCGAAAAACACGGGGTTATATAAGGCAGCAGGAGAAAGACCGTAAAAACACGGTGGATAACTCCTGAAATGCTGATAAGTAGAAAGCAAGGAGGGATGTCAAGTGAGGCTGAAACATGTGGATATCTACATCACCCATAATGTGCGTGGATTTAAAACAGAACACGGTACGTATGGATATACGCTTACTTTTCAGAAACAGGATGGAGAGCTTAAAACGATAGAAGATTATGCAAGCGTAGGAGAGACTACACAGAACGGCATAATCCTTACAGCAATGGAAAAAGCACTCGGAAGGATGACAACAGCTTGCGAGATTGTTATTTATGAGGATTCAGCGTATATAGCGAATATGTTTTCGATGGGGCAATTGAGGACATGGTATGTAAACGGTTTCCGTAATGCAAAGGGTAAGAAGGTAGTGGATGCAGATAAGTGGCGGGAGATAGAGAAATTATGCAGGCAGCATGTAGTCACTGTGGAATTTTATACCCATCATGCATTCACAGACCATATGAAGTATGAAATCAGGAAAAGGATAGGAAGTGTGAACAAAAATGCTGGTGACAGCGGAGAGGAGAAGACAGGATGAACTTAAGGTACAAGAAGAAAGGCGAGGATACGGAGCAGATTCTATTTATACAGTGGTGCAGGCTCCACGAAGATGTATATCCTCAACTGCGCTGGATACATCATATCCCGAACGGAGGGAGAAGGGATGCAAAAGAAGCAGCTGTATTAAAGCAGATGGGCGTAAAAGCAGGAGTATCAGACATCCATTTTCCATACCCAAGCGGCAGGTATATTGGCATGTACATCGAAATGAAGTATGGAACCAATCTGCCAAGCAAGGAGCAACGGGAGTTCATGCGTGAGATGGAGCTTGCCGGCCATTATTGCTGTATCTGTTATTCTGCAGCGACAGCAGTTAAGGCGGTAGAAGAATATATGAACCTTTCAGGCGGGGCAGAAATGAACGGCGCTTCATTTGAGGAGCCTTTGCAGTACCAGATACATAAAACATGGGGTGTGCCGGTAATCAAGTAGCCTTTGATCTCAGATCAGGGAGTATTTTATATATCACATTTTATAAAAAGCCATTGTAAAGCCTGCCTGCGGAGCGTAGGCAGGGGAAAGGAGCAGAATGTATAAATGACATATCGTGAATTCCTTGAAAGCAAGATAGAGCTGGCAGCAGACAGCGGATTCGAGCTGGACAGAAGCAAAATTAATAAAGCCCTAAAGCCACATCAGGCTGATGCGGTTATGTGGGCATTAAAAGGCGGGCGCAGGGCGCTGTTTGAATCTTTTGGACTGGGAAAGACAGTGCAGGAAATAGAATTCTGCCATCAGGCAGCAGAGCATGAAAGAGGACAAGCTCTTATAGTACTTCCGCTGGGAGTAAAACAGGAGTTTACAAGGGATGCAGTACAGGTACTGGGATATGAAAGGCCGATGTACTGCAGAACGATGGAAGAGGTAAAAATGTACTACGATGTGCAGATCATCATAACCAATTATGAAAGGGTAAGAGACGGTGATATTGATCCTACATATTTCGTAGCAACCTCGCTGGATGAAGCCAGCGTGCTCAGATCGTTCGGAAGTAAGACCTATCAGACATTTCTTGATAAGTTCAAGGGCGTGAAATATAAGCTGGTGGCAACGGCGACACCGTCACCCAACCGGTACAAGGAACTGATCCATTACGCAGGCTATTTGGAGGTAATGGATACAGGACAGGCGCTGACCAGATTTTTCCAGAGGGACAGCACAAAGGCAAATAACCTGACCTTATATCCGAACATAGAAGATGAATTCTGGTTATGGATAAGCAGCTGGGCATTGTTCATCACGAAACCTTCAGATCTGGATCCTAATTATTCTGACGATGGATATAATCTGCCGGAATTGGATGTAAGGTGGCATGAGCTTCCTATCCATTACGGCGATTCAATGAGAAAAGATGGCCAGATGCAGTTATTTGAACAGGCATCAGCTGGCCTGAAAGAGGCAGCTGATATAAAGAGAAACAGCATCTTAGCACGAGTTGCTAAGATGAAAGAGATCGTAGATGCATCGCCGGAAGATAATTTCCTGCTGTGGCATGATCTGGAAAGTGAGCGCCATGAGATAAAGAAAGCAATGCCGGATGTAGTAGATATCTACGGGGCGCAGGACTATGACATCAGAGAGCAGCGTGTTATAGATTTCTCCGAGGGACGGACAAGGTTATTCGCCACGAAAAAAGAGCTGTCAGGTTCAGGATGTAACTTCCAAAGGCATTGCCACAGGGAGATATTTCTGGGAATAGATTATGAATTCAATGATTTTATCCAGGCAATCCACCGCTGCTATAGATTCCTCCAAAAGGAGCAGGTAGTGGTAGATATCATCTACATGGAGAATGAGCGGCAGATCAAGGAAGCTCTTTTGGAAAAGTGGAAAAACCATGAATATATGGTTAACAGAATGGTCGAGATTGTAAAAAAATATGGCCTGAATACCGCCTGCAAGACTAAGCGGCTTGAAAGAAAGATGGGTGTAGAGACAGTGAGAGTAGAAGGGAAATATTATACAGCAGTCCATGACGACTGCGTAGAAGAGACAAGGAGAATGGAAGAGAACAGTGTAGACCTGATACATACCTCTATCCCATTTGGTAATCATTATGAGTATTCTGCAAATTATAACGATTTCGGGCATAACCAG
>MNTL01000083.1 GCA_001916965.1 Roseburia sp. CAG:10041_57
AATTGACCAAAAAGAATACCTCAAGTAAATTTAGATTATTACTGACCTGCCAGTTGGTAAAATCTAAAAACACAAGAGGTATTCAAGATGAATGTTAAAACAAGAAGAACAAAAAAACAAGTAAATGTAGAAAATCAGGCAATTAATCTTTTATCAAAAGAAGAACTGAACAAGAAAATAGAGGTGGTAGAAAAGGAACTGAGATCCTATACATGGCGTGAACTTGAAACAAACGGTAAATTTGCCAAGAACGATAAACTCTCTTTCATTACGGATGACATGCTTATAGTAGGATGCGATATAGGCAGTGAGAATCATTATATCAGGGCAATCGATGTTAGGGGAAGGGAGTTAAGCCGTGGAGCATTCGAATTCAGCAATACTTCAGAAGGCTTTGAAAATGCCAAGGCATGGGTGCTGGCACTTGCGGCAAAACACGATAAGAAACAGATAGTACTGGGTCTTGAACCGACAGGCCACTACTGGTTTGCGTTGGCTGCATGGATGATTTCTAACGGAATCAGCGTTGTCCAGGTAAATCCATATGCTGTAAAGCAGAGTAAAGAAATAGAAGACAATAGCCAGCTCAAGGATGACAGAAAAGATCCGAAAACTGATCGCAAATCTTGTGAAAGATGGAAACTACGGAATGCCTTATCTTCCAGAAAAAGTTTATGCGGACATGAGAAGACTCTCCATGTTCAGGGATCAGCTTACCGAAGACAGGATAAGAAATATCAACCGCCTTCACAGGGAATTAAAAATCTATTTTCCAGAATACATGGACGCATTTGGAAAAATAGATGGGGCATTTACTCTGGAAGTACTGAAAGTATCAGCTATCCCATCGGATATCACAGCACTGGGAGCAGAAGGCATAAAAAATATCTGGCACAATGAAAAACTGAGAGGACGCGGTTACAGCAGAGCCAATGAAATCGTGAGCTATGCAGAGAAAAGTGTGGGATTAACGGATGGAATAGATGCGGGGCGTGAGGCAGTGAAATGGTATGCGGAACAAATCCTGAAGCTGGTGGCATGCAGTTCAGGCAAGCATAAAGGACAGACGAAAATCAGCCACAGAGGACGCAAGAGACTCCGGTATTGGCTGTTCCAAGCGGCAAAGTCAGCGGTGTCGCATGCGGATGAATTTAAGCAGCTACATGAGTACTATACAACACGAACCAATAATCCGCTGAAAAAGATGCAGTCACTGGTTGTGATAGCCTGCAAGATACTGAGGGTGATTTACACGATCCTAAAGACAGGGACAACTTATGATCCGCAGAAACTGTTGGAAGATATCAAACGACCAACGGCTTCACAGACACCAATGGCAGCATAGTAAATAAAAGAAGCAAATCCAGAACTCTGTCGAGTGGCTGAAGGAATACATCGGAGACTGGACAGGGTTCTGGAACAGAAACCCGTAAATGATGGAGTCCGGAACGGACTACATCTGCAAAAGACCAACAAGAACCTGAGATGGTATAGTGTCCACTGAATAAATCAGTACCACGACAGGTGAATGCAGGTCAGTAACAATCAAACATAAAAACAAGAGCTGTAGCCGGCATCGTTTTTTTCCGTGGGGCATGCCCCCGTCTAGGAGCTTGGCTGGCACTCAGTGTATGGTAGATGGGACGAAGGAAGTTGGGACATGATCCCCTTAGACACGGAAGGTTCATCATCATAGTTGATCAGAGGGAAAATAGCTTTTATAAAGCAAACAACAGGGATGCTTTAAGAAGTGTACCCATTAATCAGCTATTCGGTACAAGATACTACGATATCCATCACTCCCGGCTCTTGTTTTGAGGTAAATAATATCGTCAAAGCCAGTAAAATCAATAGATTTAGGCTTGACAGAATAGGAAGGAAATGAGTTATGGGAAGAGCTTTAATTATCGGCTGCGGCGGTGTTGCCAGTGTAGCCATTCAGAAATGCTGTCAGAACAGCGAAGTATTTGAGGAGATTATGATTGCCAGCAGAACGAAATCCAAGTGCGATGCATTAAAGGAGAAGCTGGCCGGCAGCAGGACAAAGATTGAGACAGCACAGGTAGATGCGGATAAGGTGGAGGAAGTGATTGCACTGATCAAGAGCTATAAGCCGGATCTGGTCATGAATATTGCATTGCCTTATCAGGATCTGACCATTATGGATGCCTGCCTTGCCTGCGGCGTCAACTATATGGATACAGCCAATTATGAGCCGGAGAATATTGATGATCCGGAGTGGAGGGCTGTCTATGACAAGCGCTGCAAGGAGGAAGGTTTTTCCGCATATTTTGATTATTCATGGCAGTGGGCATATAAGAAGAAGTTTGAAGATGCCGGCTTAACAGCACTTCTGGGTTCAGGCTTTGACCCGGGTGTTACACAGGCGTATTGTGCCTATGCGTTAAAGCATGAGTTCGATACCATTGATACCATAGATATTCTGGATTGTAATGGTGGTGACCATGGCTATGCATTTGCCACGAATTTCAATCCTGAGATCAATCTTCGTGAAGTATCTGCACCGGGCAGCTATTGGGAGAACGGTCACTGGGTAGAAATCCCTGCAATGAGCATCAAGCGTGAATACAATTTTGACCAGGTAGGAGAAAAAGACATGTATCTCCTGCATCATGAAGAGATTGAATCTCTTGCAAAGAACATCCCAGGCGTAAAGAGAATCCGTTTCTTTATGACCTTTGGACAGAGCTACTTGGATCACATGAGATGTCTGGAAGATGTGGGCATGCTTTCCACAAAGCCTATCAATTATGAGGGCAAAGAGATTGTTCCGATTCAGTTCCTCAAGGCATTACTGCCTGACCCTGCAAGCCTTGGGCCTCGCACAAAGGGTAAGACCAACATTGGCTGTATCTTCACTGGTAAGAAGGATGGAAAGGACAAGACTTACTATCTGTATAATGTGTGTGACCATCAGGAATGTTATGCAGAGGTAGGTTCCCAGGCTATCTCCTATACAACGGGTGTACCTGCTATGATCGGTGCTATGATGCTTCTGACAGGCAAGTGGAATAAGCCGGGTGTATACACAGTTGAAGAGTTTGATCCAGACCCATATATGGAAGCCCTGAACAAATGGGGACTCCCTTGGCAGGAAAGCCACAACCCTGCACTTGTTGATTAATTTGATACAGTACACTAGTCACGTTGGTTCAGTTCGCCCTGCTACAGAATAAGGCAGAGAAGCTCGGATATTTCGCACGAAGACACGTTCTCACTCCGCTGCTCGATGTAGCGGTACATAAGGGTGCATGAGCTTATCAGCTCCTGAGCCCTAAGTACCGACACTCGCAGAGGGTCTTCTCACGAAACATTCCGAGTTTCTCTAAATTGTTATATACAGATTGGGCGAACTGCCCCACCTGAATTTTGATGATTTGTAACTATTCAGAGCCATGCAAATTGAGTCAGAATATGCTTATTTATAAGCATATTTGACACAATTTATATGGCGAAGTAACCACATAAGCAAAAGATTTACGATGATTTAATCAACAGAGAATGCGCTGTGAACAGAAAGATTTCATGTTAATGACGAGTGCAGTTGTCCAGTTATTTTGTGAATGTTTTTACTTGAAGAATTGCTTTAGGCAGCATCGGCTTCTGTCCGTTGGTTCTTGTGAACCTTAGGAATGGCTGTTAGTACTTCTTGGCAGCAAGGAAGAAATGCACGCAAGTCCGAGCCGTTGTTTGAGCCGTAGGCGAGTTCAGGCGCAGGACTTGTAATAGAGGCATTTCTGCCGCAGGTGCTTAGAAGTCCTTACAGCCTTGACGTGTTCACAAAACCAACGGACAGAAACGATGCGTCCCTAGAAACAAAAGGAGGAGAGTATGGTAAAACCAGACAATTATCGCAAGGTGCCAACACCTTGTTATATTGTAGATGAGAAGTTATTACGGCATAATCTGGAGATTCTGCGTCATGTCTGTGATGAGACAGGCTGTAAAATACTGCTGGCGCAGAAGGCGTTTTCCATGTATTATGAGTATCCGTTAATTGGCAGATATTTAAACGGAGCGACAGCAAGTGGCTTATATGAGGCAAAACTTGCTTACGAAGAATTATGCTGTAAGGAGATTACAGATATATCAGGAAATCTCAAACACTGTGAGAACCATATCTTTTCTCCTGCGTATCCTGAGAAGGACATGGATGAAATCTTGCAGATATGTGACCATCTGGTATTTAATTCCTTTGCACAGTGGGAGAAGTATAAGGATAAGGCACTGGCAGCAGGAAAAGAATGTGGGATTCGTATTAACCCGGAACATTCTACACAGGATCATGCAATTTATGACCCATGTTCGCCCGGATCAAGACTTGGTGTGACACTGGCTAATTTCAGACCGGAATTGCTGGAAGGAATATCAGGGCTGCATTTTCATTGCCTGTGTGAGCAGGATGTGGATGCACTGGAGGAAACGCTGGCAGCAGTGGAAGAGAAGTTTGGAGCTTATCTGCCACAGATGAAATGGCTTAACTTTGGTGGTGGACATCATATCACCAGAGCGGATTATGATGTGGATAAGTTAATCAGAATCATCAAAAGAGTACAGGATAAATATAACCTGACAGTCTATCTGGAACCGGGAGAAGCAGTCGCTCTTAATGCAGGATTTCTTGTAACGACAGTGCAGGAAATCATTGAAAACGGCAAACGGATCGCGATTCTTGATACTTCGGCAGCCTGCCATATGCCTGATGTCATTGAAATGCCCTATAGACCGCCTCTATGCGATTCAGGAGAAGCCGGAGAAAAGGCATATACCTATACTTTAGGAGGTCCAACCTGCCTTGCAGGAGATATCATAGGAGAATACTCCTTCGATACACCGTTGCATATCGGGGACAGACTGGTATTTGGCGACATGGCAATTTATTCCATGGTAAAGAACAATACTTTCAATGGAATGCCACTGCCTGATATTATTGCATTACATGAGGATGGCAGTTGGGATGTAGTCAAGCACTTTGGTTACGAGGAATTTAAGAGAAGAGTGTAAATGCATTTCTCTGATATTCCAGTAATCCTTCTTTCTGCAATTTGGACAGCTCCGCAGACATGGCACTTCGCTCCACACACAGGAAGTCAGCCAGCTGCTGCCTGTCATAGGGAATGGTAAAAGACAGTTTTCCCTGACGCAGGGATTCGGCAGACAGATAGGAAAGCAGCTTCTCCCTTGTGGTACGTTTGCTCATATGCGTGATTTTTTCATTAAATAATAAAACCTTTTGCGCCAGCGTTGCGACCAGATTGCGGATGATCAGGTTGTGATGCTCGCAGGCGGAAGGACATACGGCGAGAATCCGGTTGACATCCATCCACAGAATCTCACAGTCTGCACTTGCTATGACACTGATATTCAGGGCAGCAGTCTTGGACGCAGCGAAAGATTCTGCAAAGGTGTCGCCCGGATTTATTTTTGTCATGATATTGCGGTGTCCCCAGATGTCCTCCTGCACGATTAGGGCACTGCCTGAAAGCAGCATTCCCATAGAGTCAGTGTGTTCACCAGCCCGCAATATATAAGAATCTTTCTTTTTTGAGACTTTGACTGCATTCAGGCAATGCAGCATAGTCAATATCTCATCTTCTTTTACTCCTGCAAAAATCGCAGAGTTCTTTAATAAAAAAATATATTCATCCATAAAATTCCACCATAAAAAATACAAACTTGTTAGATTTCCAACATACACGTTGCAATTATTATACTATAATGCACTCATAAATACAAAACATAAACGATTCCCAAATTACAGAAAGGATGAAGAGGAATGAAGAGAAGAGTAATCCATATAGATCAGGATAAATGTAACGGTTGTGGTGCGTGTGCATCAGCCTGTCATGAAGGGGCTATTGGTATGGTAAATGGCAAAGCCAGACTCATGAGGGATGATTATTGCGATGGTCTGGGAGATTGTCTGCCAGCCTGTCCTACCAATGCCATTACCTTCGTCGAGAGAGAAGCAGCACCTTATGATGAAGCCGCAGTACAGGCAAATAAAGCAGCACTCAAGGCTGGCAAGGCAGTTGATACAGCTTTTGCTCCCACAGTGTCCCGTCTGCAGCAGTGGCCGGTACAGATCAAGCTTGCACCGGTTAATGCACCTTATTTTAATGGAGCCCAGTTGCTGATTGCGGCAGATTGTACTGCATATGCCTATGCCGGCTTCCATGAGAAATTCATGAAAGGACATGTTACTCTGATCGGATGCCCTAAGCTGGATGCAATTGACTATTCTGAGAAGCTGACAGAAATCTTTCGTAACAACGACATTCGCAGCATCAGCGTAGTCAGAATGGAAGTCCCATGCTGTGGCGGCATGACCTATGCAGTACAGAAGGCGATTGCCAACAGCGGAAAAGACATTCCATGCAAAGTAACTGTGTTGTCGATCAATGGCGACATTTTAAGTGAATAATTCATATATTCATATAACAGAAAGGTAGGATTTATGGACAATAAAATGTTTTGTTATCAATGTGAACAAACTGCGGGCTGCGCAGGATGTACAGGTTCTATAGGTGTCTGTGGTAAGACCGCGGATGTGGCACAGCTTCAGGATGAATTGACAGGAGCTCTGATCGGGCTGGCACATGCCGTTGAGAATGCAGGATATCTGCCGAAGCAGGCTTCCAGAGCGATTATTGAAGGTTTGTTTACCACACTGACCAATGTAAGCTTTGATGAAAAGGCAATCACCAGACAGATCGAGCTTACCCATGCTGCAAAGGATGCCATATCACCTATGTGCGCCTCCTGTGCTTCCCCTTGTGGCAAGACGAATGATTATGACCTTAATAAGATATGGGAAGCCAATGAAGATATTCGTTCCCTGAAATCTCTTATTTTATTCGGGTTAAAAGGCATGGCGGCCTATGCATATCATGCGTTGATGCTTGGTTTTTCTGATGAGGAAGTGAATATGTTCTTCTGCGAGGCACTCTGCAAGGTCGATACAGAGGACAACATGGAGACATTATTGCCTACCGTTATGAAGGTAGGAGAGATTAATCTTAAATGTATGGCATTACTGGACCAGGCGAATACGCAGACATATGGTAAGCCACAGCCTACGACAGTTTCCCTGCATGTTGAGAAGGGACCATTTATCGTAGTAACAGGTCATGACCTGAAGGACTTGCAGCTTCTTCTGGAGCAGACAGCCGGAAAAGGCATCAATATCTATACCCATGGAGAAATGCTGCCGGCTCATGCATATCCTAAGTTAAAAGAATATCCTCACTTAAAGGGTAACTTTGGTACAGCATGGCAGAATCAGCAGAAGGAATTTGACAATCTTCCTGCTCCTATCCTGTTCACAACGAACTGTCTCATGCCACCCAAGGCAAGCTATGCAGACAGAGTCTATACAACAGAAGTAGTGGCGTTCCCTGGTGCGACTCATATTGGGGAGGACAAAGATTTTACACCCATAATCAACAAGGCTCTGGAGATTGGTGGTTATAGCGGGGAACAGAGATTCCATGGTATCAATGGTGGAGAAGAAGTGACCACAGGATTTGGCCACGATGCGATTCTTGCCAATGCAGATAAGGTAGTGGAGGCTGTGAAAGCAGGTGCAATCAGTCATTTCTTCCTGGTAGCAGGCTGTGATGGTGCCAAGCCCGGACGGAATTACTATACAGAGTTCGTGAAGCAGACACCGTCAGACAGTATTATCCTGACACTTGCCTGTGGCAAGTTCCGTTTCAATGATTTACAGCTTGGAGAGATTGGTGGACTTCCAAGGATCATGGACATGGGACAGTGTAATGATGCATATGGTGCAATTCAGGTGGCAGTAGCTCTTGCAGGTGCATTTAACTGTGGCGTCAACGAATTACCATTATCCTTTGTACTTTCCTGGTATGAGCAAAAGGCAGTCTGTATCCTGCTGACTCTGCTTCATCTTGGAATTAAAAATATCCGCTTAGGTCCATCCCTGCCGGCATTCCTTTCACCGAATGTATTGCAGTATCTGGTAGACAATTTCCAGATTGCACCCATTACAACACCCAAAGAAGACCTTAAGGCACTTCTTGAAAAATAAGTAACTTTCAGAACCCCAATAATATGAAAAAGGTTCGGCAAATTAAACTGCCGAACCTTTTTATGTCGTAGGAATAATAATTTATACTTAGTAAATGCAGGCTTCTTCTTCACCCTTTAAGACACGAAGTGCGCCCTGTGCAAGTGCAAGAAGTTCATCTTCACCAGGATAGATTACGAAATCGGCAATCCAGCCACACATCTTCTGCAGAGCTTCGCAGGTAAGCTTATTGTAGGCAATGCCGCCTGTTAAAATGATCTTGTCAACTTTGCCTTCCAGTACACAAGCCATGGATCCGATGTCCTTTGCCACCTGATAATGGAATGCATCCAGAACCATTTTTGCTTCTGCGTCGCCGTCATTAGCTCTCTGAGTTACTATACGTGCGTCGTTTGTGCCAAGGTATGCGTTGAAACCACCGTTACCTACTAATTTCTTGTATACTTCCTTCTCGGAGTATTTGCCGCAGAAGCACATCTTAACCAGAGCACCTACAGGAACTGCACCGGCTCTTTCAGGAGAAAATGCACCGTCACCGTCAAGGGCGTTGAATACGTCTACAACCTTACCATTCTTATGGGCACCTACAGATACACCGCCACCCATATGAACAACGATCAGGTTCAGGTTTTCATACTTCTGACCGGATTCCTTTGCATATCTCTTGGCAACTGCCTTCTGGTTCAGGGCATGGAATACACTGGTTCTTGGAAGCTCAGGGCAGCCGGAATATCTGGCTACAGGAGCTAACTCGTCTACAACGACAGGGTCAACGATGAAAGATGGAACACCTAATTCATCACCGATTTCCCTTGCAAGAATACCACCCAGGTTGGATGCGTGCTGTCCCTGCTTGCCGATACGCAGGTCATTAAGAAGATCATCAGTTACCTTGTATGTACCGCCGGGAATTGGTTTTAACATACCGCCACGACCTACAACAACGGATAACTCTTTCATATCGAAGTTCTTTTCTTTTAACAGGTTTACAATAATGTTCTTACGGAAATCTTTCTGGTCTACGATAGAAGCGTACTGAGCAATCTCTTCTGTGGAATGTCTCAGTGTTTCTTCAAATAACAATGTCTCGTCTTCAAATACACCGATTTTGGTGGAGGTGGAGCCGGGATTGATAATCAATGACTTGTATGACATAAGTAAATCCTCCTTATTTTGTTTTCTTCAATTCTTCTGCAACAACTGCTGCGAGTGCGATAGAGTACAGCTTAGTCTCACATGTATCAGAACGGGATGTTAAGATAACAGGTGCAGCAGTACCGGTCAGGATATTACCATTCTTTACTTCGCACAGATGTGTCAGAGTCTTATATACGAGGTTGCCGGCGTGGATATCCGGGAACAGAAGTACATCCGCATCACCGGTAATCTTACGATCCGCACCACCCTTATGCTTGGCAGCTTCCTCATCAATAGCCATATCCAGGGAAAGCGGCCCGTCAACGACACATCCTGTAATCTCACCGTTATCATTCATCTTTGTCAGAGCCTCGGCATCTACTGTGCAGGGCATCTTTGGATTCACAACCTCAACAGCAGCAAGAGGAGCTACCTTAGGGTTAGGAATACCGCAGGCGTGGCAGACTTTAACGGTGTTGTTTATGATAGCAACCTTATCCTCAAGAGTAGGATATGTCATAAATGCTACATCAGATAAGAACAGAAGGCGGTTGATGCCTTTTACTTCAAATACACATACATGGGAGAGTGGTTTGCCTGTACGCAGACCAACTTCCTTATCCAAAACGCTTTTTAAGAAGTTCTTTGTGTCGATCAGCCCCTTCATATACATATCAGCCTTGCCATCATGTACCAGGCTGACAGCAGTGTGGGCTGCGGCAACGTGATCCGGCTCATTTACGATTTCATAATCAGACAGGTCCATATTCATGGAAGCAGCTACTTCTCTGATCTTTGATTCATCACCGACCAGAATTGCATCAGCAATGCCTTTTTCCTTAGCAGCATGTACGGCTTCCAGAACGGGAGCGTCTTCGGCAACAGCTACAGCGACCTTCTTTTTATCGCAGGCTGATACCTTTTTCAGTAAATCATCAAATCCTTTGCTCATTTGAAACACCTCATATTTCTTTCTATTAGCATAGTTTTGGGCGGAGACATATCCACCCACTTGTTAAAATAATAACACTTTAAGAATATAAGGTCAAGGATTGTTAAGGAAATATATAGAAAGACCGAGGTTTCATAATTTGTTTACTTCTTAAACATTGAATTTATCGCATAAATCTGTTACAATGTGATTTAAGTTTGGTAAATATTCAGAGCCATGCAAATTAAGGCAGATATGATTGCTTGCAAACATATTTGACATTATATGGTAATACTAGAAGTGATTGGAGTCGGAAATGAATATAATTGATAAGGTATTCGGTACACATAGTGAGCGTGAGCTGAAACGGATTGAGCCGATTGTTAAGAAGATTGAGAGCTACAGAGAGGCTATGGGTCAGCTTACAGATGAAGAACTTCGCGGTAAGACAACAGAGTTTAAGAAGAGGCTGACAGAAGGAGAAACTTTGGATGATCTGCTTCCTGAGGCTTATGCTACTGTCAGAGAAGCTGCCAAGCGTGTGCTGAATCAGGAACATTATAGAGTACAGCTGATTGGTGGTATCGTTCTGCATCAGGGACGTATCGCAGAGATGAGAACCGGTGAAGGTAAGACACAGACAGCCCTTCTTCCTGCTTATCTGAATGCATTGGAAGGAAAAGGCGTACATGTCGTTACCGTTAATGACTATCTGGCTAAGCGTGATGCTGAGTGGATGGGACAGGTTCATGAATTTCTGGGACTTAAAGTCGGCGTCGTACTCAACGATATGAAGCCGGAAGAGCGTCGTGAGGCTTATAATTGTGATATTACTTATGTAACGAATAATGAACTTGGTTTTGACTACCTGAGAGATAACATGGTCATCTATAAGGAACAGCTCGTTCTTCGTGATCTGCACTATGCGCTGATCGATGAGGTGGACTCTGTTTTGATTGATGAGGCGAGAACACCGCTTATTATTTCCGGTCAGAGCAGCAAGTCAACCAAGCTTTACGAGGTATGTGATATCCTTGCCAGACAGCTCAAGCGTGGTGATGATGTTGAGGATATGTCCAGGATGGATATCCTGATGGGTATTGAGCAGGAAGAGACAGGCGACTTCGTTGTGAATGAGAAGGATAAGATTGTCAACCTGACCGCAGAAGGTGTGGCTAAGGTAGAGAAGTTCTTCCAGATCGACAACCTGGCTGATCCTGAGAATCTGGAGATCCAGCATAATATCATACTGGCTCTTCGTGCACATAATCTGATGTTCCGTGATAAGGATTATGTGGTAAAAGACGACCAGGTTATGATCGTTGATGAATTTACAGGACGTATCATGCCCGGTAGACGTTATTCAGACGGTCTGCATCAGGCAATTGAAGCCAAGGAACATGTTAAGGTCAAGAGAGAAAGCAAGACACTTGCTACTATTACATTCCAGAACTTCTTTAACAAATTCGATAAGAAGGCAGGTATGACTGGTACTGCTGCGACAGAAGAGAAGGAATTCCGTGATATCTATGGAATGGATGTTGTTACGATTCCTACCAACCGTCCAATCGCCAGAAAAGACTTGCAGGACAGCGTATATAAGACACGAAAAGAGAAATTAAATGCCATCGTGGCAGCAGTAGAGGCAGCGCATGCCAAGGGACAGCCTGTACTGGTAGGTACGATTACGATTGAAGCTTCTGAAGAGATCAGTGGCATGCTTCGTAGAAAAGGCATTGAACATAAGGTATTGAATGCGAAATTCCATGAACTGGAAGCTGAGATCGTTGCAGATGCAGGACAGCATGGAGCAGTTACTATTGCGACTAACATGGCTGGCCGTGGTACAGATATCAAGCTGGATGACAAGGCTAGAGAAGCCGGCGGTCTGATGATTATCGGTACAGAGAGACATGAATCCAGACGTATTGATAACCAGTTAAGAGGTCGTGCAGGCCGTCAGGGTGATCCTGGTGTATCCAAGTTCTATATTTCCCTGGAAGATGATCTGATGCGTCTGTTCGGTTCCGAGAAGCTCATCAGTATGTTCAATACACTGGGTATTCCGGAAGGCCAGGAGATTGAGCATAAGATGCTCACCAATGCCATTGAGAATGCACAGAAGAAGATTGAGAGCAACAACTATGGTATCAGAAAGAACCTGTTAGAGTACGATCAGGTTATGAATGAACAGAGAGAAATCATCTATGAAGAACGTCGCCGTGTATTGAACGGAGAGAGCATGAGGGATGCCATCTACAAGATGATTACGGATATTGTAGAGAACTCTGTAGATACAGCAATCAATGATGATATGGATGCAGAAGAATGGAACTTCAACGAGTTGAATTCTTTGTTACTTCCTATTGTTCCGATTCAGCCGGTTGCACTTTCCCGTGTAACCAAGAAGACCAAGAATGGTCTCAAGCATCAGTTAAAGGAAGAGGCTGTGAAGCTCTATGAGAGCAAGGAAGCAGAATTCCCTGAACCGGAAGCTATCCGTGAGATCGAACGTGTTATCCTTCTTAAAGTCATCGACAGAAAGTGGATGGATCATATTGACGACATGGAGCAGTTACGTCAGGGTGTAGGCTTACAGGCGTATGGTCAGAGAGATCCACTTGTAGAGTATAAGATGAACGGTTACGAGATGTTCGATGCCATGACAGAGAATATCAAGGAAGATACTGTAAGATTACTGCTGCATGTTAAGGTAGAACAGAAGGTAGAAAGAGAAGAAGTTGCCAAGGTAACTGGTACAAATAAAGATGATTCTCTGCAGAAGGGACCTGTTAAGAAGGAAGTTAAGGTATATCCTAACGATCCATGCCCTTGCGGAAGCGGCAAGAAATATAAGCAGTGCTGCGGTAGAAACGCATAACCATAACATAATAGCCAGTGAATAGAAGGTGGTGAACGCGATGGTAGAACTCGACCAGATGAAACAGGAGTTACAGACATATGAGAGTCCATTAGCGGAAGTGAGGGATTCACTTTGACCTCGCTAATAAAGAGAAGCGGATCGAAGAATTAGAGCGTGAGATGGAAGATCCCGGATTCTGGGATAATGCAGATCGTGCGAATAAGAAAATGAAAGAATTAAAGAACCTCAAGGATACGGTATCAGAATGCAATGGTCTGAAGACACAGTATGAAGACATTGAGACTTTGATCGAGATGGGTTATGAAGCAGATGATGCGGAGATGATTCCAGAGATCAGAGAGGAAATGGACAGCTTCATTGAGAAGTTTGAGACTTTGAGAATCAGTACCTTATTATCCGAGGAATATGATAAGTGCAATGCCATTTTGAAGCTGAATGCAGGTGCAGGCGGTACAGAAAGCTGCGACTGGGCAGGTATGCTGTATCGTATGTACACCAGATGGGCAGAGCGCAAGGGCTTTTCCATAGAAGTGCTGGATTATCTGGATGGTGATGAAGCCGGTATCAAATCCGTTACTTTCCAGGTAAACGGAGAGAATGCCTATGGCTATCTGAAATCCGAGAAGGGTGTGCACAGATTAGTGCGTATTTCTCCTTTTAATGCACAGGGAAAGAGACAGACTTCCTTTGTATCCTTGGATGTTATGCCTGATATTGAAGAAGATCTGGATGTGGATATCAATGAAGATGATCTGCGTATCGACACGTATCGAAGCAGTGGTGCGGGTGGTCAGCATATCAATAAGACTTCATCTGCTATCCGAATCACACATATCCCTACAGGAACTGTAGTACAGTGTCAGAATGAACGTTCCCAGTTCCAGAACAAGGATAAGGCGATGCAGATGTTGAAGGCGAAGTTATATCTTTTGAAGAAAGAAGCAAACGCCGAGAAATTATCCGATATTCGTGGTGAAGTCAAGGAAATCGGCTGGGGTAACCAGATACGTTCCTATGTTATGCAGCCATACACCATGGTAAAGGATCACAGAACAGGCTTTGAGACCGGTAATGTGGATGCTGTTATGGATGGCGCATTAGATGGATTTATCAATGCATATCTGAAATGGAAGAGCACAGGTGGTAAGCCTGTAGCAGATGCAGATATGGAATAACAAGGTATAAGAAAAGCGGCAGGTATGTGAGCAATCAACATATCTGCCGCTTTTTACAGGCTGTTAGAATTCATCTGCCTGATTCTGCTTTGTCCTACAGGACATCAGATCCAGATAGAAATTCGTACTTGTCATATTCATATAGGGAATAACCCATAAAAGAGCGATACCGCATGTGAAGACGCTGACAAACATCAGTGGGAAGAAACTCAAGTCCAACAGGAAGTAACGCATTTTATTGCCTTTCATAACTTCAATACTATTCTTGAAGATATCCTTCACTGTATAATTCGGGAAATCCAGCATCATATAGAATACCGGAGTAAAAGCCAGAGTGATCACGACATATACCAGCATACACAGGAGTGCCACGCTGTACATCATAATAATCTCATCATAAGCCTCCAGTGAGGTGATGGGATATTTCCAGGTCAGAATATCGGAGGGCAGCATACAAATGGCATTGATTACAGCCAGAACGAACTGGATTTTGATTGCCTTATTCGTATTATGTCTGAAGCAATAGAAGATATCGCCGATACCAAACTCCATACCACAGGCGGCTTTCAGATACATGAAGCTGACTCCTGCCTGTAGAACCCCGGCAATAAGCTGAATGATAAAAGACACAATATAATACAGAGTATTACTGAGCGTATCTGTACCGGGCAGCAGTGCAGCCGGAAGACCGGAGGCGAAGAATACCAGTAATTCCTGAATCAGCAAAGCGCCGATGAGTGTTCCGTATTTGCCCTGAAGCTGGACTCTTGCCAGACGTTTCAGCTCAGAGAATGATTTATAATTTGACATCATAATAACCATACCTTTCCAAAGAATGAACAATGCTATTATGTTATCACTTTTTAACGGATAAAACAATTCTTTCTTGAATGACGCCACAAGATTAGGTATAATGAAAAGCATGTAATTAACACAAGAAGGGCAGGAAGATAATGGATATCATACTGAAACTAAAAGACGAATTAAACGTTGAAAAATGGCAGGTGGAAGCTGCTGTAAAATTAATAGACGAGGGCAATACGATTCCTTTTATTTCACGATACCGTAAGGAAGCAACAGGCTCTCTCAATGATGAAGTACTGAGAAATCTTTATGAGAGACTGACTTATCTGCGTAATCTGGAAGATAAGAAACAGCAGGTACTGAGCAGTATTGAAGAGCAGGGAATGCTGACAGAAGAACTTAGAAACAAGATTCAGGCAGCAGAGACTATGGTAGTCGTAGAAGACCTGTATCGTCCTTACAGACCTAAGCGTAAGACCAGGGCAAGCGTAGCCAAGGAGAAGGGGCTGGATGGACTTGCCCAGATCATTCTGGCACAGGAGACAATCAGACCACTTATTGAAGAAGCAGAGCAGTATGTCAGCGAGGAGAAGGAAGTTAAGAATGTAAAGGAAGCGCTTCAGGGCGCACTTGATATTATTGCAGAGTCCATATCCGATAATGCAGATTACAGAGCCTATATCAGAGAAGCTACCTTTAACGAAGGCAAGATTACCAGCCAGGCAAAGGATGAGAAGGCACAGAGCGTTTATGAAATGTACTATGACTTTGAAGAACCTGTGAATAAAGTAGCAGGACACAGAGTACTTGCATTGAACCGTGGCGAGAATGAGAAGATACTGACAGTGAAGATTGAAGCGCCGGAAGAACAGATTATCCGCTTCCTGGAGAAGAAAGTAATCACTGCTGAAAATGAGAATACAACACCTGCACTGCAGCAGGCGATTCAGGACAGCTATGATCGTCTTATTGCTCCGGCAATCGAGAGAGATATCAGAAATGAGCTGACAGAGAAGGCAGAAGACGGAGCTATTACCGTATTTGGCAAGAATCTGGAACAGCTTCTGATGCAGCCTCCAATCGCTGGCAAGGTTGTACTGGGATGGGATCCTGCATTCAGAACAGGCTGTAAGCTTGCTGTTGTAGACCCTACAGGTAAAGTACTGGATACGAAGGTAATTTACCCTACAGCGCCACAGAACAAAGTAGAAGAAGCCAAGGCAGAGTTAAAGAAACTCATTAAGAAATATAATGTAAATCTGATTTCAGTGGGAAATGGTACTGCTTCCCGTGAATCAGAGCAGGTCATTGTGGAATTACTGAAAGAACTGGATACACCTGTTCAGTATGTCATTGTAAATGAGGCAGGAGCATCTGTATATTCAGCCAGCAAACTGGCAACAGAAGAGTTCCCTAACTTTGATGTCGGACAGAGAAGTGCTGCTTCCATCGCCAGAAGATTACAGGATCCATTGGCAGAATTAGTTAAGATTGACCCTAAGTCCATCGGTGTAGGACAGTATCAGCATGACATGAACCAGAAGAAGCTGGGTGAAGCGCTTCACGGCGTAGTAGAAGACTCTGTAAATAAGGTCGGTGTTGACCTGAATACCGCATCTGCACCACTTCTGGAGTATATCTCCGGTATCAGCAAGGCAATTGCCAAGAATATCGTAGACTACAGAGAGACTAACGGTAGATTTACCAACCGTAAGCAGCTCCTGAAAGTAGCAAAGCTTGGTCCCAAGGCATTTGAGCAGTGCGCAGGTTTCATGCGTATTACAGACGGTGATAATCCATTGGACGCAACCAGCGTACATCCGGAATCCTATGGTGCAGCAGAGCAGCTTCTAGAGAAGCTTGGACTGTCCATGGATGATTTGAAGGAGCTTCAGAAGAAGGCAGCTGTAAAACCCGCCAAGACAGCATCCCAGCCTAAGCCTAAGAAGCAGGAGAAGAAGGTTGTGATCCGTAACACCAATACAGCCATGGGTAAAGCACTGGCAGCAGCTATGGGCGGTGTATCTCTTGCTCAGGATGCCGATACGAAATCAGCACCGGCACAGAAGCAGGAGACTGCTGTGAACGGATTGGAACGCAGAGTAAAAGATAAAAAGAAAATGGCAGAGGAACTTGGCATTGGAGAGATCACTCTGACAGATATCCTCAAGGAACTGGAGAAACCGGCAAGAGATCCCCGTGAGGACATGCCTGCCCCGATTCTTCGCAGTGATGTACTGGATATGAAAGACTTAAAGCCCGGTATGGTCTTAAAGGGAACAGTCCGTAATGTTATTGACTTTGGTGTATTTGTAGATATCGGTGTACATCAGGACGGTCTGGTGCATATTTCCCAGATTACAGACAAATACATCAAGCATCCGCTGGAAGCAGTCAGCGTTGGCGATATTGTAGATGTAAAAGTTATGGATGTAGACTTGACAAAAAAGAGAATATCCCTTACAATGCGTATTGATAAATAAAATATAAGGTAATTCTTCGGGGTTGGGTGTAATTCCCTACCGGCGGTATAGTCCGCGACCCGTGCTTATGCATGGCTGATATGGTGCGATTCCATAACCGACAGTAAAGTCTGGATGAGAGAAGAAAATGAATCGTTTTTAACACAGGTTTATTACGATATGCTAGGAATGCCCCGAATTGTCTGGTACAGTTCGGGGCTTTTTTGTGTCATATACTTATGATATATGTGATTTACCATGCAGAACGGTTTATACAGAATGGAGAATTTCCTTACAATGAAAAGGAGATTAGAACAATGAATGAATTTATCACGAACATCGCAGAAAATGTAACCTTTGTCCTGGAATTTCTGGCGCTTGTAGCTGCCCTGGTCGCAGTTGCTGTCATCGCTGAGAAGCTGCTTAATAAGCGGAACGGTAACGACAGTAAGATACTGACTACTAGAAAAGTAGCAATGATCGGCATGTTCTCTGCTGTTGCAGGTATCTTTATGATTCTGGAACTGCCTATGCCTTTTGCTCCATCCTTCTACAAGATAGATCCAAGTGAATTGCCGGTATTGATATGCGGCTTCGCCTTTGGACCTGTAGCAGGTGTTCTGACAGAGTTTGTGAAGATCATCATCAAATTATTCCTGAAACCTACTTCTACTGCTTTTGTTGGAGAACTTGCAAACTTCTGTGTAGGATGCTCCATGATTCTTCCGGCAACGATCATTTATCATGCCAGGAAGAGTAAGACAACAGCAATCGTTGGCTGTGTGGCAGGAACTGTAGTGATGACGATTTTTGGAACATTATTTAACGCAGTTTATTTATTACCAACCTTTGCTGTTATGTATGGTATGCCTCTGGATGCACTGATTGGCATGGGAACTGCCCTGAATGCAAACGTAACAGATGTATTTTCCTTCGTGGCATTTTGTGTGGCACCATTAAATCTCATTAAGGGTGCAGCAGTATCCGTATTGACTTTTGTATTGTACAAGCCTTTAAGTCCTATCTTAAAGACTTCCTGGGAAGCATCCACAGTACGTAAGCCATCTCAGACTATGTAAATCCACTATTATCTATAATCTTATAAGGAAGTCTCAACTCCATAGAGGGTTGGGACTTTTTACTATCATAAAAAAATTATAAATTTCTGAAGACTTTTTGAAGCCTGTATCGTTATAAATATATGAAAAGCTTAATGAACTTTAAATTTTCCTTAAAATTGTTATAGTCTTAACACAATGAAAATATTCTGTGTTAAGATATTCTAGAAATACAGTTGCTGACAAGGAAGATACAGTAACAAGAAGAGGGAGTAATATGGATAAAGTATTAATTGAAATCAGGGATATGCATAAGATTTATAATCCTGGTGAAAATGAAGTCCGGGCGCTGGATGGCGTGGATCTGACAATCTATGAGAATGAATTTGTTGCCATTATCGGACATTCAGGCTCTGGTAAATCCACACTGATGAACATGCTGGGCTGTCTGGATGTACCGACCAGTGGTACTTACAGGCTTCATGACATTGATGTATCGGATATGGAGGATGATGAGCTTTCTGATGTGCGCAACCGTGAGATTGGATTTATTTTTCAGGGATTCAATCTGATCCAGAATCTGACAGCCCTGGAGAATGTGGAATTACCGCTGGTATATCGTGGTGTAGGCAAGAAGGAGCGAAGAGAACTGTCCCTGACTGCACTGGATAAAGTAGGATTGTCAGGACGACTGGATCACAGACCGGCGCAGATGTCAGGCGGACAGCAGCAGAGAGTAGCGATTGCAAGAGCGATAGCGCAGGCACCGCCTATCATTCTGGCGGATGAACCCACAGGTAATCTGGATTCCCATTCCACAGGAGAGATCATGCAGATATTGAGAGATCTGCACAAAGAGGGAAGAACCGTCATCCTGATCACCCATGATAATGATATTGCCGAAAGAGCAGACAGGGTGATACGAATCAGTGACGGAAGAATCGTAGAAGATACCAACAGACTGGTAAAGCATGAGGAGGAGAGTTATGAAGAAGCGTAAAAAGAAAATCATCAAAATTGTGGCTGGCATTGTAGTAGTTGCCATCATTGCAGGAGTCGTAATCGGCTCACAGAATCAGGGGACAGTAGCAATCCCTGTGTATACACAACAGGCATTCAGAGGAGCCATCAGTTCAGAGCTGGATACCAGTGGCACTGTGAAGGCTGAGAATACAGTAACTTATTTTGCACCAGCAGGAACCAAAATAGCCGGTGTACAGGTCGAGGCAGGTGATGTGGTAAAGAGCGGAGATATGATGGTCTGCTTTGATGAGGCAGCCCTTGCCTATGCACAGAGACAAAGTGACCTGGAGCAGAAGATCAGTGCTACAGATTATACGGCTGCCGTACAGACCAATCAGGAGCAGCAGGCGAAGCTGGCACAGGCTCAGACCGATATTGCCACATTGGAGATTCAGAAGGACAATTATGAGAGATACATAGAGGACCTTACCAATGGTATTACGGATGTGACTGCCCTGCGTAAGGCAGACCTGTACGCAGATATTTATTCTGCGGAGAAGGCAATCAACAACTATGATCTGGCGATGCAGACTCCTACAGAAGATACCAATATGGATGAGCTGCTTCGTAAAAAGACAGAGAAGACCAATGAATTGAACAAATTACAGAATGAGTTAAGCATGCTCTCTGACTATAAGACATCTTATGGCTGGGAAGATCTGCTGACACAGGCAAAGAAAGATCTTGCAGATGTAGAGACAAAGCTACAGGAAGCCAAGGCAGATAAATCCAGCGCAGAAGCTTCTATTGTCAATGATAACAAGCTTGCAAGTTCTCAGCTTTCACAGGAGAAGGCGAAGCTTACAACACAGGATGCCCAGACCAAGTATCAGGAAGCCTTAAACGGTATCGTAGCAGATTTTGACGGTGTCGTAACAGAACTGACAGCAGTTGATGGTGCTACGGTACAGGAAGGAACGCAGCTTCTTGTATTGGAAAGCTATGATGAAGTGTGCGTGGAATTCCAGGCTTCCAAGTATGATCTGGAGAATCTTGTAGTCGGTCAGAAGGCAGTGATTGATATTTCAGGCAAGAAATATGAAGGTAGTGTATCACGTATCAATAAAATGGCATCTCCGAATTCCTCAGGTGTGCCTATGGTAGCTGCCAGAGTACATATTGATAATCCGGATGAGAATGTATATCTGGGAATCGAAGCAAGACTTCAGATTACAACAGCACAGAATGACGACACGCTTTTAGTTCCCGTAGAAGCTGTTAATATTGATAATGACGGCAATTTCTGCTATCTGATAGAGAATGGCGTGCTTGTAAAGAGATACATTACAACAGGAATCTCTTCTTCTGATTACATTGAAATAACAGATGGACTTTCCGAACAGGATACAGTAGTAACCTCAGCCATGATGGATACAGAGCTGACAGAAGGTATGGAAGTGACAGATATGTCACAAACTGAAGAAGCCACTACTGTCAGCGCCGAATAGTGGATTTGGGAGGACAAGATACATGTCAAAAATATGGGAATATATTAAGATTGCACTGATGAATATCAGAAGCAATAAAGGACGTTCCTTTCTGACCATGCTGGGAATCATCATCGGTATCTCTTCTGTGATCCTGATCGTTTCCACGGGCTCCGGCGTAAAAGGCGGAGTCAGCGGACAGCTCAATGATCTGGTAGGAGGCTATGTACAGCTCTATGCGGAGAATGACCAGAAGAATTCAGACTATATCGAATTCACGGATGAAGATCTGGATGTTATCACAGAGAAGATAGACCATGTCAAGGGTGCTACAGACATGTGGATGTTCAGTGAAGCACAGACGCAGAGTACGAAGGGAACCTTTAATACGGCAGTGACTTTTGGTAACGAATCATTACAGTATTATAATAAAACTAAGATGCTGAAAGGACGCTATTTTACCAAGAGCGAGTATCAGAAAGCAAGCAAAGTATGCGTTATTACAGAGAAAGGAGCTAAAAAGCTTTTTGGTTCCACAGATGTATTGGGACTGGATGTCAATATGACACTTTACGGTATTACACAGGAATATACAATAGTAGGAATCAGAAAAGACAATGATTCTGCCATGAAAGGCATGGTATTTAACTCCGGTGATGTAGAACTGGAGATTCCAACAACAGTTCTGGAATCCGTATATGGATATTATACAGAGAAGTTCACTTCTTTCTTTATATTCTGTGATTCTACAGAATATGTTAAGAGTGTTGCCAAGCAGGCGAAGAATCTGCTGGAAGCACGTTATAACATCAGAGGCAAGGAATATATCCAGGTATATGATTTTGCGTCCTCACTGAATGAAATTGATGGCGTACTCAATTATGTCACGATCTTTGTCGTACTGGTAGCAGCGATATCCCTGATCGTAGGTGGTATCGGCGTTATGAATATTATGCTGGTATCCGTAACGGAACGAACCAAGGAAATCGGTATCCGTAAGGCACTTGGTGCCAAGACCGGCTCTATTCTGTTCCAGTTCCTGATGGAAGCGGTCATCATTACACTGATTGGCGGACTGCTGGGCATTGTAATTGGAATCGCCGGGGCAAAAGGCATATGCTCGCTGCTGGGCGTTCTGGGACTTGGTTCCATCGAAGCAGCCATTGATCCGGTGGTTGTACTGGCAGCAACAGCCTTTTCCTCAATGGTTGGTATCTTCTTTGGAATATACCCGGCTAAAAAAGCTGCCAAGCTAAGCCCAATCGAAGCACTCAGACATGAGTGATCATATATTAAACTCCCCTAAGACTTGAACTTTGGGGAGTTTTCGTTATAATATAGATGTAACTATGCGGACAGCATATGCAATATAAGGACAAAGAAGGGGACTATATGGAGCTTGAGTTTGACGTGAAGGTGACACCTTCTGCAATGTATGACTATTTACTGCATCACACCTATTCCGGCATGTCGGGTATCATCGGCACTGTCTTCGGTGTTTTTTTGATAATGGCTTTTCTTGCCACGAAATATCCGATTTATCTGATTGCAGGTATCGTAGTGATCGGTTATCTGCCGGCTGCCCTTTGGCTAAAGGCACATCAGCAGGTCAGCATGACCCCGGCATTTAAGGAACCGCTGCATTATCATATGACAGATGAGGGAATCTCCGTATCACAGGGAGAGAATGAAGAACAGCAGTCCTGGGAGAGCTGTTATAAAGCAGTTTCCACCAGAAACAGTATCATTCTTTATACCTCCAGGACAACAGCTTCCATTTTTCCTCGTAAGGATCTTGGAGAGAATGTGGAGACACTGATTAAGATGATTTCTACCCATATGCCTCCCAAGAAAGTCAAAATCCGTTTTTAAAGATATAATTAAAAGATATAATGAATAGAAAGACATGGTAGTAGTATGGTAATAGAAACATGGAGTCCCAAGGAGACTTATGCCCTGGGTGAGAAGATCGGCAGGGAAGCACTTCCGGGACAGGTTTATACGCTGAATGGCGATTTGGGCGTAGGTAAGACTGTATTTACGCAGGGTGTGGCAGCAGGACTTGGTATACAGGAGCCGGTGAACAGTCCCACCTTTACGATTGTGCAGGTATATGAAGAAGGCAGGATGCCTTTTTATCATTTTGATGTATACCGTATAGGCGATGTAGAAGAGATGGAAGAGATCGGGTATCAGGATTACTTCTATGGAGAAGGTCTGTGCATGATAGAATGGGCGCAGCTGATAGAAGAGATTATACCTGAGAATGCCAGACATATTACGATAGAGAAAGATCTGGACAAAGGCTTTGATTACCGGAGGATAACAATAGAGTGAAGATATTAGCATTAGACAGCTCAGGGCTTGTAGCCTCTGTAGCAGTGATGGAAGATGATAATTTAATCGCAGAATATACCATGAATCATAAGAAGACTCATTCACAGACATTAGTTCCCATGATGGATGAGGTGCGCAGCATGGTAGAACTGGATCTGTCTACGATAGATGCAATTGCCGTGGCAGCAGGACCAGGTTCGTTTACTGGACTCAGAATCGGTTCAGCGACAGCGAAGGGCTTAGGACTTGCACTGAACAAGCCGATTATACCGGTTCCTACAGTAGATGCACTGGCGTTCAATCTCTATGCCAGCGGCAGCGTGATCTGCCCGTTAATGGACGCAAGAAGGAATCAGGTCTATACCGGATTATATGAGTTTGTGAAAAATGCAACAGACTTTGATATGCATTGCATTCTGGAACAATGCACAGCAGATATTGCAGAGATTGTAGATAAGGTCAATGCGCTTGGAAAAGACGTCATTTTCCTTGGAGATGGAGTAGCCGTATATAAGACAGCGATTGAGGAGCGGATTACCGTTCCCTACAGCTATGCACCGGCAAGCTGTAACAGGCAGAGAGCAGCTTGCGTGGCAGCCCTTGGACAGAGACTGTATCAGAAGGGAATCGTGCAGACAGCCGAAGAACATACACCGGAGTATCTGCGCCTTTCACAGGCTGAGAGAGAACGCACGGAGGCTGCAAATGGTCATTCGTGAGATGCAGGCACAGGATGTAGAGGCTGTAACAGCATTGGAGGCAGCCTGCTTTACCCAGCCCTGGAGGCGACATGATTTTGAAGATATTCTCACGAATCCGGACAGATTTTATTTTGTTGCAGTGGAAGATAATGAGGTTATGGGCGGCTGTATGCTGACGGACATTGTCGGCGAAGGCGACGTTTCCAATGTGGCAGTACATGAGAAATACCGAAGAAGAGGCATTGCCCATGCCTTGCTGGAATATATGCTTCAATTTGGCAGGAAGCGGGGAATCCGGGACTTTACGCTGGAAGTACGCCAGCAGAATGTGGCAGCACAGGGATTATATGAAGGACTGGGCTTTGTTTCAGAAGGTGTACGACCCAATTTCTATGACAAACCTAAGGATAACGCAGTGATTATGTGGCTGCGTCAGGCAGAAAGGATATAATAATACATGCTAGATATATGTTTACTGGGAACAGGAGGTATGATGCCGCTTCCTTACAGATGGCTGACTTCCCTGATGGCGAGGTATAATGGCTCTGCGATTCTGATTGATTGTGGAGAAGGCACACAGATTGCAATGAAGGAAAAAGGCTGGAGTCCAAAGCCCATTGATATTATGTGCTTTACCCATTATCATGCGGATCATATTGCAGGACTTCCGGGTATGCTCCTCACCATGGGAAATGCAGAGAAGACAACACCACTTCTTATGATAGGACCCAAGGGGCTTGCCAGAGTTGTGAATGCTTTGCGGGTGATTGCACCGGAGCTTCCCTTTGAGATACAATATCAGGAGATTACCGAGCAGGAACAGACATTTCAGTTTGATGGCTTCAGAATAGAGGCATTTCGTGTAAACCACAATGTAATCTGCTATGGATATAACATTGTAGTAGAGAGAAAAGGCAAATTCCAGTTAGACAAGGCATTGGCGCTGGGACTTGACCGCAAGTACTGGAATCGGCTGCAGAAGGGGGAGACTATAGAACTTCCCGAAGGAACCTATACGCCGGACATGGTCATGGGAGAGGAACGCAAGGGAATCAAAGTGACCTATTGTACAGATTCCAGACCTACAGATGGAATTGTGAAAAATGCAAAGGATGCAGACCTTTTTATCTGCGAAGGCATGTATGGGGAGCCGGATAAGAAGGAGAAAGCCAAAGAGTATAAGCACATGACATTTTATGAGGCGGCACAAATGGCAAAAAGCGCAGGCGTAGCGAAGATGTGGCTGACTCATTATTCACCGTCACTTACCAGACCGGAGGAATATGCCAAGGAAGTCAGGGCGATTTTCCCTGAGACATATATATCCAAGGATGGAAGAAGCGAAGAACTGTTATTTGAGGACGAGAAGGAAAAGTCATAAGAAAAGGCATAATAAAGTATAAGGGGGATTACAGACATGGGGAAAGCAAAAACAGCAATTATTATTGTAGTTCTGGCGGCATTGATCGGAGGATATTATTTCTATCTTTCCAATAAGACAGAGACACCGAAAGAAACAAAGGTCAGTGCAGTACAGGATGTGATTTTAAGGGATCTGGATAAGAACTATCCGCCTACACCAAAGGAAGTAGTGAAGTATTATAGTGAATTATCCAAATGCCTGTATAACGAAAAATATTCCACAGAGGAATTTGAACAGATGGCAGACAAGATGCTGGCTCTCTATGATGATGAGCTTCTGGAAGCCAATCCCAGGGATCAGTATCTGATGGATCTTAACAGTGCCATTTCTGATTTCAGGAAACAGGATTACAGCATAAACACCTTTACACCATCCCAGAGCACAGACGTAGAAGAGTCTGTTGTAAAAGGCAGGGAGTGTGCCAAATTATACTGTACCTATACCATCAAAAGCGGAGCAAGCTACTCCACTTCTCTTGAAGTGTTCGAATTGAGAAAAGATCAGGCAGGACATTGGAAAATATTAGGATTCCAGCTTGCATCCTCTGTAGAATAAAGTGTATGCGGAAATGAGGATAGAAATGGAAGATGTATTAATTTTAGCAATAGAAAGTTCCTGTGATGAGACTGCGGCAGCAGTTGTAAAGAACGGCAGGGAAGTATTATCCAATGTGATTTCATCCCAGATTGTCATTCACACACTCTACGGCGGTGTTGTACCGGAGATAGCCTCCAGAAAACACATAGAGAAGATCAACCAGGTCATTGAAGAAGCTTTGCAGGAAGCACACGTTACACTGGATGATATTACAGCCATCGCAGTAACTTACGGACCGGGACTTGTAGGTGCGCTTCTGGTAGGTGTATCAGCAGCGAAAGCAATCAGCTTTGCCACAGGTAAGCCGCTTATCGGTGTACATCATATAGAAGGACATATCAGTGCCAACTTTATTGAGAATAAAGAACTGGAGCCGCCTTTTGCATGTCTGGTCGTATCAGGCGGACATACACATCTTGTTATTGTGAAAGATTATGGAGAATATGAGATACTTGGAAGAACCAGGGATGATGCGGCAGGAGAAGCCTTTGATAAAGTAGCCCGTGCAATCGGACTGGGTTATCCTGGTGGACCAAAGATTGATAAAGTATCCAAGGAAGGCAACCCTGATGCCATTCATTTTCCAAGGGCAAAGGTGGATGACGCTGTGTATGATTTCAGTTTCAGCGGTTTGAAATCAGCAGTATTGAATTATCTGAATTCCTGTGAAATGAAAGGCATTGAAGTGAACCAGGCAGATGTGGCAGCTTCCTTCCAGAAGGCAGTTGTGGATGTATTGGTAGAGCATGCACTGGCAGCAGTCAAGGAATATGGCTTCCACAAATTTGCCATTGCAGGAGGCGTGGCATCCAATTCAGCGCTCAGAGCGGCTTTTGAAAATGAATGTGCAAAACGCAGGATAGAGTTCTATCATCCGTCTCCAATATTCTGTACAGATAATGCAGCAATGATAGGCGTAGCAGGATATTATGAATATATCAAAGGAACCCGCAGTGGATATGATCTGAATGCAATTCCTAACCTGAAGTTGGGAGAAAGATAGCGGAGGTACAATATGCAGGCACATACAACAGCAATTGTTCTGGCAGCAGGACAGGGTAAGAGAATGCAGGCAAAAGTACATAAGCAGTATCTGTTAATAGAGGACAAGCCGGTCCTCTATTATTCTTTACGTGCCATGGAAGACAGCTTCATGGAAGATATCGTTCTGGTCGTTGGCAAAGGAGAAGAAGAGTACTGTAGACAGGAAATCATAGAGAAGTATCATTTCAAAAAAGTGAGAGCAGTAGTAGAAGGCGGTAAAGAACGGTACCACTCCGTTGCAATCGGTCTGCACGCGATCAGCTGGCTCTGCGATTATGTATTCATTCATGATGGTGCCAGACCTTTTATTAACAATGAGATACTGCAAAGAGCATATGACTGCGTAACAGAATGTAAGGCGTGTATAGTAGGTATGCCGGTAAAAGACACAGTTAAAATAGCAGATGACAGAGGATACGTGGAGAGCACACCGCCCCGCTCCAGAGTATGGCAGGTACAGACACCACAGGTATTCGAGACAGGACTCATCACACAGGCTTATGATGAGCTGATCGACAGAGAAGAAGAATTGCTTGCACAGAATGTAACGATTACAGATGATGCCATGGTAGTGGAATACTTTACTAAGACGCCGGTTAAATTCGTGGAGGGTTCCTATCAGAATATTAAGATCACGACACCAGAGGACTTGTTAATAGCAGCCAGCTTTATAAGAAGCAAGGACTGAAAAATGCCGTTTTTTCAGCAATAATCAGGCTGCAATAAAAAAGTTAAAATATTTTTAAAAAATGTGTTGACAGAAATGCCCACTATATATATAATAAATCTTGCGCTGCTGATGAGGCAGCAAGATAAATGAGAAAACGGTATGGAGAGATATCGAAGTGGTCATAACGAGGCGGTCTTGAAAACCGTTTGTCCGCAAGGGCGCGTGGGTTCGAATCCCACTCTCTCCGCTCACAATTTACATTGTGTATTTGGATATGGATAAATGATATTCTGACACTTGGAGAAGTACCCAAGCTGGCCGAAGGGGCTCCCCTGGAAAGGGAGTAGGTCGTTAACAGCGGCGCATGGGTTCAAATCCCATCTTCTCCGTTTGGTATGCAAATACCAAGTACCTTGACAAATAAACAGTAATGCAACCCTGAAAATTCTATTGAGAAAGTTTCAGAAATGAAACGATAGGATTGTTCAGAGAACAAAACCTTTAAAAATTGTAAACAGCGCAAATCAGAGATTTGCACACGAGAACTTTGTTCTCGGCAGTGAATCGAAGAAATGCAACGGATAAGCCAGTTTAACTGGTGCAAGAATCAAACAGCTTTAACATGAGAGTTTGATCCTGGCTCAGGATGAACGCTGGCGGCGTGCTTAACACATGCAAGTCGAACGGACTTTACATGAAGCCTAGCGATTGTAA
>MNTL01000084.1 GCA_001916965.1 Roseburia sp. CAG:10041_57
CTAACATATTTTATTCCTCCACTTCTTTCAATTCCATCTGTTTTCTTGTCCTCTTATTGCCAGAAATCATTTTATGACCAGAATAGACTGCCATAATCATGCATATCAAAGAGCCAAACGCAAAGTATTTGTGTGCTGCTTTTAACCCTTTATACCCTGTATAAAAAGTTCCAACCATTGTAACTATTGCTCCGATTGACCAATATTTATGTGCTTTCATGATACACCTCCATATTTTATTATCAACATCATAGCACCATCTACACCGCCTCCGCCAAGAAGAGAGTTGTTTGCTGCATTCACAATTGCCTGCACATGGAAAGTCCATATCCCAATACAGATACCAGACTCAGTGCCAGAACCGAGCACCATGTGATAATCAGATTATGTTTGTGTAATTTTTTCATGCATTTTCCTTTCTACTATATGTATATTATTAATTGTACAAATTTTTTATTTATATTATATATACTTTTGTCAGAAAGTACAACATTCCAGAGGTTATTTTCAGAATTATGCTGTTTTTATTATGAATGTCTTATATGCTCGTTTTTTACATACTTTTTCTTTTTTTTGCATTGAATCTATGTTGTTTTTATTATAGGATTAGCATAGTAACATAAAGTACTACTGAATGGGGAAAGGATTACTCTTATGAACAGAATGTATGTTGCGGCTGAGAACCGCTACGAAACGATGAAATATCACCGCTGTGGCAGCAGTGGTCTGATGCTGCCTGCTGTTTCACTTGGATTATGGCACAATTTTGGAAGCAACGGTAACTATGACAATATGCTGGATATGTGTTTCACAGCTTTTGATCAGGGAATTACGCATTTTGACCTGGCTAATAATTATGGGCCGGTTCCCGGTGCTGCCGAGGAGAACTTTGGCCGCATCTTAAAGGATGGGCTTGGCAATTACCGTGATGAACTGGTCATCTCTACCAAAGCCGGTTATGACATGTGGAAGGGGCCTTATGGCAACTGGGGTTCCCGCAAGTACCTGATTGCCAGCCTTGACCAAAGCTTACAGCGCATGGGACTTGACTATGTAGATATCTTCTACCATCACAGACCGGATCCTGAGACTCCGTTAGAAGAGACTATGCTGGCACTGGATTCCATTGTCAAGAGTGGTAAAGCGCTCTATGTCGGCATCTCCAATTATAACAAAGCACAGACACAGGAAGCTGTGGAGATTCTTCGTGAATTGAAGACACCTTTTATTATCAATCAGCGCAAATATTCCATGTTTGAACGTAATATTGAAGAAGATGGCCTGAAATCCTATGCAGCGCAAAATGGCATTGGCATCATTGCCTTCTGTCCACTGGCACAGGGCCTTCTGACAAACAAATACCTGCACGGTATTCCGGAAGACAGCCGTATCCGTACTGATGGCCGTTTCCTGCATGAAGATGCCCTGTCTGAATCCAGACTGGCTCAGATCCGTGCATTGAATGACATCGCCGAGAATCGTGGCCAGACTCTGGCACAGATGGCTCTTTCCTGGGTATTACGTGACGGAGAAGTGACTTCTGTATTAATCGGTGCTTCCAGAGCTTCCCAGATTACCGAAAATACAAAGATCGTAGAAGCTTCTGTATTTACATCTGATGAGCTGGATGCCATTGAAGCTGTCTTAAATGCCTGAAGGATAAGAACTTATGCAAAAGGCGTCTGTAGTATTATTGCAGACGCCTTTTCTTTATTACATGTTATTATACGGTTTTCTACTCTTTTGTCAGCCGGATTACTTTCAGCTCCGCTTCATTCATCCTGCGTTCTTCCAGTTCCAGAGAACTCTTCATTTCTTCATAAGCACGTTTTACATCCAGATAATCCTGATGTTCCTGGCTGTTATTCCACTGCCAGAATCTCCAGTTATTCTTCTTATACTGTTTGTAACGTGACCGAGCTGTCCCATATGCATATAATGCACGTTCATAGTCCCATTTCTTCTCACCTACAACAGACTGTGCAAAATCGAATTCGTACTTTGCAGCGATCAATTCAAGATCCTCTTTCCGGCTGTTGTTCTCCATGCGTTCATTCTCCCTTTACCTGTATATCACTATTATCCCTTTATCTGTATACTTTCATACCCTAGAACATAATAGTACTTTGGTACATTATTGTCAACTGACATCCTTAGGCAAAAAAGAGCATCCTAAAAGGACACTCTTTTCTGTGAAAGTATTTATTTGGCAATCAATACCATAATATCTGTCATCTGATTGGTCTGCAAAGCTACATTGCCAATCTCATTGACTGTTGTAATACTGCTCAGTACATATTCCCCTGTAATCAGGTCTCTACTGAACAGATATGCAATCTGGCCATTATATGCACCTACATTCATGTGAATGCCAATTGCATAAGGAAGCACCTGCGTATGATATGGCTTAAAGTGGAAGGTTATAAATCCTTCTGCGAAATTAGGAACTGCTTCCAATGCGGAGCCTAATTCCAGAGTATCTGCCTTATCATCTATTCCTGATGCATCAATTGTATAGCCAATGCCATTTCCAAGATGTGTCATCAGATACAGGTTATGTCCATAATATTTCTGTAAAAGCTCAGCCTTTAAGCGTGCTTTCTGATCTACCTGTACATTCACATATGGAAGTCCACCATCTGTTACAGTCTCTGCAAGTGGTGTGCTCTGGTCAGGAATTGCAACCCAGTTATTAGATGCCACGGTTGTGGTGCCTGCTGAACTGCTGCTGTTGTCAGAAGAACTGTTGCTGTCGGAAGAATCACTGCTTCCTGTAGAACCGCTTTCTGTTGTTCCACTTCCTGTATTGTCATCCGTCTTGCTGTCGTCCTTATTATCATTATCCTTGTTAGTATCATCCTTCTTATCATCATCGGATGCATCAACTTTGATTGTACGGACAATAATGGCATCCAGTCTGGATGTAGCACCGGAAGTAAATTCACAAGTCAGCTGTCCATCTGTTACTGTAACTTCAACGCTCTTAACAGTATAAGCACCTGCTGCATTGCTTACGCTTACTCCTGTTCCTTCAATCGTAGCTTTTACAGTACTCTTGTATGCAGAACCACCTACAATATCTACCTGATATGTTCCATTTGGTACATCAACAGCAAATGTCTGTCCATCAGGGATTGCAAAGTCTGTGTATACAGCCTTAGGAAGTACTCCTGCCTGTGTATAATCTTCTTCTCTACCCTGAATAGAAGCTGTTGCATCCAGGAATCCATAGCCTTTTTCTTCCGTATAATTGATACCAAGCTGCTCTGCTGTCTTCGTACCGCCCTTACCATTTACAGTAATGGTTGTATATCCGTCTGCTGCTGTTGCATCCTTAATACCAAAGTCAAATGCTGCTGTAATCTTGTATGCTACTGTGATTTCTGCCTCTACTGCCTCATCAAAGCCATCAATTGTACCTGTAATCTTATAAGTACCAATTGTTTCTGTATCAATTGCCGCTGCTTCTTTGGCATTCCATGTAACTACACTGTTGCCAGTCTTCTTGTCAGCGTAGATTGCTTCTACTGTTACAGGAAGCTGTGCTGCTACATCTGTAGACTGATATACTACTTCTGCATATGTAGTCGGTACTGATGTAATATAAGTATCTACAATATGTACAACTACCTGTACTTCATCTTCTGTGCCTTCTACTGTACCTTTTACAGTATAGTCTGCAATCTTGGTAATATCCAGCTTGCTGGTATCCCATGTTACCTTCTTCTGCTCTTTTGTAGTATTGGTATAAGTTACTGACACTGTTTCAGGAAGTGTTACTTCTACACCTACTACAGATGTGATGTCTTCAATTGCTGCGTATCCGATTACTTCATTGGCTACTACAGTTACCTTAATTGTAAGTGCATCCTCATAGCCCTTAATCGTACCATATACTGTATAAGTTCCTGTCTTATTGATATCAAGTTCTGTTACATCCCATGTGATGTCTGCCTGAATCTCATCCCCGTCAAGTGTCTTAACTGTTACTGTTGCAGGAAGCAGGCTTGCTGCTGTCTGTCCATCTTCAAGTGGTGTTCCCTCTACGATTGTTACATCGTCCAGCTTACCTACTGAAGCAATGGCAACTGCTGTCTCTACTTCAAGTGCTCTTGACATAAAGGATGTTTTACCATCTACGATAGCTGCGATCTTGTAAGAATATGTCTTACCTGCATCTACAGTCTTATCTGTATATACATAAGTTACATCTGTTGTATCTTCTGTGTCTTCCTCATCATTTTTATCCTGCGCTGCTGCCCATTCGTCATAGTTCACATCTTTGATGGTAAGACCTGTAAAGTAATTGCCTGGATATCCGTTTTTACTTGGTGTATTCACAATGTTCAGAACACCGTCAGTAACCTCAACGGTTTTGGTTTCATATGTAGCCTGCTTGTCACTATTGCCACGCCTTACATCTGCGAATTCTACATCTTCTGCTGTTACCTTATTGTATACATTTCCTGAACCATTATATATATAATATGTTACTTCATATGTACCATTCGGCACATCCACGTCAAATTCTACTGATGTATTTGCTTTCCATCCTAATACGCAATCATTATAGACATCTGCAAGTTCATCTTCATCCGTAAATGCTGAGTAACTCTTATTATCATTAATGGAAGTATCTGTAAATCCATAGCCAAGGCTCTTGCTGTACTTAGTATCAGCCAATACCTGTGTCCATCCCTCTGCTACATTCCCTGCACCGAAGTCGAACTTCAGATATACAGGCTCCTCTTCTTCCTCATCATCCGCTGTGGAAGAACCATCTGCCTTTTTCAGATCATCCAGTTCCAGTGTATCGAGAAGCTTATACTTGCCGTTCTCGTCTGCTCTGTAGATTTCATAGCCTTCGATATCATGTCCATAAGCACCGTCATTTGCAGCTGTGAAATTCACATCTACTGAACTGCTGGTTACTTTACCTTCGCTAAGTTTGGCTGTTACCAGACCCTCGCTGAGTAAGTAACTTAAATTAGCAGGCTGGTTATAACCAACGTTCTGCCATGCCACGCCTTCTCTGTAAGCGAGGTTCTCTAACAGACAAGGTACTACATAGTCTGTCTGAATTGTTGTTGTATAAATACGTACTTTGTTATTATCTGATGCACATCTGGCAATGATTTCTTCACGCCAGTCGCCTAGGATATCTGCAACCAGTCCAAGATTACCCTTTGTACCGTTGCTGGAGTAAATCTCTGTAGAATAGAGAAGTCTCTCCTGTGTCTCTTCTTCGTAATTCCATTTTGCAATGGTAACACCTGTTGGTGCATAAGCTTCCTTGTTAAAGGTATGATCCTGTATCTCGCTGAGCAGATCCCCATCCCAGAAGATTGAGAAATTGGAAGCCGGTGTAGAATCTGCTAACTTAATAAAGTTGTCCAGTGTTGACCAGGTGGAATATACTTCACCATCTGTAGAATCCCACGCAGGTTCATCATTGCTTTCATATGTAGGGCTTGCAATTGACCAGAACTCTGCGCCTTCTGCAGTAGGGTCAATATCTGCTGCCACACCACGTCCTGTGTCTTTTCCTGTGTAATAGCCCATCAGGACTTCACCGGTCTCTGCATCATGGATCTCTACATGATACTTAGCATCATCATGCTCATGTACTGCCATAACTTCCAGCCCGTCATTCCAGGATACCCAGTCAGATACATGCATGGCATCACCATGTCCCATGCCTGTGGAATATTTTACCGTTCCGTCATGGTCAATTGTCAAAGAGCCATAGATAATTTCGTCTTTTCCATCATTATCAATATCATTTACACTGAGTCCATGATTACCCTGTGCTTCATATTCACTGCCTGCATCATTGGTATCAAATGCCCAGTATTCTGCAATTTCATCACCTACGCCATCACCGTCAGTATCTTTCAGATAGTATGCTGTCAGACATGTTCTGGTGTAGTATCCTCTTGTAAATACTGCAAAAGGCGTCTGTCCATCAAGGTATGCTGTTGCAGACAGGAATCTGTCTACACGGTTGCCGTATGCATCCCCCCAGGCACCAACTTTACCTCTTGCCGGTGTGTAATCTACCGTGTCAATGATGCTTCCATCTTCACCATTGAACATTGTGAAATATTCAGGTCCATCCAGAATGTATCCACTGCTGTTACGATAATCATTCTTATTACTGATTATATTAACTGGCAGTTCTGATGCCGGGCATGCCCCAACATGATCTGATTCTGTCAACGTAGCTGCTGTACCATCTTCACTTGTGTATACTGTTGTGCCGTCTGCTGTCTTAACTGCGATCTCTGCCTTGCCATCACAATCATAGTCCCATACCTGGAACTGTGTATAGTGTGCACCGGAACGGATATTGACACCCATGTCAATTCTCCAGAGAAGTGATACCTTACCGGTTGCATAATTGATATCATATCCATCCAGGAAAGTCTTGCCTGTATAGCCGCTGCCTGAATTGTCCTTGGCATTGCTTGGATACCATTTTACGATCAGTTCCAGCACGTCGTCGCCATCCAGATCGCCGACAGACATGTCATTTGCTGTATAGCTGCATGTAGAACCATCCGGCATTGTCTCATCTTCCGGACAATACAGCTTCAGTTCCAGATACTGCTTGTCCCAGCACTTCGTAGATACTGCACTGACACCAATAGAAGAATCATTGCTTCCTACGACTTTGAATGTATCGGATGCGCTACCGCCTTCATATACCATATTGGTTACAGAGATACCGGAAGCGATCTTATTGTTATTGCAATATACATCAAAGGTTGTCTTTAAATTATTGTTACTGTCAAAATCTGCATCAAAGCTTCTCCAGCTTAAATATACGCCCTTTGTTAAAGCATTGCCGTCTTTGTCTGTTGCAGACACCAAAGTTTCTGCTCCGCTCTCGCCTGCAAGATTGATTACTACCAGAGCTCTGTCAGAATAACTTTCTCTGCCGCCTCTTACCAGACTTCCTACGATAGGAGTCTCACAGGAATCAGATAATTCACCTGCGCCACCGGCATTGAGTGCGCATACCTTATAATAATAATGAATATTTGTGGAAATCTCTTCGTCAGTATCTGTGAACTTCGTTGTTGTAGACTGACCGATCTTCTCATAGCCCTTGAATCCCTTATCATCCTCTGCCTTATCAGAACGATAGATCAGATATTTGATAACAGGATATTTGCTGTCCTCTACTGTGGAAGCTTCCCATTCCAGTGTTATCGTATGCTGTAACTCTGTCGCATTGGAAGCAGGGTCGATACACTTCAGATTCTGAGGTATCGAAGGAGCTTTCACTCCATCAAGTACTGCCTTGACAGAGATTGTCTCACTGGGAGCTGACTCTGTACCATCTGCTGTGTAGCATGTCATGTAATACTCATAAGTTTCTCCAAGATCAACTGACATTGCACGGCAGTCAAGTTCGGATTCCTTATATTCTGCTGCTGTAAAATCTTTTACTTCTACGAATTTCTTATCAGAAGTACCTTTCTGATAGATCTTGTAACCTGCTGCATCTGATACAGGATTGAAGCCGATCAGGAATGTATAGTTGCTGCCATTTACAGAAGCTTCTGTTGCGGTAAGTCCGCTTGGAGATTCCAGAAGACTTGTAATGGTAAAGCCGTTCAGGTACATATTCGTACCACCAACTACCAGATTGAGCTGACCATCAGTCACACGTACTGTATTGGTACAGCTTCCCAGTGCCTGCTTCGTAGAGATAGAACCAAGTGATACACCCTCTGCTGTGTAAGCCGGTTTGATCGTACTGGTTCCCGGTAACAGATCACATGCATATACAGTCACTTCGTAATCGCCATTTGGAAGGTCTACTGCAAATTCACCTGCACCAAGGGAAAAATCATCTGCCATGTCAGAAGAATCTGTATTGCCGTTATTGCTTCTGCATCGTCCATTACCTGGCAATGTGAGCCAGCCATAGCCTGACTCTGCGCTGTATGCCTGATCATATTCAACACCTGTCCATCCGTCCATTGTAGGTGAACCCTTGTAGTTGATATCGAATTTATAGCCGGCTGTTTTCGTACTTACCTGAATCTTATCAGATAACTCGCCAACGCCTTTTTCATTGAACCCACCTACTGCATACACATAAGTAACACCTGCTTCACAGGAAGAATCGGTGTACTTTCTGGATGCTGATACAGAATACTTCTCTGCATTGGAGAAATCCACATCATCTATGGATTGTCCATCTTCCAGAACTGTTCTGTAAATGTAGTATAGCTCTGCTGTATCTTCGCTGTCCCAGGAAATTGTAACAGAAGTAGCACCAGCTGACACAAGTGTCAGATTTTGAATTTTCTCCGGTAAGCTTTCTGCGGTTTTGGATACTACATATTTCTTTAAGCCATCCAACGCATCTGTCTTATCATATTCCAGAATTCCCTGTGCTACGCACTGTGCGAACTTGTAAGCACCATAGTACTGTAAATGTGTAGAGTCAGAAGCACCACCTGCATATGCACCGGTATATTCTCCTGCTGCTACCCATAAGAATAAGGACTTCGCACCTTCAATGCCGAAGCTGTTACATACATCTATAGAACGCTGTGTCAGGTCTACAAGAGGTATATTCTCTTCATCAGCAACCTTGAGCATTACCTGTCTGTATGCCTCGAAATTGCTTGCAAAAGATTTCAGCGTACCATCCTCATTAGTTGTATAGCTGTATCTTGCTACTGGTGTTACCAGAACAGGTGTGGCACCTCTCTGCTTTGCACCATTGATATAGTACATCAGCCATTTTCTGAAATCGCCGGAAGATACATATCTGTTTGGTCTGGAGGATGTTGCATCATTATGTCCCCACTGAACCAGCAGATAATCTCCGGGTTTTACATCTTCCAGAAGATCATCCAGCTTGCCTTCTTCCACATAGGATTTGGAACTTCTGCCGCCGATTGCCCTGTTCTCTACAACGACATTCTCTGTCTCATAGGTCTGTGCCTGGCTGAAATTGCAGCCTTCACATTCATATTCCTTCATATCATTGCCAAAAAACTGTGCAAGAGTCTGTCCCCAGCCTGTCTGTGGGTAATAATTGGATTCATAGGTCTGTACTGTTGAATCAGATGCTATGAATATCGTAGGCTTGGAAGCAGATGAATTGGTTGCCAGTCTGGTTACTTTTACATTGGACACATAAACTGTCTGTGTGGAAGCATCTGAATCGCTGGTCGCTGTACTGCTGCCCAGGAATTTCAGATTCAACTGTCCATCTACAACGCAGGCACTGACAGTTACTGTCTTCGCGCCGCCTGCTTCTACATTGATATTGGTCTGCCTTGTAATATCTTCTGCCTCTACATATGCATTGTATGAATTATCTGTAGGATTGGCAAAAGTCACTTCAATCTTATAATCCGCATTGTATACATCCATGTCAAATGTGGATGTATTTTCATATGTGTATACACCATAGCCTGTAGATTCTGTTTCTGTCCACACCTTACTGTCAATGGCAAGCATATCATCTTCATCCCTGACATAAGATGCAGCACTTGCAGATACATTGGCTGTTCTTGGATAATATACGCTGCCATCCCAGCCTTTTGGTGCTGTATTGTAATCTACATCGCTGAAACCATATCCACTTTCTGAATCATACACTGTTTCTGAATTAACATCTGTTCCGAATGCAAATTCAGCAATTACTCTGTCGGAAGTAAAGGATTCATAACCATCTTCCCCCTGAGAGAGTTCTACACCATAAGCTGCATGGGCTACTGCTTCCTCTGCCAGCAATGTCAGTTCTTCCGTAGTAGTCTCTTCCTCTGTGGTTGTCTCTTCTTCAGTGGTTGTCTCCTCTTCAGTCGTAATCTCTTCTTCGGTTGTCTTTTCTTCGGTTATTTCTTCCTCTGTGGTTGTCTCTTCCTCTGCTGTCGTTTTCTCTTCTTCGGTTGTTACTTCAGTCTTTTCTGCCTCAGTTGAAGTCTTGGATTCCTCTGACTCCTTATTATCAGAAGATTCCTTATTGTCTTCATTTGACTTGTCATCAGAAGCATCTCCTTCATCTGCTTCTGCATCCTCTTCTGGTGCATCTGCTGCTTCCTTCGCATCCTCAGATGAGCTGTCTGTCTCGGATTGAGCTTCTGTCTCTGTTTCCTGCAATTCTGCTGCAGTGGATACAGATCCCGGCATACTCGTTCCAAGCATAGATACACTTAATGTAAGTGCCATTGCTTTTGCCAGACTCTTTTTCCTTATCATCCTTCATTCCTCCCATAATAATCTTTGCGTAACGTATACGGCACCATTGCCGCACCAAAGTGAACAATTTGCTGTAACCTCTTGCACTTTAGTCATTATTATAAGGAAAAATATCTGGATTTTCTAATCAAGTCATTATGCAAACTATGCAAATGTAACCATTTTATATACTGAATTTATTTTATTTTTGTAATCATTGTATCTATATGTCGTCTTGTGCACACTTGTTATGTGCAAATATGCGCATATGGCATGCATTTTGGATTATGTACTGTAAAATCTGTACATATTGTTACAATACTTTCTCTTTTAACTCCTTGAAAAATGACAGAAAACCATCTTCGACCGCTACTTTATCCAACTGTTCCATGGAAAGGTCATAATAGTATTGTCCCGTTTTGATATCAATGGATATGCTGTCTAAAGGAAAACCCTTCTTTTTGATCCGGCTATGTGGAGCATCCGTCAGAATAAATTTCTCACTCTCCATTGCTTCATCCATTGCCTCATAGATACTGTTCTCATCCTTTACGAAACAAATGGCATTCTTATACCGTGCCGTAAGTGGTCCATACTTCTTTACCAGCCCTGTATAATATGCCAGCATTTCCTCATCTGAGAGATATTTTCCATTTATAGTCCGTACATGTACTCCAGGCTGGATTTCATCTGGAACATTGTCAAAATACAGACCTGAATCACAGGAAAATACGGGCATATGAAAAGCTTTATAATAGGCAAGCGCCTTTTGCCTTGCATTTTCAAGAGGCGTACTGCCATTCTCCGGTGCAACCGGTATCTCATAACCCTGCTCTTTCATATCTTCCAAGCCTGTCAATTCTATATCCAGTTCTTTCAGGCGTTGTCTCATAGCGGATATCTTCGCCGGATTCCCGGTTCCATATAATAATTTCATATTTTTCTGCTCTTTCTTTCATGTGAAATCACATTCCATACTCTCTTATATTCTGTCACAACCGCTTCATACTCTTTCTGACAATCCCTCTTGTGTCCATCCCGAAGAAGCTCTGTTAATTCTGCGCATTTTGCATACAATTCTTTCAGCTCCATATTCAGGCTGATTCCCTTCAAATCATGTACTGCATCGAAAGCGCCTGTTATATCGCCCTTTTCCATAGAATCCTGCAATCTGGCGAAGCTGGTGTCCTCAAGAAAACACCGCAGATATTTCTCCAGTAATTTATCACTTCTATACCGTTTCAGGAGCGAATCATAGTCCGCTCCCGCTTCTTCATAGCATGTCCGAATCGTCAAAATCTTATTTCCTCTCTAATACTCCGCTGTCTGCCACTGCCAGTACTGCCTTAGCCAACTCCTCCGGTGGAAGAACAAGGGCAAAACGCACATAGCCCTCACCAAGGCTGCCAAAGGCATCACCCGGTGTACACAATACGCCCGCTTTCTCCACCAGCTCCATGGCAAACTCTCTGGAAGACTTGTATCCCTTGGGAATCGGCGCCCATACAAACATGGTTCCCTCACTGTCAGGAACATTCCAGCCAATACTGCGGAATCCACCACATAAAGCATCCCGGCGCTCCTGATATTTTCTGCACTGTTCTTTCACATAATCCCTTGGACCTCTCAGTGCTGCCACTGCTGCACGCTGGATAGGAATAAAAGTACCAAAATCAATCTGGGAACGAAGAAGCTTCATGGCGTCAATTGCATCCTTGCGTCCAATCATAAAGGAGATTCTTGCTCCGGTCACATTAAAGGACTTGGATAAGGAAAAGAATTCTGCCCCTACTTCTCCTGCTCCTTCATGCTGCAGGAAAGAGCCACCTACTCTTCCATCATATATGATATCTGAATAGGCATTATCATGAATGATAAAGATATCATATTTCTTGGCAAAGGCAATCAGTTCATCATAGAAGGATGCAGGAGCTGTCTTGCATACGGGATTATAAGGATAGGATACGATCATGACCTTGGCACGTCTTGCAATATCTTCCGGTATCTCTGAAAGTACCGGCAGGAAATGATTTTCCTCTTTTAAATCATAGAAATACTGCTCTGTCTGTGCCAGATAAGCACCTGCTTCAAATATGGGATAGCCGGGATTGGGCAATAAGACTACATCCCCCGGATCACAGAGCGCCATGCATACATGTCCGATTCCTTCCTGTGAGCCATGTACTCCTGTAATCATGTCCGGTGTAATGGACACCTGAAAACGCTCCTGATAATAGTCTACCACTGCATCCAGAAGCTCAGGGATATCCACCAGGGAATACTTGTAATCTTCAGGATTGGCTGCGCTCTTCTGCACTGCTTCCATAATGTGCGGTGCAGGTGCAAAGTCCGGTGTTCCTACGAACAAATTATAGAGCTTACGCCCTTTCTTCTCCATTTCTTCCTTCTTCTCATTGAGTTCTGCAAAAATACCCGTACCGAAATGCTGACTGATTCTCTTTGATCCTATCTGTGACATATGAATCACCATACCTTTCTATCTTTATATCACTTTATACCAGTTTTTTATCAACCTGTTTTCTCGCCCATATATAGCACAGCGCATGCACTGTAAATGTAATGACCCAGGTAATTGGATATGATAAATATATAATATCCTGTGTGTGATACTGTGGAATCTGAAATACAGTTGCCAGCCATAGCAGACGTAATCCACAGGCTCCCAACAAGGAAACGAACATTGGCATAATGGAATATCCGATTCCTCTCAATGCACCTACAAATACATCCATGATTCCACACAGGAAATACACCTTACAGATATATTGCAATCGTACCATTCCCGCAGCAATGACCTCCGGGCTGGTAGAATAGATTCCCAGCAGTTCTTTTCCAAAGAATACAGCCAGACTGCCCAGAATCAGACCAGTCGCAACAACATAGACCTGACCTGCAAACAGTATCTTATTAATACGATCCTTCTTCTTAGCACCGAAGTTCTGGCTTGTGAAAGATATCGTAGCCTGATAAAAGGCGTTCATAGCCATATATACGAAGCCTTCAATGTTGGCTGCTGCAGAATTACCTGCCACTGCAATCGCACCAAAGGAATTAATGGCTGACTGAATCACTACGTTAGACAGAGAAAAGACAATTCCTTGAAATCCCGCTGGAAGACCAATCTGCAGAATACGCATAAGCTTGTCCTTCTCGATTCGAAGCTCTTTTAATTCCAGACGAATGGCTCCCTGCTCTTTCATCAGACAACGCACTACCAAAAAAGCTGATATCGTCTGTGATATAACTGTCGCAATTGCAACACCCGCTACACCCAGTCTGCATACGATTACAAAGAACAGATTCAGAACCACATTCACTACTCCGGCAGCCAGCAGATAATACAGAGGTCTCTTCGTATCTCCGATGGCTCTAAGAATCGCACTGCCAAAATTATAGATCATTGTAGCTGTCATACCTACAAAATAGATTCTCAGATAAAGCTCTGCAAGTCCTATGACTTCTTCCGGTGCCTGCATCCAGGTCAGAATCTGTCTTGCGGCAACAACTCCTATCACAGTCAGCAGAATACCACTATAAATGCTCAGCATCATAGAGGTATGTACTGTCTCTTTCAGGTCTTTCTCCTGTTTTGCTCCATAATATCTGGCTGTCAATACGTTAGAACCGATAGACAGACCTACGAAGAGATTGGTCAGCAGATTAATCAGCGCTGTATTCGATCCTACTGCTGCCAGCGCATTATCTCCTGCAAAACGTCCAACTACCACGATATCTGCCGCATTGAACAGCAGCTGTAGAATACTGGAACACATCAGTGGCAATGCAAACATAAGCATTTTCTTGAAAATAGAACCACTGCACATGTCCATTTCATATTTTTTCACACATATACCCCTTTCTATGCATCCTGACTATGTACCACAGGATTTCTCCAGGTCTGGATAATCAAAGGAATTACCATCAATACCCAGATTACTGGTTCTGTCCATATAATTCCCCAATATCCAAAGAATCTGACAAATGTAAATGTAAATACCACCTTACCCATAAGCTCTATAAAGCTGGAAAAGACAGGTGTCTTATAATCACCAAATCCCTGCATGGAATTACGCAATACCACAATGCCTACACATAAAATAATGAAAGACATATCATATTCCAGGTACTTTCTTCCCCAGTATATGATCTCAGGACTTTCAGAACTTGTAATAAAACGAATCAGATAAGGCGATATGGTATGCGCCATAATAAAGACCACAACAGCCCAGACAGCTCCCAGCCCCAGTGCACCTTTTATCCCTTCTCTGATTCTTCCATATTTACCGGCACCATAATTCTGACCACAGTATGTAGCCATGGCAGAACCCATCACACTGATAGGCAGATTCCAGATTTCAAATACTTTTCTGGCTGCTGTATGTGCTACGATAATGGAAGTTCCCAGCTGATTGATTCCAGACTGCAATACAACTGTACCAAAGTTCACCAGACTGGACATCAGTCCCATGGACAGTCCGTTCTGATATAACTGCCAGAGCTGTTCACGATCAAATTGAAAATCTTCTCTGCCCACATGCAATATAGGAAAACCTCTATAGATTCTGATCAGACACAATACCACTGACAGGAACTGCGCAATTACAGTAGCATAGGCTGCGCCTGCCACGCCAAGATGCAGATTCAGAATAAAGAAATAGTCTAATCCTACATTGACCAGCGATGAAATCACCAGATAGATCAATGGTGTCACTGAATCTCCTGTAGCACGCAGGGTATTGGCACACAGATTATACGCCAGCGTAATGAACATCCCCCACACCAGAACAACAATATAGGAATATGACATGTCAAACTGTTCTGCAGGCACCTGTAACAGTCTTAATATCGGTTTTAAGAAGACAGCTGTCAGTGTAATCAGCACAATTGCGGTTCCAAAGCCAAGGGTAATTGCTCCTGCTATATTCTTTTTAAGTGCTTTCTCCTCGCCGCTTCCATAGAAACGCGCCGTCACGACACTAAAGCCCAGCGTCAATCCATTGAAGAATCCTGTCAACAGATTATATAAAGTAGAAACGGAACCTACAGAAGCCAGCGCCGTCTCCCCTAACGTACTTCCTACAATTTTCGTATCAATCAGACTATATAATATCTGAAACAGATTTCCCAGAAAAATCGGGATTGCAAATAATACAATCAGTTTGACAGGATTCCCCTCTGTCAGAGTTGTCTTTCTGTGTTTCATGGTTTTCTAAGTCCTTTCGGATAATGGTTCTTCATAATCTGCCCAGCCAGCTTGCCCCATCCAAGACTGTATCCGTCTACTGTAATAAGATACCAGCCCTTTGGCAGATTGGCATCATCACAGGTCAATGTCTGACCATTGAGATACCCCACCGTCTGTGCATCTGTTGCAGACAGCTTCCACACATGCTGTACCTCCTGCGGTTTGAGTGCCAGCGCCAGGGCATGAGATGGCTCAAACCGATTCTTCTTCAAGGTTCCAAGATGCAGACCGCACCGCAGCACTTTCAGCGTATGCAGGGAAGGCATGTCCTTTGGCAACAGATATAACTGCTCTCCAAACAGGTATAAGCCTCCGTTCTCCCTCTCCATCAGATCAATCTGCAAGGTATCTTTCTGAAAATCAAAAAACTGGCTGTAATCCGCTGCTTTGGAGAGCTGCTGTTTCCCTTTCTTTGCTTTTCTGGATTCTACTGCATTAGCCGGGAAAAAGCCTGTCTCTGTTCCATATTTCAAAAATCCTGTATAACCCTGTGGCACTTCTCCTGCCTTACGCAGAACAGCGAGAAAATGTCCCTCTCCATCTAATTTATGAGGCCATAGACGAATCGTTCTCTCCAGATGCATCCCTGATACATCCACATCACTGTCTTCTCCATAAAAAGCCCACTGTGAAACACCTCTGCTCATTCCCTCATATAAAGGAACTTCTTCCAGTGTAAAATCAGGATGTCTCATGAGAAATCTTGCCATACTTCCTTCATTTTCCGCAGGAGCGAAGGTACAGGTAGAATAGACTAACCGCCCCCCGGCTCTTAACATGGATGCTGCATGGTCCAGTATTTCATCCTGTCTCTGCGCACACAAACGCACATTATCCAGACTCCACTCGTCACACGCTTCTTCATTCTTGCGGAACATGCCTTCTCCAGAGCATGGTGCATCTACCAGAATCCGGTCAAAATATTCATCAAAGATATCTGCCAGCTTTGCTGCCGTCTCATTCGTCACCAGTGCATGGGGAATCCCCATACGCTCTACGTTCTCTGCCAGGATCTTGGCTCTTGCAGGATGTATCTCATTACATACCAGAATCCCCTGTCCCTGCATGGAAGCTGCAATCTGCGTGGTCTTGCCACCAGGAGCCGCGCACAGATCCAATACCTTCTCTCCTGGCTTTGCTTCCAGATAAGCAGCCGGTGCCATGGCACTTGGCTCCTGAATATAATAAACGCCTGCTTCATGCCAGGGATGCTTGCCCGGCTGATCCTGTTCACTGTAATAAAAGCCGTTCTCTGCCCAGGGAACCTTTCTCATTGTAAAGGGTGCAGACTGCAAAAAGGCCTCTTGCGTTCCCTTCATCGGGTTCACTCGAAGCGCCTGAAATTTATTCTTCTCATAACTTTGTCTAAAAGCAGGATATGCTTCACCCAGCATATCCTGCATTCTTGCCTCAAATTCCTGCGGCAATCTCATATCATTAACCATGCCTTTCCTACATCAGCAATTATACTGTTAATCCTTTGTCTTCTTCACAGCCAAGTACAATGTTCATACACTGGATAGCGGCACCAGAAGCACCCTTACCCAGGTTATCAAAACGTGTTGTGACCATGATTCTATCCTCATTACCTGTTACATATATCTCCAGTCCATCCCAACCGGAACGTGCGCTGGAGAATAATACACCACCAGACTCTGCTTCTGCACCCAGAGGCTGCACTGTGATGAACTTCTCACCCGCATAGTGCTTTGCCAGATACTCTCTGACTGTCTCAGGAGTCTGCCTGCCATTTAACATATCAGCATAGAAAGTCAAGCTTACTGTCATACCACTGTAATAATCTGTTACCATAGGGGAAAACAGCGGTGTTCTCTCCAGCCCTGATATGGCTTTCATCTCTTTTAAATGCTTATGGGACTGACTCAGCGCATACAGTCTTGCAGAAGAAAGTTCTTTCTCCTTATCCTGCGCCTGATACTGGGCGATCATCTTCTTACCGCCTCCGCTGTAGCCTGACACTGCAAAAGCAGACACTGGATAGTCCTTTGGCAGTATACCGCCTGCTACCAGCGCATATGCAGTGGTAATAAACCCTGTCGCATAGCAGCCGGGAACTGCAATTCTTTTCCCTGTTCTGATTGCCTCTCTGTGAGCTGCGGACAGTTCAGGATAACCATATGCCCAACCCGCCTCTGTTCTATGTGCTGTAGAAGTATCTAATATAATGGTATTCTCATTCTCTACCATGGCAACCGCTTCTCTTGCGGCAGCATCCGGCAGACAAAGGAATGTAATATCTGATTCATTGATGTATTTCTTTACTTCAACCGGGTCCTTTCTCAGTTCTGAAGGAATCTTTAATAATTCTATATCATCTCTGCTCTCAAAACGTTCAAATATACGAAGACCTGTTGTCCCCTCACTACCATCAATAAAGACTTTCTTCTTCATACCTTCTCCTCCTGTATTCTGTCACGAACTTCATTCTATCCTGCAACTATGGTAAACCCATTTGGTCACTGTGTCAATCAGTCCTTTACATATCCTATATTTGCGTCATGCCACCTACAAGTATGTAATAATTATCCCGATAGATCTGTGGAAATTGTTCCATGGAAAGTGGATTTACACCCAGTCCCGCTTCTATGGTATAGCCTGGTCTGTCATATTCCTGAATGAACCAGTCTTTATAACCTGCATACCCTGACTCTGTCGGCGTCTCTTCTACAGCATATCCGCTGACATTGCCAAAATACTGTGCTATCTGTCTGGACCTGTCAGGCTCATAATCCATATACTTCCAATATATGACTTCTCCCTGTGTATGATAAGCGATGATCAGTCTGAAATCATGCATTCTGGTAAACTCATAGACATTGATACTTTCAACTGCCGTCAATGGTGCTTCGCCCACATAATCTCTTGGTGCCGGTGTAGTATAACCCTGACTAAACTTTATTGTCCTTGCCTGTTCCCAGCCAGCCGGGAACTGCAGGTTCAGATCCACACCGTCAATGTTGGCTTTCCATCCGTCCGGATAAGGAATATCAGGATACTGTGCCGCTATTATCTTCGCCTGCTGCTCATATCTGGCATTTCCTAACACACCATTCACCAGATCCACGCCATCCGGATTGACCATAGGCACCAGATACAGACTATAGGTATCATACAGAGATGATGCAATCTCACCATTGATAATGCCATTCTGTGCATAAGCTGATGCATACTCCTCTGCAAACTTGAGAAGCAATGGTGTCGTAATCCATTCATTTGCATGAAAAGACGCATTATAGAACACCTCTGTAGCACCTGTTCCAATTCTGATATAGGGAATTTCCTTTTCCATAACACTTGTTCCGATATTTCCAATCGTCAGAAACGGATACCTGATACGCAGCCCTTCTATGATAAAAGACAACAATATGGAAGTATAAGCTACCTCTTCAGACACCAAGGGAAATGCCAAAGGCACATAAATCCGCATTCCCGGCTGCAGAGCATTCACCTGTATGGACGGATTAGCCCTCAATACTGCCTCCTGTGTTGTCCCATAGGCACCGGCTATATTCCATATCGTATCTCCCTTTACAATAACATGTGTTACGTATCCTTTCAGATACGGAATCAGTTGTTTCCATACCGACTGATCCACATAACATCCAACCGTTTCTCCATGCATTGCATATTCTCTTCGAAATTCCCGTAATGCCTTACAGGTATCTGTTCCAAAGATACCATCCAGCTCCACCGGATAACCTGCCCTTGTCAATGCCAGCTGCAGATACTGCACAAGCACTCCTCTGTCACCAAGATAAATATTCCGCATATATAGCCCTCCTGAAATAGAAAAGAGTAAATGTATCACTACATTTACTCTATTACCTGTTTCATTATCTTATGACAATTGTGTTACATGTGTTATTTTAATTTTTTAAATGTTCTTCATAAAAATCCATGACCTGATCCATGAAAGGAATCAGTATTGGATTCTCTGACAGCTGGATACTGTGTTTTGCACCTAATACCTGAATCAGCCGGACATTGGAAGCCCTGTCTGCAAAAGCATTCTGTCCGCTTGCCCCTACTGTATTATCCAGTTCTGCCTGAAACAGTAAAGTAGGTGTACTGTATCTGTCAGCATTCTTCACTGCCTTGTCAGCCGCCTTAACAGCTGCTGTAAGCCATGCATAAGTGCCGCCATAAGTCTGGTAATTCCTGTCATGCAGCTGAATGTCATGCAGATATGCATATCTTGGTTCACTGCTGATAGAACTATGCTCATAATCATATGTTCCGTCAAAAGCACCTCTGCCCAGAATATATTTCTCACTTCTGCCCATCAGAGTTGCTGCCCTGGTAATGGACATTGCCGTATTCTCCGGCAAGCCTCCATACAGAATCTCAAGCATTGGTGCAATCAATACCGCTGCATCAAATAATTCAGGATCTTCTTCCATCAACAGAGCCGCAATACATCCACCCATGGAATGTGCAAACATATAAAGATTCTCCCCATCTTTCATTACAGGTGTTATTTTATTTTTTACAAAGATGCGATAATCCTTCACATATTCATCAAAATCTCCTATTGTAACTTTAGACAGATCTTCCTGCTGTCTATAGGAATAGCCATGTCCTCTCTGATCTATGATGCTGACTGAATAGCCTGCCTGAAGGAAATAATAGACAGACTCCCTGAATTTATAGCAGCCATCCGTGTAGCCATGCGCTATGGCAATATGTGCCTTATGCTGTTTGGACAGATACTGCTCATAATAAAGCTGTCTGCCATCATATCCGCCAATATAGCCTGAAGTCATATGTTCCATCAGATATGGCTCAACTACCTGGTGCATTGTTTCCATATAGTTATCTTCCGATAAATAACGGATGGTATTATTAAATTGCTCTGCTTCCAGCTGCTGCGTTCCATCTGGAGATTTTACCTTGCGCTTAGGCCAGCACAGATATGCACCCGTTGCGGCAACACTGGCTGCTGCCGCTGCCATCACTCCGTACTTTAATTTTTTATCCATTGCAATATATACCTTTCTATCATATCAAAAGACCTCATAGAAATTTTCTCTATAAGGTCCTGATTTGGGCTATTGAATTATACAATCTGTCTCTTGGCTACGTACACCTGGAAGGTATCATTACCCTGCAGATGTTTACCGGAGCGGATTGTTACATTCTTGTCCGTGATAAGATATTCTACTTCTGCGCCATCTTCAATCACTGTATCCTGCATCAGCACACAATTCTTGACTTTAGCGCCTTTTCCAATCTTCACGCCACGAAACAGAACACAGTTCTCCACTTCACCACTGATCTCACAGCCATCAGCCGCCATTACATTCTTGACCTTACAGCCATTGATATAACGGGTTGGGTTATCATCACGGATCTTGGTATAAATCTGATTGCCGGAGAACAATGCATCCAGATTGTCTTCATCCAGAAGCTTCATATTTTCCTTAAAGTAACTCTGCATATCATTGATGCGTGCTACATAGCCATCATAACAATACCCCTGCATATGAAGCTGTCCGGTCTTAGGCGCCAGTACATCACGTTCAAAATACGACTGTCCTTTCAGATACGCTTCGTCAATCAGGTAGACGAGTAATTCCCGCTCCAGGACGAAGATATTCATTCCCAAGTTCTGGACTCCCGGCTGTACAGAATTCATATGTATCTCCCGGACTCTGCCTTCACCATTAACATCCAGTGTAAAATACATATCCCGGATATCAACATTAGGGTTCTTAAATGCCTGTGGAATTTCCTGCCTGTTATAGACTAACGTTATATCGGCACCACTTTCCACATGGGCATCCAACAATGCCTTAAAGTCAAAATTAACTGCCAGATTCGCATCCGAAAGAATCACATATCTCTCTCTCTGGGAGCGGATGAACTGCTTGATGCTCTCCAGTGCCTCTACTCTGCCATTATAGAGTTTAATCGTTTTCTGTGCAAAAGGCGGTACAATATTCAATCCACCATTCTTACGTGTCAGATCCCATTCACGACCTGAACCCAGATGATCCATCAGGGAATGATAATTCTTACGTACGATCAGGGAAATATTATCAATGCCACAGTTGACCATGCTGGAAATCACGAAATCTGACATACGGTAACGGCTTGCAAAAGGAATGGAAGCCATCAGACGGTCACTGACCAGTTCAGGAACCAGTGTATCATAACTGTTTGGGAAAATAATACCCATTGCATCTGCATTTGAATTTACCATTTCTCTTCACCGTCCTTTACATCGCTATATACCATTGCCTTAGGTCCAACCTTGGCGCCCTTGCCTACTGTAACACCAGAGCCTACTGTTGCAACTCCGTTCTCATCACCTTCAGGCATTGCACCTACTACAGCATTTTCCTCTATTGTAACATCCTCTGCGATAATACAGTGTTTTACTACTGCGCCAGCCTTGATCACAGTGCCACCCATAACAACAGCGTCCTCGATCTGCGCACCTTCTTCCACTGTAACACCTGCAAAAAGAATAGAATGTTTCACAGAACCATATACACGGCATCCATCAGTAATCATAGATTCATCTACTTCTGCATTGGCTCCGATTCTATGACCTGTCATACCACTGTTCCGGCTGTAAATCTTCCAGTTCTCATCAAACAGGTCGATACCACTGTGCTCGGGATCAAGCACTTCCATGTTGGCTTCCCACAGGGAATTGATGGTTCCAACATCCTTCCAGTATCCATTAAAATGATAAGCATACATCTTTCGTCCATCTCGTAACAGATTTGGAATAATGTTATTGCCAAAATCATTTTCAGAATTGGGGTCAGCTTCATCCTCTTCCAGATATTTCTTCAGAATATCCCAGTTAAAGATATAAATACCCATAGAAGCCAGATTAGACTTTGGATTCTTAGGCTTCTCCTGGAATTCTGTGATCTTGTCATTCTCATCAGCTACCATTAAGCCAAAACGGGAAGCATCCTCCCAGGGAACCTCCATAACAGCCACACTGAACTCTGCGCCTTTTTCCTTATGGAATGCCAGAAAATCACTATAATCCTGCTTGCAGATCTGATCACCGGACAAAATGATAACATACTTGGGATTATATCGCTGAATGAATGATAAGTTCTGATAAATTGCATTAGCTGTTCCCTTGTACCAGTCAGAACCATTCGCCTGCTGATAAGGTGGTAAAATATGCACGCCTCCATGCAGCCTGTCCAAATCCCACGGCTGACCGTTACCTATGTACTCATTAAGCACCAACGGCTGATACTGTGTCAGAATACCCACCGTATCAATCCCCGAATTTACACAATTTGACAACGGGAAGTCAATGATTCGATACTTTCCTCCAAAGGGTACTGCGGGTTTCGCTAATTTCTGTGTTAATGCATACAGGCGAGAACCCTGACCACCAGCCAGAAGCATTGCGATCAATTCTTTTGCCATTGCTTGTCCTCCTTTACCGTATCTATGATTCTACAAATAATGAATCATTCTTTTGATTTTATGTATACAATTTTATCACATTTTCTTGCAAAAATCATCAAATAATGTGCATTTTGAATACATTTTTTATACAGGTGGACTAAACAATAAATTTTGCTACCGTCTTCTCCAGTCTGTCTGCTGAATCATGCGCTGCCTCAGCCTTTTCCCTGATATCTGATGCTTTCTCTACAATGACACTCGTCTTCTGGGCAATATCTGTAGTTCCTGTTGCGCCTTCTGTTGCTGCCTTACTTACCTCTCCGATTGCATCCATAACGCCATTGATAGAAGCCAGTAACTGCTGGGAAGAAGCTGAGAAATCTGTTACAAGGGAGTCCACGCTTTCTGCATCTCCACTGTAATTGTCCGCCATAGTAAGGAAACCGGAGAAGCTCTTCACAACATCTGTTCCCACAAATTCCAGAAGCTTCTTAGCTCCGTCTGCAAGATTATCTACTGCTGCTACCACATTCCGGGTCACTTCCTGGATATGGCCAACCGTTGACTTGGATTGTTCTGCAAGACCTCTGATTTCATCTGCTACAACTGCAAATCCCTTACCGGCATCACCTGCACGGGCTGCTTCAATCGAAGCATTCAGTGCCAATAGGTTAGTCTGTGCTGTAATCTGCATGATAGATTCTGCCAGCACACCGATCTGGTCTACTACCTTGATATCTGCTAGTGCTTTGCTTAATTCTTCATCAATCTCTGCGTGAATTGCCTTAGTACGGTTATCATTATCTGTTGCTTCACCCTTGATTCCCACTGCACGCTCTCTGATCTGATCTGCTTCTAATGCACCGTCCTGGGAACGTGTCGCAATATTCTTGGCTGCACTCTCTATTTCATGTGACATGGAATCAATCTGCTCTGAGGATGCAGCAGTTTCTTCCATACCAGCTGCCAGTTCCTGTGTTGTAGCAGATACATCCCCTATTTCATCATCCAAGTCCTGAACATTCACGTCAATCTGTTGTATCATGCCTATGATTTCCTGTGCTTCTTCCTTGACCTGCCCGATTAATGTGTTCAATTCCAGACGCATGGTTTCCAGAGAATTGGCAAGTATACCGAAATCATCACGCCTCTTCAATAAAAGCTCGTCAAATTTCTGTGAGAAATCTCCCTTCTCCATAACACCAATTGATACCACACACTGTTTCAAAGGTCTTACAATACTGATAATAATGAGAATCAGCAGCACAATTACAATGATTGCTTCTACAGTGGCAACAATAAAGAACAGATTTCTTTTATCAGTTACATAGCTTGAAAATTCATTCTTGGCTGCAGCTATCTCGTCATCTATAAAGTCCGTATAATTACCGGTTCCAATAACCCACCCAAAAGGTTCAAATGCTTTGCTGTAAGAACGTTTCGGTGATGATTCTGTCTCACCTTCCTTTGGGAAAACATAGTCTACATACCCACCATCCGCTTCTTTACCGACACGGATAGTCTCTTTCACCATCTGATAACCATCTGCGTCTTTTGTCTCCATACGGTTCGTCCCCTCTGTAGCACTTCCCAGAAGGACAACATTAGTTCCATCATACTGATCTACCCAGAAATATCCATTATCCCCATATCTCAGCGCTCTGATTTCATCAGCGGCAAGCTTCTTCGCTTCCTGTTCTGTATATTCCCCTGCCTGATATTTGTCATAAATATTCTGGCACAAAGATATTACATTTTCTACCTGATGTCTGATTTCTTCATCATAAGATGATCTGGCATCTTCCTCAATAACATCCAGTGCCTTCGTCTGCAGCTGATTCATGTTCACTATTGATAAATAGGTGCATATGGCTAATGCCAGCACAGATACTATCATAACAATAGTCAGCTTCGCTCTTACTTTAATATTATTCATTTCGCTTCCTCACTTTCCTGTAGCCAAGTTGTGCCACAAAAACCTGTAACCATTCGGACTACATATATAAATTTCACACAGTTCTAAACCAATGTCACTTAGTTAAGCTTATTACAAATTAATGGATTTGTGTGCTTTTATCGTGAAAAGGATGTGGTAAACAAAAAAAGAATAAAACAGTCTTCGTT
>MNTL01000005.1 GCA_001916965.1 Roseburia sp. CAG:10041_57
ACCTAAAGGGTACATATCGTGTAGAGGTACATTTGCAGATGGGTATGGAGAGAAATTTTTTAAGTTGCCTTGCGAGCCGGGCGATATCCTGTATGTCCGGGAAACATGGAAAAAGGCACCGAACGGATACTATTACTACGAAGATTGGCAAAGAAATGACATTGCCGATGTTACAAAGTGGAAACCATCCATTCACATGCCAAAAGAAGCGGCACGTATCTGGCTTAATGTTACGGATGTGAGAGTGGAATGGTTGCAGGAGATGAAGCCGGTTGATGTGATAAAAGAGGGAGCTTATCCTGATTGTTGGGATTGTCTTAATACATACGGAGAAAGCGGTTCGCAGTGCTGTTATGGGACAGAAGAACAATGCAGTCAATGTGATGAAGTAATGATGGAATGGGAAAAACTTTGGAACTCCACCATCAAGAAATCCGACATTGACCGCTACGGCTGGGATGCGAATCCGTGGGTTTGGGTTATCGAATTTGAACGGTGTAAGAAGCCAAAAGAAGAAAACTAAACTGAAATATTAGAATTTTGGGGAGAATGCTCATGGAGAATAACATAGTATCATTCGATATTGTTAGAATTAATCGTTCTAGAGATAAAATTTGCAAATGCAATCCGGCACATTATGAAGTAGATACTACGAACCGGATAGTTACTTGCCAAGATTGCGGAGCTATCGTGAACGAATTTGATGCGCTTGTATCCTTGGCAGGAAGGTATGAAGAGATTGAGAAAACGCAACAACGAATGTTATCTAAGGCACAGAGTTATGCTAAGTTGGCAGACGAGGAATTTCAAAGAATGAGAAGGAATAAAGTCTTTAGGGATATGGAAAGTAAGTATCGTAATGGTTTGTTTCCAATGTGTCCCAAGTGCATGCAAGCGTTTGATCCTGTACATATACAGGGTTGGACAAGAGGTAATTAGTGGATTCGTCATAGAATAAGGATTTAGGAGAAATGATATGACTAAAAAAGAAAAATGTGAAAGGTATTTTTGGATGCAAGGTGCTGATGTTGTTACCAAATGTCCGGATTGCAACTTTCANNNGAAACCTAATTCCAGTACCATGCCCCAGGTGCCATAAGAAAATAGCAATGCCGGTATTAAGAGACCATAAGACATTAGCTTGTTAAACTGAGATTTAGGGGTGATTAAGAAATGAGACAAGTAACTGCAAAAGATCTCATGAATGAGCAGGAACGCAGATTACAGCAGATGCGGAATCAGGAAAAGGATAATGCAGTAGATATGGGTGCCAAGAGTTTATTTTTGGAGAAACCGTATTATATATAGTACAGCAAGAGGTAAAGAACGTGCTGCGGCAGCAGTGATAGAAACAATTATACCGGGGAAATCATAGTCACGTATGGGTTATATATGGATATTAATAGAAAAAATGAAGAGATTCATGGTGTGCCAATATGGCATAAGATAACATTAACAAAAGAAGAGGCAGCAGCTTATAGTGGAATCGGGAAGAATACGTTAAATGAACTGATGCATAGACCGGGATGTACATTTGCCTTGCGTATAGGAAGAAGAGCGTTGATCAAAAGAAAAGAATTTGAACAGTATATATCGGAAACAGACGAGATCAGAGATTGACGTGTAGAGCATCTGCGTGATAGTATATCATCAACATGCAGGTGCTCTTATTTATTATAGGAGCAGGGAAAATGGGAAAGGATTTAAAAGGAAAAGAACTGGGAGATGGATTATCTCAGAAAAAGGATGGAAGATATTGTGCACGATTTACGGACAGATTTGGGAGAAGACCAGAATATAAATCGAAAAGTCTTTCAGAATGTAGAAAATGGTTAAAAGAACAAAAGGCAATGGATACCCTCGAACAGAATGTTGTAGATGATGGAATTACATTAGACCAGTATTTTTTAACATGGCTGGACATACACAAGTATGGAATCATTAAAGACAATACCAAAGCTGGTTATATAGTTCATTATAAAAAACACATTTCCCCGATTTTTGGGAAAAAGAAGGTATCAGAAATAAAAAAAATCCAAATCAAAGCATTATATAATAATGAGCATAGGCAGGGGCTTGCGTATGAGACCCGTAACAGAACAAGAAAGATGTTACAAGATATGCTGGAGCGTGCACTTGAAGATGGATTGGTCAGGGCTAACGAAGCTAAAGGGTTAAAGGTAATCAGAGACGAAGAAAAAGAACCAAGAGTACTGACAAGTGATGAACAACGGGACATAATGAGAGCAGTGTCTGGTACATTCTATTGGAATTTACTTGAGACGATACTTGGATCAGGACTAAGACCAGGAGAAGCCTACGCACTGGAAGAGAAAGACTGTGACTTTGATAAAAGGATTATCAAAGTGACAAAGACCTTAATTTATCAGAAGTGGGAACATGCTGGGGACACACAGAAGACATTCCATATTGATGGACCAAAAACGTATACGTCAATAAGAGATGTTCCAATGTCTGATCTAACTTACCAGGCATTGCAACGTCAGATTATTCAGAAGAAGATTGTTGCAAAGAGACAACATGCTGGCAACATAGTTATTCCTGAAGGGATGGAAAACCTTTTGTTTACAACTAAGTTTAACACACCGATATGCACGCAGAATGTAATTGATGATCTGAAAAAGAAAATTGATGCATTAAACATAATGAGAGACGACATGGAACAGATAGAACTGGTACATGTTCACACTTTCAGGCATACTTTTGCAACCAGATGTATAGAAGCAGGAATGCAGCCTAAAACATTACAGAAAATCTTGGGGCATGCTACGTTACAAATGACAATGGATTTGTATGTACATGTTACAGATGATAGGAAACAGGAAGAAATAGGGCTGCTGGATGAAGCTGTAAATAAGATCATGAAAGATGATAATGATAATATAATTCCCTTTGTCCATGTGTCATAGGTGGGGACAAGCTGGGGACAGGATGGGGACAATAGATACAAGAAAAGGCTTAAAATAAAGGTTTTTCTGCTTGAATTTAGCGTATCTAGGTGTACTTATTATGTTTACCAGACAACTCCTTACGAACTGTAGGAAATGGCTTGAAAATGAAAATAAATATAATTTCCCGAATAAATCTGCCATCTTGTCCATATACTATAAGCAGATGACAGCAGTGTATACGTGCACTGCATTGTATCATCTGCTGTCATAAATAGATAATGAGAAGGAGAGAGAATATGGCAAGAGGGGCTAGAAAATCTTTGCAGGAGAAGATTGCGCAGAAGGAAGAACTGATAGAAGCACTGACAACCAGATTGAAGAAGGAAAAAGAAGAACTGAATGAACTGGTGCAGCAGCAGAAAATGGAAGAGCTGGACGAATTGCGTGCAGCCGTTGAAAAATCAGGAATGGAGATACAGGACATTATCCAGTATGCGCAGGCACAAATGAGCTGATACAGTGCCTTAGCGCACGATATGAACACTAAATTGACAAAAATTACAATAAAAAAGGTCCAAATACATTGCGTACATAGCCTAAAGTGGGTATAATGGAAAGCATGTGATGGACTTTTTTTAGTAGGAGGTTTCTTATGATAAACATTAAAGATTTATACCGCAATTACAAAGATTATGCGGATAAAGAGGTGACAATAGGAGGATGGTTAAGAAGCAAGAGAGATTCTAAGACATTTGGTTTCCTTGTAATTAATGATGGTACATTTTTTGAACCACTGCAAGTAGTATACAGTGATGCATTAGCTAATTTCGCTGATATTTCCAAGCTGAATGTAGGTGCAGCAGTGATTGCTACAGGTGTGGTTACTTTAACACCGGATGCAAAGCAGCCATTTGAGATTCAGGCAACAGCAGTAGAAGTAGAGGGAGATTCCACACCGGACTATCCTTTACAGAAGAAGCGTCATAGCTTTGAATATCTGCGTACTATCTCTCATCTGAGACCTCGTACTAATACTTTCCAGGCTGTATTCAGAGTACGTTCCTTATGTGCTTATGCAATTCATAAATTCTTCCAGGAGAGAGATTTCGTGTATGTACATACACCCTTGATTACCGGAAGTGATTGTGAAGGTGCAGGCGAGATGTTCCAGGTAACAACTCTTGATATGAATAATCTGCCTCTGACACAGGATGGCAAGGTAGATTTCAGCAAGGACTTCTTTAATAAGCCCACCAATCTGACTGTAAGTGGTCAGCTTAATGGTGAGACTTATGCAATGGCATTTAAGAATATCTATACATTTGGACCTACTTTCCGTGCAGAGAATTCCAATACTACCAGACATGCAGCGGAGTTCTGGATGATAGAGCCTGAGATTGCATTTGCAGACTTAAAGGACGATATGATGTTGGCGGAGAGCATGCTGAAGTACGTGATCAACTATGTTCTGGAGAATGCACCGGAAGAGATGGAATTTTTCAACCAGTTTGTAGATAAGGGACTGATTGAGAGACTTCATCATGTAGCAACATCTGAGTTTGGTCATATTACCTATACAGATGCAATCACAGAACTTGAGAAGCATAATGACGAGTTCGAATACAAGGTTTCATGGGGATGTGATCTGCAGACAGAGCATGAGAGATATCTGACAGAAAAAGTATTTGGACGCCCTGTATTTGTAACAGATTATCCAAAGGAGATCAAGGCATTCTATATGAAGCTGAATGAGGATGGTAAGACCGTAGCTGCTATGGACTGTCTGGTACCTGGTATCGGAGAAATCATCGGCGGCAGCCAGAGAGAGGACAAGCTTGAGATTCTGGAGCAGAGAATGGCAGAATGTGGTCTGAATAAAGAGGACTATGATTTCTACCTTGATTTAAGAAGATACGGAAGTGCAAGACATGCCGGATTTGGTCTTGGATTTGAGAGATGTGTTATGTATCTGACAGGCATGGGCAATATCCGTGATGTCATTCCATTCCCAAGAACAGTAAACAATTGTGATTTATAATTGAAATTGTAATAACAAAGGCTCATTGTGAAAATGATGTTTTCCAATGAGTCTTTTTATGTGGAATTATGTAAAAGTACGATTGACATATTTTAAGGGGAACGGTAATATGTAGATATGTGGTTGGAAATTGGAACTTATTGTCAAATAATCCGTTTTTCACCTACAAAAATACACAAGGAGGCAGTTTTATGAACAAATTTTTAAAACGTCTTGCTGTTGGTGTTTTATCCTTAGCCATGGTAGCTGGTTTAACAGCATATGTACCGGCAACTACAGTTAAGGCAGCAGAAGACCTGTCAGGTAAGCTTGTAGTAATCCATACAAATGATATGCATGGACGTTATGCAGCTGATTCTAAAGAAGGATCATTAGGAATGTCCACTGTAACAGCATTGAAGGGTTATTACCAGAAACAGGGAGCAAATGTATTGCTTCTTGATGCAGGTGACTTTTCACAGGGTACTAATCTTGTGAACTATTACAAAGGATTAGATGCAATCTACTTCATGAATGCAGCAGGCTATGATGCAGCCAGCCTTGGAAATCATGAATTTGATTTCGGACTTGATGCATTAAAGGCTATGTCTGATGCAGCGCAGTTCCCTATTCTGGATGCAAATATCCTGAATAAGGAAACAGGTGAACCATATTTACAGGATCATACAGTATTCACTTTCAAAAATATGAAAGTTGGTGTGTTTGGCCTTGATACACCTGAAACACAGACTAAGGCTAACCCTAAGAATGTAAAAGATATCGACATTCTTGCAGGTGCAGAGCTCTATGCATGTGCACAGGCACAGGTTGATGCATTAAAGGAAGCAGGTTGTGACTATATTATCTGTGTTGGACACCTTGGTGTAGATGAAGAAAGCATAGGCAATCGTTCCGTAGATGTAGTATCTAACGTAAATGGTATTGATCTGTTCGTTGATGGACACAGCCATACAAAGATTGATACAGGATTAGATGTAAACGCAACCAAGATTGTAAGCACAGGTAACTATCTGAATGCAGTAGGTGTAGTTGTATATGATGGTAAGACTACAACTGCCAAGCTGGTAGATGATTCCAAGCAGATGTACAATATTGGCGGTTGCCCATCCATGGATGAATATGTAGCAACATTTGCTGATATTGTAAACGAAGCTTACGCAGGTAAGTTTGCTACTACATTATATACACTGGATGGCAGCAGAGCTCCCGGTGTACGTACACAGGAGACTAACCTGGGTGATTTCGCTGCTGATGCATATAAGTATACAGCAGAGACTTACGTAGCAGATAATAATCTTGACTACACGATTGATGGTGCTATTCAGAATGGTGGCGGTGTCAGAGCAACTGTAGAAGCTGGCGATATCTCTATGGATAAGCTCTATACAGTATTCCCATTTGGCAACACAATCTCTATTGTAACAGTAACAGGTGAACAGCTCCTTGAAGCATTGGAGGCATCCTGCTCAGCTTGCCCGGAAGCACTTGGTGCATTCCCACAGGTATCAGGAATTGTATTTACGATTGACACATCTGTTCCTTATGCAAAGGGTGAGCAGTATCCTGATTCTACTTACTATGCACCTGCTAATCCAGGCAGCCGTGTAACAATTGAGTCTGTAGGTGGTAAGGACTTCGATCCTAAGGCTACATATCACATTGCAGTAAACAACTTCATGGCAGACGGTGGTGATACATACTACAGCTTCTCAGAAGTTGAGAGCGTTGATACAGGTGTTGTAGATGCAGAAGGCCTGATTTCTTATGCTAATTCTTTAGGCGGCGTAATCGGTGAAGAATATGCTGCAGCAAAGGGCAATATTACAATTAAATAATGAATTGATTTTATGGTAAGAGAAGCTTCTGGCGGATTATGTATCTGTCAGAAGCTTTTTTGTATGGTTAAGGCAGGTTATAGAATTTTTAGAAATATATATTTATTTTATAATGTGTACATTGTTTTGACACATTTATCGTTTATTATTATAAACATAGACAAGGAAATAAGAGGAAAAAGAAAACACGATACAAAAATATACAAATATTTTTGAAAAAAGTCGATTCTATTGTTAATATGTTATACAATGAAAAAGTAATGGAGAATATGGTATATAACTACTATAAGGACAACACAAGGTGATTAGGAGGATGTGCAATGAATGTTATGGCAATGCTGAAGCCAAAATGCAGCACTACATATTTACACGATACAGACAGTTTAAGAGATGGACTTCATATTATGCATGAAAGCGGTTATAGCGCAGTTCCCGTAGTAGATGCGGAAGGCAGATATGTAGGAACCGTAAAAGAGGGAGATTTCCTGTGGAATATGATGGACAATGGAATTGCAACATTGGATTCCAGACAGGTAAAAGACATATTAAAAACAGATTGGAATCTGGCTGTAACCGATGAAGAAGGAATGAGTACTTTAATAGAGAGAGCATTGTCACAGAATTTTGTACCTATGGTCGATGACAGAAACTGTTATATAGGAATCATTACCAGAAGAGATATTATACAGAATATTTTAAATAAGAGAATCGATAGCCGGTATATTGTATTACCGAAGGAAGCTGGAAGTTTTCAAACAAAATAGGCAATAACCAATATTTGGATCAGTCATTATATGACTAAATAAATTTTTCATAACTACTCCTCAGAAAAAGTCTGCTATTTGGCAGACTTTTTCATATTATTAGGGAAATAACCCTTGCAAAAACTATTAATTATATGCTATAGTTTTAATTGTAATAAAATTGCAACATATTATGTAAAGTAGGATTGGAGGCATTAAATGAAAGGAGTTACGGTGGAAGAGAGTACCATTGATCGATTAATGACATTGGGAACGATTACGTATGAGGCAACTGGTTGGGGAACTGGTGAAATCGTTGTAAAGTGCAGATCTAATACGAAATGTGAAGAAGAGTCCTTGAATAAGGCAGTGATTACATTTACAGTAGAAGAGAGCAACATTGATCGTGATAAGGTCGGAGAATGTGTTGTAAAAGAATTGGGAAAAAGATTAGCAGCTAAAGAAGTTCGCGTTTTGTCTGTAGAAGATAAGAAATACAATATTGCAAAGCGTAAATTCAAGGCTTGGAAAAACTCTTACAAAAATGAGCATAAATCAAATTAATAAAAGATGGGAATATAAATAAAACTCATTCTTCATAAATTATGAAGAATGAGTTTTTTGTTTAAGCAGATATTTCACTGTCTTTCTTTGCTGAACTATCGACATCTGTATTTTCTTTTTTTAACAGATTCTTCTGAGCAGTAGAGAGCATCAGCTTAATACGATTCAGCTGATTTACTTCAGAAGCGCCAGGGTCATAGTCAATTGCTACGATATTAGCTTCAGGATGACGCTTACGCAGTTCTTTGATAACACCCTTACCAACTACGTGATTAGGCAGACAGCCAAATGGCTGTGTACATACGATATTAGGTGTGTCTGTGTGAAGCAGCTCTAACATTTCACCTGTCAGGAACCAGCCTTCACCAGTCTGATTACCGATGGATACGATCTCAGAAGCATTTCTGGCTGTTTCTTCAATATCAGCAGGTGGAATAAAGTGCTTGCTCTTTGCAAAAGCTTCAGCAGCAGGTTTACGTAGGCGCTCAATGATTTTGATGCCCATTTTACTGATCTTCGCACTTTTTTTGCTTGTTCCCAGATTGTCTGCTTTATATAACTGATTATAGAAGCAGTAGAACATGAAGTCCATAAGATCAGGAACAACAGCTTCCGCACCTTCAGCTTCCAGCAACTCTACCAGGTGATTATTGGCAGTAGGAGAGAATTTAACAAGAATTTCTCCAACAACACCAACACGAGGCTTTTTGATATCGAGAGTAGGAATTGCATCGAATTCTTCTATCATTTCTACACACATTTTCTTGAATGTAGAGAATGGCATATATTTACGACCGAGGAATTCACAGCATTTCTTGATCCATTTCTGGTGAACTTCATTGACAGAGCCAGGAACAGCTTCGTATGGACGCATTCTGTATACACATCTCATGAAAATATCACCAAAAGTAACCGCATATACTGCACGAAGCAGCAGCATAGGTGTAAGCTTGAATCCGGGATTGCTCTCCAGCTTGGATAAGTTAATGGAGATAACAGGAATATGGCTGTAGCCTGCCTTGGCAAGTGCACGGCGGATGAATCCAATATAGTTTGTTGCACGACAACCGCCACCGGTCTGAGACATTACGACTGCCAGATGATCCGTATCATATTGACCGGATAAAACAGCATCCATAATCTGACCAACGACCAACAGGGAAGGATAACATGCGTCATTATTTACATATTTTAATCCCATGTCAACACTGTGTTTATTGTCATTATTTAATACAACCAGATTGTAACCGCATCTTCTGAAGGTAGGCTCCAGAAGGTCAAAATGGATAGGTGACATCTGCGGACACAGAATGGTATAGTTCTTTCTCATTTCTTTGGTAAACAGAACTCTGTGCATCTGACTGGAGTGGATGGTACGTGTCTGATGACGCTGTTCTCTTACACGGATAGCGGAGAGTAGAGAGCGGATTCTGATACGTGCAGCACCCAGATTGTTGACTTCATCAATCTTTAAGCAGGTATAGATCTTGCCTGAACCGGACAGAATATCATTTACCTGATCGGTTGTAACGGCGTCCAGACCACATCCGAAGGAATTGAGCTGGATCAGGTCGATATCGTCACGAGTCTTTACAAAGCTTGCAGCAGCATATAATCTTGAATGATACATCCACTGGTCGGAAACAATAAGTGGACGTTCCGGTTTAGCCAGGTGGGAGACAGAATCTTCTGTCAACACAGCGATACCATATGAGGTAATCAGCTCAGGAATACCGTGGTTAATCTCAGGGTCAATATGATAAGGACGGCCGGCCAGGACGATTGCGCGGCTGTGATTCTTCTCGATGTATTGGATGACTTCTTCGCCTTTATGATACATGTCCTGACGAACGGCTTCCAGTTCCTTCCAGCCTGCATTTACTGCGTCTGTAATCTCGGAAGCATCAATATCCGGGAACTCTTTTATCAGTGACTGTGCAATCAGTTCCGGGCTTGTGAATGACATAAACGGATTCTTGAATACGACTTCACCACGTCCAATCGTTTCTACATTGTTCTTGATATTCTCAGAGTAGGAAGTAACGATAGGACAGTTATAATGATTGTTTGCATCCTGGAATTCATTTCTTTCATAGAACAGAGCAGGATAGAAGATGAAATCTACATGCTGTCCTATGAGCCATTCAATATGACCATGTGCTAATTTTGCAGGGTAACACTCAGATTCACTTGGAATGGATTCGATACCCATTTCATATATCTTTCTGTTAGATACAGGAGATAATACCACCTGATAATGCAGCTTCGTAAAGAATGTATACCAGAATGGATAGTTCTCATACATATTCAGAACGCGGGGAATACCAACACGACCTCTGGCAGCTTCTGCATCTGATAAAGGTTCGTAAGAGAACAGTCTCTGTAATTTGTAAGCAAATAAGTTAGGAACACCATTATCGCTCTTAGCCTTGCCTAATCCACGTTCGCAACGATTACCTGATGTGAAACGTCTTCCATCAGAGAATTTGTTAATAGTGAGACGGCAGGAATTCGTACAGCCCTGACATTTTACCAGTGAGGTAGAGAATGTCAGTTCATTGATCTGGTCGATAGTCAACATGGTTGACTGCTCATTTTCACCATTCTGGTAATGTTCCCTTGCAATAAGGGCTGCACCAAACGCGCCCATGATACCTGCGATATCAGGACGGATAGCTTCGCATCCTGCGATCTTTTCAAAGCTTCTAAGGACAGCATCATTATAGAATGTACCACCCTGAACAACGATATTACGACCCAATTCAGAAGCATCAGATACCTTGATAACTTTGAAAAGGGCATTCTTTATAACAGAATAAGCAAGACCAGCGGAGATATCAGATACCTCTGCACCTTCCTTCTGTGCCTGCTTTACCTTGGAATTCATAAATACAGTACAACGTGTTCCAAGATCAATAGGATGCTTTGCAAAAAGAGCTGCTTTTGCAAAATCCTGTACGCTGTAATTCAGAGACTTGGCAAATGTCTCAATGAAAGAACCACAGCCTGATGAACAGGCTTCATTTAACTGTACAGAGTCTACAGTCTGATTCTTGATCTTGATACATTTCATATCCTGACCGCCGATATCAAGGATGCAGTCTACTTCAGGATCAAAGAACGCAGCAGCGTAGTAATGAGCTACAGTCTCTACCTCGCCGTCATCCAGCATGAAGGCAGCTTTGATCAGAGCCTCACCGTAACCTGTGGAGCAGGAGCGTACGATTGTCGCATCATCAGGGAGCAGAGAGTAGATCTCCTGAATAGAGCGGATTGCAGTTTTGAGTGGGCTGCCGTTATTATTACTGTAGAAAGAATACAGCAGAGTACCATCTTCATCTACCAGAGCTACTTTGGTAGTAGTAGATCCGGCATCAATACCCAGATAGCATTTTCCATGGTAATTGCGGATATCCTCCGCTTTTACATGATGTCTGTTGTGTCTGTCCTGGAATTCCTCATATTCTGCTTCACTGGCAAAGAGAGGATCCATACGTGTTACTTCAAATTCCATTTTAATATTGGAAGAGAGCTTATCCACCATCTCCTGCATGGTAAAAGATACTTCGTCTTTGGCATTCAGGGCAGAACCGATGGCAGCGAACAGGTGAGAATTGTCCGTATCAATAATATGTTCGTCATCCAGCTTTAAGGTTCTGATAAAGGCTGCCTTTAACTCTGAAAGGAAGTGAAGAGGACCACCCAGGAATGCAACATGTCCTCTGATAGGTTTACCGCAGGCAAGACCACTGATTGTCTGGTTGACAACAGCCTGGAAGATAGAAGCAGACAGATCTTCCTTGGTAGCGCCTTCATTGATCAGGGGCTGAATGTCTGTCTTGGCAAATACACCGCATCTTGCGGCAATAGTATATAAAGAATGATAATTCTTGGCATATTCGTTCAGACCGGATGCATCTGTCTGTAAAAGAGAAGCCATCTGGTCGATAAAAGAACCTGTACCACCGGCACAGATACCATTCATTCTCTGTTCTACGTTGCCATTTTCAAAATAAATGATCTTGGCATCTTCACCGCCTAATTCAATGGCAACATCTGTCTTGGGTGCTAATTCCTGCAGAGAAGTTGATACGGCAATTACTTCCTGTACGAATGGAACACCCAGATGATTGGCAAGAGTCAGACCACCGGAACCTGTAATCATTGGATGAAGTTCCAGATTGCCAAGCCTGGAGAAAGCGTCCTCAAGCAGAGAGGAGAGAGTCTCGCGGATATTGGCATAGTGTCTCTTATAATCGGAGAACAATATAGTATGTTCTGTATCCAAGATTGCAATTTTAACTGTAGTGGAACCGATATCGATTCCCAATGTGTAAAATTCTTTGTTCATGTATAACCAATCCTTACTAATAATATACATAATAACCATTTTTTCGCATACATTTGCTATTATACGACAGTGGTGGTAAAAAGGCAACCAAACAAATTTTAAAATTATATGAAGAAATTTATTAAAAAATAATAATTTCGCAGATAGTAACTGTTGGATTGGTTTACTTTTTTTATACTGAATGATACAATAAATCTATTCATTTAAAATAATTTTAGAGGTGTTATATGAATTTTTGGGACAAAATGGAAAAAAAGTTTGGCAGATATGCGATTCCTAATCTTTCGCTGTATCTGATTTTATGTTTTGGATGCGGATATCTGCTCTATGCGATCAATCCGGCAATGTTGAATTATCTGACGCTGGACCCATATAAGATTCTTCATGGGCAGATCTGGAGATTATTTACATGGATTCTGATACCGGGCGATGGGGGCAGCATCAATATCTTTACTTTGATTATGCTGTTTTTCTATTATTCTATCGGGTCATCACTGGAGCGTGCATGGGGAACCTTCTATTATAATGCATATCTGTTCCTTGGAATGATATTTACTGTAATAGAGGGTTTTATCATAATGGGTATCAGTTATCTGATGAAGGATGCAGCATTACTTGCAGGAACAACCGTGATCAAAGTAGCCAGTGAGACATATTTTGCAGTGATTGCGCAGGAATTCAGTATGTATTATATCAGTATGAGTATTTTCTTCGCATTTGCGGCTACATTCCCTGAATCTACCGTATATCTGATGTTCATTCTTCCTATTAAAATGAAGTGGATGGGAATTGCATATGGCGTACTGATGTTAGTAGAAGCTATTTCAGCATCCTGGATTGTAGATCGTATTATTGTATTGGGACCATTGCTTTACTTTATCATTTTTATGCTGATTACGAGAACTGGTATCGGTATGCGAATATCCCCAAGACAGGTGAAGAGGCGCCACGATTATCGTAAGGAAGTCAAGAAAGCCAAGCCTATGTCTGTAGCAAAGCACAAATGCGCCATCTGCGGAAGAACAAGCGAGGAATATCCTGATCTGGAATTTCGCTTCTGTTCAAAGTGCAATGGTAATTATGAGTATTGTCAGGATCATCTGTTCACACATACTCATGTACAATAATTGGTAAAGAAAGGTTTGGTTATAGAAAATATGGAAATGAATCAGTTAGAGTTTGCTCAGACTCTTCAACAGTTAAAGGACACAGCCAGATTACAGGAGAACATGCTTACCAGTGAGCAGATCAGTGAGGCATTTGAATCCCTTTCATTGACAGAAGAACAGATGGGCTTGATTCACGAATATCTGAATAAGAATCATATAGGAATTGATACACCGGCGGAACAGAATGCGAATCTGCCCAGTGAAGATACGAATTATCTGAATATGTATCTGGAAGAACTGAAGGATCTGCCAGAGGTATCGGATGGAGAGAAGCGTGCGGTTATGATGTCTGCATTGGCACAGGACAATTCTGCCTGCAATAAGCTGATAGAGATTTTCCTTCCGCAGGTGGTAGAGATTGCCAAGCTTTATGCTGGACAGGGTGCTCTGGTGGAGGATCTGATCGGAGAAGGTAATGTGGCGCTTTCCATGGGTGTAACGATGCTGGACTGTGTGGAGTCAATCGAAGAGATTGATGGTTTTCTGGCTAAAATGATCATGGATGCCATGGAGGAATACATCAGTGACGATACAGACAGCCATCAGACAGGTGAGAAGGTACTGGACAAGGTAAATCTGGTCAATGATAAATCAAAGGAAATGGCAGAAGAACTCATGCGTAAAGTTACAGTTGCAGAATTAGCGCAGGAGATGCAGATGGATGAAGAAGAGATCCGGGATGCAATTAAGCTTTCTGCAAATCATATGGAATACATTGAAGAGGATGCAGAATTATAATGGAAAATAATGATGATTTTAAATACGTGATCCAGGATACGGGCCATGTATATTTTGGTAAAGAGCTGACCTATCAGGAAATACTGGACAAAGAGGATGTACCTTTCAAATTCAAAGCGATTATCAGTGCATATGTGTCGAAGGATACAACGGTTGATGTGAAGCTTACAGATCATATCATGACGGTACACAAGGATGCTTTTTCCTATAGAATCTTTCAACAGCTGAAGATGCAGATAAGATTTTTCTACAGTGTGGATAAGAAAAGCTTGAGTGGAAAGATTAAGAAAAAGTGGATTCACAAGGTCTGTTCTTTTGATGAATTTCAAAAGCAGTATGCCAGCCTTGTGATGGAAGGAAAAGCTCAGATAGAAGATGTTTCCATCTCCAAGCTGGCATTAATGGCAATCAGTATCTAATGGAAAGGCACGGTAGTAGAATGAAAAACGCTAGAATTGAAGACGTAACAGCATATGAAATAATTGAGAAGAGAGAAATCAGGGATATCCATTCCATGAGTTATCTGCTCAGACATAAGAAGACAGGAGCAAGAATCGCCCTGCTTGAAAATGATGATGATAACAAGGTATTCTGTATTGGATTCAGAACGCCACCTACAGATTCCACAGGTGTTCCACACATTATTGAACATACTGTATTGTGCGGTTCTAAGGAATTTCCGGTCAAGGACCCATTTGTAGAACTGGTAAAGGGTTCTCTGAATACATTTCTGAATGCAATGACATATTCTGATAAGACAGTATATCCTGTAGCAAGCTGCAATGACAAGGATTTTCAGAATCTGTGCCATGTATATATGGATGCTGTCTTTTATCCTAATATATATAAGGAAGAGAAGATATTTCGTCAGGAGGGCTGGCACTATGAAATGGAGAGTCCTGAGGATGAATTAACGATCAATGGTGTCGTTTATAATGAAATGAAGGGAGCTTTCTCTTCACCAGACGATGTCCATGATAGAGAAGTATTGAATTCCTTATACCCGGATACGGCATATGGAGTGGAATCAGGTGGAGATCCTAAGGTAATCCCGGAGCTTACCTATGAGGCATTTCTGGACTTCCATCGTAGATATTATCATCCTTCCAACAGCTATATTTACCTGTATGGTGATATGGATATGGCAGAGAAATTAAGATGGATGGATGAGGAATATCTGAGTAAATTTGACAGTTTACAGATTGATTCTGCGGTACAGTTACAGAAGCCTTTTGCGCAGCCTGTATTTATTCAGAAGGATTATCCTGTCATGGAGGGTGAGTCCTTAGAAGATAACACATATTTATCATACAATACTGTAGTAGGAACCAGCCTGGATAAAGAATTATATTATGCGATGCAGCTGATTGATTATGCATTGTGTTCTTCATCGGGAGCACCGCTGAAACTGGCATTGATCCATAAGAATATAGGAACAGAGGTATACAGCGTATATGAGAATGGTGTATATCAGCCATATTTCTCAATTGTGGCAAAGAATGCCAATGATTCCCAGAAGGATGAATTCGTACAGACAATTGAAGAAGAACTGGCTCGTATCGTGAAAGAAGGTCTGGATAAAAAGGCATTGCTGGCTGCATTGAACTATTATGAATTCAAGTACAGAGAAGCGGATTTTGGTTCTTATCCCAAGGGATTGATGTACGGTCTGCAGATGTTTGACTCTTGGCTTTATGATGACAAGATGGCATTTGACATGATCGAAGCCAATGACATTTTTAAGACATTACGTGAGAAGATCAATACCAATTATTATGAAGAACTGATTGATAAATATCTGCTTCACAACCAGCACAAATCTATTCTGATGGTATCGCCTAAAGAAGGATTGACAGCTGCCAATGATAAAGCGCTGGCTGATAAGTTACAGGCGTATAAGGCAGCTTTGAGTCAGGAGAAGATTTTAAAGATTGTTGAAGAGACACATGCGCTCCACGATTATCAGGATGCAGGGGATTCACCAGAAGCATTGTCTAAGATTCCCATGCTGACCAGGGCAGATATGAAGAAAGAAGCAGAAGGCTTTGTCAATGAAGAGAGAGTGGCAGGAGATACCAAGGTACTGTTCCATCAGCTTCAGACCAATGGAATTGGCTATGTGAAGCTTGTCTTTGATGTATCCAATATTCCACAGGAGTTATTCGCCTATATGGGTATCCTCAAAAATGTTCTTGGCTATGTGGATACACAGAATTACAGCTATGGTGAGCTTTATAATGAAATCAACATTCATACAGGCGGTATCTCATCTACTGTGAATACTTATACGAATTCAAAGAAACTGGATGAATACAGCCTTACCTTTGAAGTAAAGACGAAGGCAATGTATGGAGAGCTTGCCAATACATTTGCATTATTACAGGAGATTATGACAACCTCCAGAATGGATGACCGGGACAGAATCTACGAGATCATTGCCGAATTGAAATCCAGAATGCAGGGAAGCATGACGTCTTCAGGACATTCTCTGGCTGCAATACGTGCATTGTCTTATTTCAGCGAGACGGCGGCAATTATGGAGCTGGTAAGTGGTATGCCCTGCTATAGACTTCTTGAGAAGCTGGAAGCAGAGTATGATTCGTATAAAGATGAACTGGCAGACAAGCTTAAACAGCTGGCACAATGTATTTTCCGTCCGGAGAATCTGATGCTGATGGACTATACAGCTGAAGAGGAAGGATATGAGACATTTGCCAAGCTGATTCCCGGATTAAAAGCTTCTTTGTATACAACACAGGTTCTAAAGGAGAAGCTTCAGATAGTACTGAATAAATTGAATGAAGGCTTTGCAACCTCAGCGCAGATTCAGTATGTAGCAAGAGCGGGAAGCTATAAGGGAAATGGTTATGATTATCCTTACACAGGTGCACTCCGTGTTCTGAAAGTAATCATGGGCTATGATTATCTGTGGATTAACGTCCGTGTTAAGGGTGGCTCTTATGGATGTATGTGCAGCTTTGCCAAGACGGGAGAGAGCTATTTCGTATCCTATCGTGATCCTAACCTGAAGAAGACAATGGAAGTATATGAGAAAGCCGGAGATTATCTGAGAAGCTTTACAGCAGATGAGAGAACAATGACCAAGTATATCATAGGAGCAATCAGTGACTGGGATATACCTATGACACCTGCAACAAAAGGCAGCAGATCCCTGAGTGCTTACCTGTCTCATATGGATTATGCTGATCTGCAGAAGGAGAGAGATGAGCTTCTTGGATGTACACAGGAAGATATTCGTGCCCTGGCAGATTATATGGATGCCATTATGGAAGAAAATGCTGTATGCGTAGTAGGAAACGGTCAAATAATAGAAGAGAATAAAGAAATGTTTGGTATGATTGAGAATTTGTTTCATTAAGAGAAAATGAGGAGGGATTCTATGAAAAAGAGGCAAGATGTGACCAGATGGAAACTGGCAGCAGCACTGCTGTCAACAACGATCATGATGACTGGATGCGGTTCCTCATCCGGTTATAGTGATACATCCGGAGCAGTGGCCAATTCGAAGGCATATACGGATGGCGGAAGCGATTTTTATTCAGAAAGTGCTGTGTCAGAGGATGCTTCTGCAGATAATACAGCAAGTACTGCCATACAGGAGACCAATCGCAAACTGATCAAGACTGTGAACATGACAGTAGAGACAGAGGACTATGATGGGCTTCTGAATACACTGGATAAGAAAATTGCGGAGCTTGGCGGTTATACGGAGTATTTCAGCACACAGGGAAATGGAAGCAATCGTTATGGAAGTATGACAATCCGCATCCCTAAAGAAAAACTGGATACTTTCCTTGAAATGGTCGAGGGTGTGTCTAATATCACATATCGACAGGAAAATGTAGAAGATGTGACACTGGATTATGTGGATGTGGAAAGCCGTAAAAAGATGCTGGAGACAGAACAGCAGCGTCTGTTGGAGCTTCTGGAGACCGCTGAAAGTCTGGATGATATTCTGACGATTGAGAGCAGGCTGACAGAAGTGCAGTATGAACTCGACAGCAAGGAATCACAGCTTCGTACGTATGATAACCAGATTGATTACAGTACAGTATATCTGGATATTGATGAGGTTGTGAGATATACACCACAGGAACAGAAGGGCACCTGGGAGAGAATCAGCACAGGCTTTAAGGAGAATCTCTACAGTGTAGGAAACGGTATTAAGAACTTCTTTATTCAGTTCATTATACATATTCCATCTATTGTGGTATTCCTTGCGATGGTTGGTATTCTGGCATTGATTGTCAGATTCATTATCCATATGGAGCAGAAGCACAGTCAGAAAGTACAGGAAAAAAGAAAGAAACAACAGATGCAGCAAGTACAGCAGATACAGAACATACAGGAACAGGAAGGAAAAAAAGATGCAGGAAAATAAGCAGTATAAATCAGGTTTTGCAGCTCTGATAGGAAGACCTAATGTAGGAAAGTCAACATTGATGAATTGCCTGATAGGACAGAAAATAGCCATTACATCCAAGAAGCCACAGACAACAAGAAATAAGATCCAGACTGTATATACTTCAGACGAAGGGCAGATTGTTTTTGTGGATACACCAGGTATTCATAAGGCGAAGAACAAGCTGGGCGATTATATGGTCAATGTGGCAGAGCATAGTCTCAAGGAAGTAGATGTTGTATTATGGCTTGTTGAACCTACAGATTATATCGGGGCTGGAGAACAGCATATTGTAGAACAGCTGAGTAAAGTAAAAGTACCTGTGATTCTGGTTGTTAATAAGATTGATACGGTGAAAAGAGAGCAGCTCCTTGTGTACATTGATGCATACCGCAAACTGATGGATTTTGCAGAAATAGTACCAGTGTCAGCATTAAAAGATGACAATACGGACACACTGATTAAACTTATTATGAAATACTTGCCTTATGGTCCTGCTTTTTATGATGAAGATACGATTACAGATCAGCCAATGAGACAGATTGTAGCAGAGCTGATCCGTGAGAAGGTTCTCAGAAGCATTGATGAAGAAATTCCTCATGGAGTGGCAGTCACAATCGAATCCATGAAGTTCAGCAAGAAGATCGTGGATATAGATGCGACTATTATCTGTGAGAAGGATTCCCATAAGGGCATTATCATAGGAAAAGGTGGCACCATGCTTAAAAAGATCGGTTCACTGGCAAGACCTGAAATTGAAGATCTGCTGGAACAGCATGTGAATCTTCAATTGTGGGTAAAGGTAAAGAAGGACTGGAGAGACAGTGATTATCTGATTAAGAATTTTGGCTACGATCCCAAAGAGACCGAATAGAATCTATGCATTAAGTAAATCCTAACCGTATAGGGAATGAGATACGGGAGGAAATACAATGTACGAGAATGGATGGAACCGCTTTGCAAGAACGGGACAGATAAGCGATTATCTGACATATAAGGGGTATCCTGCCACTAAGAATAAGACGGGAAATGCAGGTGAATGCAGAAATGCAGGATTATATCACGGTAACGGGAATTGTGATCAAAACAGAACCAATCGGAGAATATGATAGACGTGTTGTAATACTTACCAGGGAAAAAGGTAAGATATCCGCATTTGCCAGAGCTGCCAGAAAGGCGGGAAACCGCCTGATGGCACCCAGCAACCCTTTCTCTTTTGGACAATTTCGATTATATGCCGGCAGAAATTCCTACACAATGGCAGAGGCTGACATATCCAATTATTTTGAAGAACTCAGACAGGATTTTATCGGGGCATATTATGGGATGTATTTTCTGGAAATATGCGATTATTATTCCAGAGAGAATAATGATGAGATAGAACTGCTCAAGCTGATCTATCAGTCATTGAGAGCATTGGGCAATGAGTCGATTCCGCACAAACTGACAAGATGTATATTTGAAATCAAATCCATTATGATCAATGGAGAATTTGATGTTCGCCTGATTACGGAGGATCTGCTGGAATCCACGCGATATACGATAGACTACATAATGAAGACACCGGTAGAGAAGCTGTATCGTTTTCTGGTAAATGAAGAAGTATTGGAGCAGTTGAGAGAATTCAACAGGCGATTATGCAGACAGACCTTTGACAGAGATTTTAAAAGTCTTGAAATACTTGAAAATCTTGAATAAGTTGGTTATAATAGGACGCAGAATCCATTAGGGATTTGTTGTGGAGGAGATTATGAAGAAATTTAACACGGCAGGAATGCTGGCAGTGCTGATGCTGTGCCTGACAGCATGCGGTTCCGGTACAGACGCCGGGGAGACTGACATGAATTCCCTGACACTTGCAAAAAATGGCAGTGTGGAGAATACCATTGTAGAAAGCTTTGATAAGGAATATTATGATTTGGAAGGTCTCAATACCATGATTGGAGATTCGATAGAGCAGTATTGCACACAGAATCCCACAGCAGAGATCACATTAACACGCAGTGAAGTAACGGATGACAAGGTCAAAGTCAACATGAAGTATGACAGTGCTGCTACTTATATGGGATATAACAGTGAATTGCTGTTTGTTGGAACAGTTCAGGAGGCATATGCAGCAGGTTATGATCTGAACCTGTCATTGGTCAGTGCCAGAGATGAGACAGACAGAATTGGCAAGCAGGAATTGCTGGAGATGGGTGAACACCACATAGTACTTATGGAAATACCTGATTCAATGGAGAATGGTCTTAGACTGGAATGTTATGGAGATATATTATATGTGGGGGACAATATAAACGTTGTTTCCAAAAAAACGGCAGATATAGAACAAACGCAGGGTGTTAGCGTTGTTGTATTCAAATAAATAACGATAAGGTGAGGAAAGAATAATGGAAAAGACAATGGACAAAATTGTTGCTTTGGCAAAAGCGAGAGGATTTGTATATCCTGGCTCAGAGATCTACGGTGGACTTGCGAACACCTGGGACTATGGTAACCTTGGTGTAGAGCTGAAGAACAATGTAAAGAGAGCATGGTGGCAGAAATTCGTCATGGAGAACCCTTATAATGTAGGTGTTGACTGTGCTATTCTGATGAATCCTCAGACATGGGTAGCTTCTGGACATCTGGGTGGTTTCTCTGATCCTCTTATGGATTGTAAGGAATGTCATGAGCGTTTCCGTGCAGATAAGCTGATTGAGGATTATTGTGAGGAAAAGGGCATCACTCTGACAGAGTCTGTAGATGCATGGAGTCAGGAAAAGATGATGCAGTTCATCGAAGAGAATCAGATTCCATGCCCAAGCTGTGGAAAACACAACTTTACAGATATTCGTCAGTTCAACCTGATGTTCAAGACTTTCCAGGGTGTTACAGAGGATGCCAAGAATACTGTATATTTAAGACCGGAGACTGCACAGGGTATTTTCGTAAACTTTAAGAATGTGCAGAGAACTTCCAGAAAGAAGATTCCATTTGGTATTGGTCAGATCGGTAAGTCTTTCAGAAACGAAATTACACCTGGTAACTTTACTTTCCGTACCAGAGAGTTCGAACAGATGGAACTTGAATTCTTCTGCGAGCCGGGCACTGACCTTGAATGGTTCCAGTACTGGAGAGCATTCTGCCGCGACTGGCTGTTAAGTCTTGGTATCAAAGAAGATGAGATGCGTCTGCGCGATCATTCACCTGAAGAGTTATGCTTCTATTCCAAGGGAACCACTGATATTGAATTCCTCTTCCCATTTGGCTGGGGCGAGTTATGGGGAATCGCAGACAGAACTGATTACGACCTGACACAGCATCAGAATACATCAGGACAGGATATGTCTTACTTTGATGATGAGAAGAAAGAGAAATATGTTCCTTATGTTATCGAGCCTTCATTAGGTGCAGACCGTGTTGTACTGGCATTCCTTTGCGCAGCATATGATGAGGAAGAGATTGGAGAGGGTGATGTAAGAACCGTATTACATTTCCATCCGGCACTTGCTCCTGTTAAGATCGGTATTCTTCCATTAAGCAAGAAGCTTAACGAGGGCGCTGAGAAGATCTATGCACAGCTGTCCAAGAAATATAACTGCGAATTTGATGACAGAGGAAATATCGGTAAGAGATATCGACGTCAGGATGAGATTGGTACACCATTCTGCATTACTTATGACTTTGATTCAGAGGAAGATCATGCAGTAACCATTCGTTTCCGTGATTCCATGGAACAGGTAAGAATACCTATTGATGAACTGGATGCATATTTTGCAGATAAGTTTACATTCTAAAACATATAAGTAATCAAAGCACTTCTTTTATCAGTATAACAGGCTGATAAAGGAGGTGCTTTTTTGATATTCGATAATATATCCAATGCAAGTGAACATAATATACAGACAAAACATAATTATGCATAAATAAATACTGTATACATTTAAAATCTATATATTAATAATAGAAAATATGGTAAAATGTATATTGTTTCAGTGAAATGGATTTTGCTGTTGAGCTTTAGGAGTTATCATAATGGAAAATAGTCTGTATTTTGTAATCAGTTCTGTAATCTTGAGTTTTACGTTGTTGGCATCCTTTTATTTAAGATATAGGATACCGACGAAGGACAATCGGATATTAATGCTGCTGATGTGGATCGTAGTTATATCCAATCTGTTGGATCTGGGACTTGGGCTCAATGGTATATGGTATCGGCTGCCTACAAGAGCAATCTATCTTTTGAATACGGTTTATCTGATTACCAGACAATTCATTATAGTAGGATATGCAGGTTATATTGTGTTGTGTACGGATTCTGGCAAACTGGTCTCTAAAGAATGGAAAATCGTATGCGCCATTACAAATCTGTATGGATTTTTTCTGATTTTTGGGAATATAAAGTTTCATTGGCTTTTCCTGACAGATGTACAGGGCAATTATGTCCGTGGACAGCAGATATGGCTGTATTATATTTTTGCAATCTGTTATATCGTGTTTGCTATATGGCATCTGATCAGATATGGGCATGCACTGGACTGGTCGCGTAAAATTGCATTACTTGTATTTGTAATGATTCCTGCGCTGGGAGCTTTTTTACAATATGCGTTCCCAGGCTTTAACATTGAGAGCTTTACACTGACAATAGGTATGCTATGGGTGTATCTGAATGTGCCAAAGACCAATCGTATGCTGGATTCTGATACGAGTGCGTTGAATCAATATGCCTTTTCCTGTAAAATGGAATCTCTGACAGGGCAGAAGGTCAAGGGTCATCTGGTAGTCATACGATTCCGTGACAAAAGCGCCATTCAGGACAGATATGGACTGGAGAGCTATAAGAAATTAATGCGGGAGGTTACATATGAGCTGTGCAGTCTTCAGGGCAGGGATCGGGTTTATTATCTGCGTGATGCGCGTTTTGCAGTCATATTGGATGGGGCAGACACAGATAAGGCTTATGACATTGCAAAGAATCTTATGAATAAAGTGCAGAAGCAATGGAAGATATATGGAAATGAGATTACAGTGTGGGGTGTTGGAGCTTTTCTGAGTATTCCTGATGATGTAAGAAATATTAATGACATATACAGTTATCTTGCATATCTGGAGATTATGCCGTCACTTCATGGAGGCAGTATGTATGAGGGTGGACATCTTGATGTTGCGTACATGAAAAGATATGGCGAGATAGAACGGGCGATAGAGCGTGCGCTGCAAAAGACAAGCTTCGAGGTATATTATCAGCCAATTTATGGCGTCAAGGAGCAAAAGATCATTGCAGCAGAGGCGTTACTGAGGATGTATGATGAGGAAATGGGCTTCATTTCACCGGAAGAATTCATTCCTATTGCCGAGAAGAACGGCAAGATTATAGAAATCGGACAAATGGTGCTGGAAAGCGTGTGCCGTTTCCTACAGAAAGAAGATATTACAAAGTATGGGCTTCATTATATAGAAGTTAATTTATCTGTTATTGAATGTATGCAGGATATTTTGCCGGAAGAGATTAAGAAAACTCTTGAAAAATATGAAATTGATCCGCAGCTGCTTAATCTTGAGATAACAGAGACTGCGCTTGCCCAGAGTAAAGCAATTCTGGCGGACAATATGCGTAAGATCAGTGAAATGGGAGTAAGTTTCTCACTGGACGATTATGGAACAGGATATTCCACAATTACCTATATGATGACGCTTCCTTTCAGGATTGTAAAGATAGACAAATCTATTCTGTGGTCTTCTTTTGAAAATGAACGTGCAATGATTGCATTATGTGCGAGCATTAATATGATTAAAGAGATGAACATGGAGATCGTGGTAGAAGGAGTGGAGTCACGGGAGATGGCACAGAAGCTGACACAGCTTGGGTGCGATTATCTCCAGGGATATTATTTTTCCAAACCATTGCCGGTGAACAAGTTCATCGAATGTATCTCGAAAAATCCTATATTTCTATTTGACAAGGAATAAGAGCTAAACTATAATAAATGTGCTGGTCTGTGGATCAGTACTTTTATTTGTGTGAGTTTTGTGAAAGATAGAGCAATTACGAACATATATGGATGGAGGATAAACCATGGAAAACTATGGAGTAAACGATTTGAGAAGAATGTTTCTCGAATTTTTTGAAAGCAAAGGACATCTGGCAATGAAGAGCTTCTCTTTAGTGCCTCATAATGATAACAGTCTGTTGATCATCAATTCAGGTATGGCACCTCTCAAGCCATATTTTACCGGACAGGAGATTCCACCCAGACGTAGAGTGACAACCTGTCAGAAGTGTGTCAGAACAGGTGATATCGAGAATGTAGGTAAGACGGCAAGACATCTTACTTTCTTTGAAATGCTTGGTAACTTCTCTTTTGGAGATTATTTTAAGCATGAATCTCTGGCATGGAGCTGGGAATTCCTGACAAAAGTAGTAGGACTTGATCCTGAGAGGTTATATCCTTCTATTTACAGTGAAGATGACGAAGCATTCCATATCTGGACAGACGAGATTGGTGTCCCGGCAGAAAAGATTACCAGATTCTACCGTGATCCTGAGACTGGAGAATGTGATAACTTCTGGGAGCATGGCGCTGGTCCATGTGGTCCATGTTCTGAGATCTATTATGACAGAGGTATCAAGTATGGCTGCGGTAAGCCTGATTGCAAGGTAGGCTGTGACTGCGACCGTTTCATGGAAGTATGGAATAATGTATTTACACAGTTCGATGGTGATGGACATGGTAACTATTCAGAACTGGAACAGAAGAATATTGATACAGGCATGGGTCTTGAGAGACTTGCAGTTGTAGTACAGGATGTAGATACTGTATTTGATATTAATACAATGAAAGCAATCCGTGACAAGATCTGTGAAGTAGCAGGTGTAGAATATCAGAAGGATGAGAAGACAGATGTATCTATCCGTCTGATCACAGACCATATGCGTTCTTCAACATTCATGATCTCTGATGGTATCCTTCCATCTAATGAAGGTAGAGGATATGTACTGAGAAGACTCATCCGCCGTGTTGCAAGACATGGAAGACTGCTTGGAATCGAAGGCAAGTTCCTGACCAAGATCGCACAGACAGTTATTGATGAGTGTAAAGATGGTTATCCAGAACTGGAAGAGAAGAAAGACTTTATCTTCAACGTTCTGATTCAGGAAGAAGATAAATTCAGCAAGACAATCGATCAGGGACTTTCTATTCTGAATGATATGGAAGAGAAGCTGAATCAGGAAGGCAGGAAAGTACTTGCAGGAGCAGACGCTTTCAAGCTATATGATACTTACGGATTCCCTATTGACCTGACAATTGAGATTCTGGAAGAAAAAGGCTTCACAGTAGATGAAGAGGGCTTCCAGGCTGCAATGAAAGAGCAGAAAGAGACTGCACGTAAAGCACGTAAAGTAACCAATTATATGGGTGCTGACGTTACTGTATATGAATCCATTGATCCAAGTATCACAAGTAAATTTGTAGGTTATGACAGATTAACACATCAGTCTAAAGTAACAGTTCTGACTACAGAGGATGAACTGGTAGACGCACTGACTGATGGACAGACAGGAACAATCATTGTAGATGAGACTCCTTTCTATGCGACAATGGGTGGACAGGAAGCAGATACAGGTGTGATTACACTTCCAGATGCTGAATTCCGGGTAAAAGATACAATCAAGCTTCTTGGTGGCAAGATTGGACATGTCGGTGTTGTTACAAAGGGTATGATCAAAGTAGGCGACACTGTTACGCTGAGTGTAGATGCTGCAAAGAGAGCAGATACATGTAAGAACCACAGTGCAACACACTTATTACAGAAGGCATTGAGAAATGTTCTCGGTTCTCATGTAGAACAGGCAGGTTCTTTTGTAAATGAAGACAGATTAAGATTTGACTTTACTCATTTCCAGGCTATGACCCAGGAAGAGATTGCCAAGGTTGAACAGCAGGTAGTAGAGCAGATTGCTAATAATCTTCCTGTTGTAACAGAAAACCTGTCATTGGAAGAAGCCAAGAAGACTGGTGCAATGGCATTGTTCGGTGAGAAATACGGTGATGTAGTCCGCGTTGTCAAGATGGGTGATTACTCAACCGAACTTTGTGGTGGTACACATGTACCAAATACAGGTGCTATTATGGCATTTAAGATTCTTTCTGAGAGTGGTGTTGCTGCCGGTGTCAGAAGAATTGAAGCATTAACAGGTAATGGCGTATTACGTTATTATAAAGAATTAGAAGAAACTATTGATAAGAGTGCTAAGATTGTAAAGACAACTCCGGCTGGACTGACAGAGCGTCTGGAACATCTGATGGCTGAAATGAAAGCATTGCAGAGTGAGAATGAATCTCTCAAGAGCAAGGCTGCTAAGGAAGCCCTTGGAGACGTTATGGACAAGACTGTTGAAATCAAGGGTGTGAAGCTTCTGGCTGCCAAGGTAGATGGTGTAGATATGAATGCTCTCCGTGATCTGGGCGATCAGCTCAAGGCTAAACTTGGTGAAGGCGTAGTTGTACTGGCATCTGTTGCAGATGGCAAGGTGAATTTAATCGCAATGGCTACAGATGAAGCAATGGCAAAGGGCGCGCATGCAGGCAATCTGATCAAGGGCATTGCGGCTCTTGTAGGTGGCGGCGGTGGCGGTCGTCCTAACATGGCTCAGGCAGGCGGTAAGAATCCTGCAGGAGTAGATCAGGCAATTGCAGAAGTAGCTAAAGTATTGGAGAATCAGCTGTAATTTCGCATAAAGAACAAAAAAATAAAAAAATATGCAAAAAACTGTTGACGTATTCAAGATATCTGATATAATCTTAGGTGTGCAATTAAGTATACCCGAACAGTCTGGCACACAATAATAGGGCTGGAGGGAGGTTAGGTGTGATAGCATGTCAAATGTAATCGTAAAAGAAAACGAAACTTTAGACAGCGCTTTACGTAGATTCAAGAGAAGTTGTGCGAAAGCCGGAATTCAGCAGGAAATCCGTAAAAGAGAGCATTACGAGAAGCCAAGCGTAAAACGTAAGAAGAAGTCTGAAGCAGCTAGAAAACGTAAATATAATTAATAAGTACAATGGAACACCTGAAGGTGGTTTCATTGCCATGAATGAATCCTTGGCAATACTGCCAGGGATTTTTTCGTTCTAAGGTAGATGAGGGAGAGTAGTGAATCATGTGGATCAGAGAATTTGCCGGATATGATTTTTATCATTTGACGGCGTGTTTCTTTTTGTTTAGTGTGTTAGGCTGGATGGTAGAATCCATATATATGTCATTCTGCAATCATAAACTGACTAACAGAGGATTTATGACAGGTCCATTTTGTCCAATTTATGGAGTGGGAGCTGTGGTTGGATATCTGGTTTTGCATCCGTTTGCCAATAATCTGGTAGCTCTGTATTTTGTCGGAGCTGTCCTGGCAACGGTGTTTGAATATCTGGTAGCCAAGCTTATGCTTCGTCTGTTTGGAGAAGTATGGTGGGACTATCATGACAAACCATGTAATTATAAGGGGATTGTATGTCTGGAGAGTACAATTGCCTGGGGCTTCTATGCAGTCATTATTATTACTTTTTTGTTTGATAAGATTATGAAGCTGATTGACAGATATCCTGTCGCCTGGGGAATCAGAACCATCGGACTGGTGTTTGTCATGGCACTGTTTGATTTTGGATATCATTTTGCAGTGGCAACAGGAATCAGTGGGAAGTGCAGAAGATATATTTCAGAATACATAGAAAGTAGAAAATAAGAGTATAAAAAGATTTTTCGATTCATAGATTGTTTTTAAGAGATGTAAGAGGCGATTCTATGAATAAAACGAAGAAAACGTGGATAAGAATATTAAGTGCTGTGCTCATATGGATAGAAGTATTGATGATGCCAATCTGCAGGATGGAAGTATGTGCACAGATAGAGCTTACATCCCCAAGTGCAATCTTGATGGAGGCATCTACGGGGACTGTTTTATTTGAAAAAAATCCGGACGAAGTCAGAAGTCCAGCCAGCATCACGAAGATCATGACCTTATTACTGATTTTTGAAAATCTGGAAAAGGGCAAGATCAAGCTGGAGGATGAAGTGGTGACGAGTGCCCACGCCAAGTCGATGGGAGGATCGCAGGTCTTTCTGGAAGAAGGAGAGATACAGACAGTTGATACATTGATCAAGTGTATTACAGTAGCCAGCGGCAATGATGCTTCTGTAGCCATGGCTGAATATATTGCAGGCAGTGAAGGCGGATTTGTGAATATGATGAATGAGAAAGCTGCACAGTTGGGAATGGATAATACACATTTTCTGGATTGCTGCGGTCTGACATCAGACAGCGGACATCATACAACAGCCCGTGATGTGGCAACTATGTCCAGAGAATTGATTAACAGATACCCTGCGATATATGAATATACGAAGATATGGATGGAAGATATTACCCATGTGACCAGACAGGGAAGCAAGCCTTTTACCTTATCCAGTACCAATAAACTGTTAAAACAGTATCCATGGGCAACGGGATTGAAGACTGGTTCGACCAGTACTGCAAAATACTGTTTCAGTGCAACGGCGAACAAGGATGGAATAGACATGATCGCGGTTGTGATGGGAGCACCTGATTTTAAAGTGCGTTTTGCAGAGGCGAAAAGCCTGTTGGAATATGGGTTTGCCATGACCAGATTATATGTGGATGAGAACAGGGAACCGCTGGAAACTGTCAAGGTTGCAGGTGGAAAAGAGACACAGGTTGCCGTAGTCCCGGAAGGTGAATTTCGTTATCTGGATACATCGGGAGCAGATTTTAGTCAGATCATAAAGACATACGAATACAGGGATGATCTGTCTGCACCTTTTGAACAGGGAGAAGAAGCGGGCAGAATCAGATATACGCTGAACGGGCAGGAGCTTGGCAGTGTTGCCATGCTGACGGTTCAGTCTGTAGAGCGCGCCGGTATATGGGATTATTTATACAGGGTATATAAGTTGTATCTGCTCTAGTGCAGATATCTGGGGAGACGAAGAGGAGTAGAAGGATGATAAAAGTGGTCATTATTCTGCTGTTGATAATAATTGCAGCATTACTGATTGTAGGTGTGGTAGATGGAAATCGTTTTGTGGTAGCAAAACAGCAATTTGTTTTGCCGAATTTAAGGAAAAACTGCCGCTTTGTTATGGTTTCCGATCTACATAATAAGGTGTATGGAAAAGACAATGATAAGGTTATCCGGGAGATTGAACAGGCAAATCCGGATTTTATCCTTATAGTTGGAGATCTGGTGACTTCACATCAGGATGAACCGGTAGATACGGGAATCCAGTTTGTAAATGCACTGAGTGGAAAATACAGGATTTATTATTCGCCAGGTAATCATGAATCCAAACTCAAGTACAGAGCAGATTATTATGGAGATATGTACAACAGGCTGATGAAGGGTATTCAGCATGAGAATGTGAAAATACTCAGTGATGAAACAATCAGACTGGAAGAGTATGGAATAGCACTGACGGGATTTGAACTGGGCCTGGAATATTTCAAACGCTTTAAGAAACGACCTATGCCCCTGGATTATATGAATAGAAAACTGGGGAAACCATTAAAAGAATATTGTAATATTCTGATGGCGCATAACCCGGAGTATTTTGAAGAATATGCAAAGTGGGGGGCTGATCTGGTGCTGTCAGGGCATGTGCATGGCGGCATTATGAGATTACCGCTGGTTGGCGGTGTCATTTCACCGGCTTATACGCTCTTTCCAAAGTATGATGGTGGAATTTTCCATAGTGGGAAGACAACAATGCTGCTTGGCAGAGGAATGGGATCGCATACGATACAGCTTCGTTTCTTCAACCCTGCGGAGTTATATGTTGTTGATCTGGTGAAAGGAGAGTAGAAGATGGCACTTTCTGTAAAGCTGGAGGTCTTTGAGGGACCTCTTGATTTGCTGCTGCATCTGATTGAGAAGAATAAAATAGATATTTATGATATTCCTATCGTAGAAGTAACAGATCAGTATCTGGAATACATCAGACAGATGGAACATGAAGATATGAATGTCATGAGTGAATTCCTTGTCATGGCGGCTACCCTGTTGGACATTAAGTGCCGTATGCTGCTTCCAAAAGAAGTAAATGAAGAAGGCGAAGAGGAAGATCCAAGAGCAGAACTTGTACAGAAGCTTCTGGAATATAAGATGTATAAATATATGTCATATGAGTTGCGTGACAGACAGGTCGATGCAGCAAAGAGCTGGTATAAGAGACCTATGCTGCCTAAGGAAGTAGAGGATTATCACTATCCTGTGGATTATGAGGAACTGCTTGGAGATATGAATCTTGCCAAGCTGCATGAAATATTCAAGTCATGTATTCGGAGACAGGAAGACAAGATTGACCCGATCAGAAGCCAGTTTGGTAAGATTGAGAAGGACGAGATCAATCTGGAAGAGAAGCAGGGGTATATTGAAGAATTTGTAAAGAATCATAAGAAATTCAGTTTCCGTAATCTGTTGGAGAGGCAGGGAAGCAAGATGGAGATCATTGTAACATTTCTTGCTGTTCTTGAAATGATGAAGCAGGGAATCCTTTCTGTTGAGCAGGAGGATACCTTCGGAGATATTATGATCACATCAAGCCTGGCTGCATGATGTTGGAGAAATATGGAATACTATATTGATGGGAGAATAAGATAGAGGTGGATACAAAGAAAGCAGAGGCAATTATTGAAGCAGTTCTGTTTGCCATGGGAGATTCGGTAGAATTGTCCAAGCTCACACATGTATTGGAAATGGAACCACAGAAAATCAGAGATATCATTGCCAAGATGAATGAAAAATATCAAGAGGAAGACAGAGGAATCTCGATTATTGAATTGGAAGATTCCTATCAGCTGTGTACAAAGCCTGATCTGTATGAGTATCTGATCAAAGTAGCCAAGGCACCAAGAAAATATGTAATGTCAGATACATTGCTGGAGACTTTGTCTATTGTAGCGTACAAACAGCCGGTAACCAGACTGGAAGTAGAGAAGATCCGTGGAGTAAGCTGTGACCATGCAATTAACAGATTACTGGAATTTAATCTGATTCAGGAATTGGGAAGACTGGATGCACCAGGGCGTCCATTGCTTTTTGGAACGACAGAAGAATTCTTAAGAACATTTGGTGTTAAGTCTTTGGGGGATCTGCCTACCTTGAATCAGGAGCAGTTAGACGATTTCAAACATCAGGCAGAAGAGGAAGTACAGCTAAAGATTGATATTTGATTGACAAAATCATTAATAAGTGTAATAATGCTAGAAGAACGTTGTTACTATGTAAACTTAACGGTGTTGCGAGGGGCTATGGTTTATGTATGAAAATGGGGAAGACAGCAAGCAGATGCTGATTGAAGACAGTATCGGAAGAAAGATTCTGGATGCTGCAATAGAAATTATTAATGAAGAAGGATATGAGAATCTTACGATACGTAAAGTGGCGAAGATGAGCGGCTGCTCGAATTCGGCAATTTACATGAGATTTGAGGATAAAGATGCATTGGCAAGGGCTGTAGCAGCGTTGTATGCGAAGCCTTTTCTTCGTCTTATGGATGATAATTACAAAGAGGAAGACAGTTTCATACAGAATATGAATCGTATTGCCAAGGCAGAATATGACAGGATTCAGGAGATGGATTCAGAGTCAGTCCACTTGCAGATGGTTTATCGCGGCAGCCTGCCACAGAATGAGAATCCTTTTCTGCTCAGACTGGCAGGGTATCTGGAGAATGCTGCTGCCACAGGAGAGATCAGAACAGGTGATTATCTGGAAATGGCATATGTTCTGGCTGGTTCTTTCTGGGGAGTGGCATATATGCTCAAGTCAGATCAGAACATGGAGCAGGAAATGGCATACCGGATATTGGATACACAGAACAGAATGATGCTTCACGGTCTTGAAATTGAGCATAATGAGAACAATTTCTGGAATATATTAAGAAGTAAAGGCGTGGATGTAGATAAGGCACTGGAGAGAATGAAGGGTAATAAGGATGCATATAAAAGCTTCCTTGTTGAATTTTTCGATGATCCGGATTTTGCGGCACTAAGGGAAAGTCTGGGAGAGAACAACACTTCAGATGCTTTTGAATACGCACATGGGCTGAAGGGTATGGCTGCTAATTTAGGTCTGGATGCAGTATACCAGCCGTTGAGTAAACTGGTGGAAATATTAAGACAGGGAAGCATGGAAGGCGCAATGGATGCCTATAAGCAGGTATGCGATGCCTGTAAAGTGGTAACAGCCCTGCTATAGTGGAATGGGGTAATAAATTGAATACAAAGAAAAAGATACTTGTAGTAGATGATAAGGGAATGAACCGTTATATGCTGGGTGGAATATTTCGTGATAACTATGAGATAATAGAAGCTGGCGGCGGTATGGAAGCGATTGCGATTATTGACAAGGAGTATGATGAACTGGCGGTAATTCTGCTGGATATCATTATGCCGGGGATAGATGGCTTTGGTGTGCTGGAGCATATGAAAGAACAGGATTACTTAAACCGTGTTCCTGTAGTAATCGTAACAGATGATTCTTCTGAGGCAACTGCGGTTAAGGCATTTGAGTATAAAGTGGCAGATATGGTCATCAAACCATTTGAACCCCGTATCATTAAACGAAGAGTAGAGAATATTATAGAGTTGTACGCTTATAAGGAGAAATACGGTAATGCGTGAAAACGAAGGATATAATAGAAAAATCTGTGTACTTGGCGTTGCAGGAGGTTCCGCTTCCGGCAAAACTACAATCATCAATCGGGTAAAGGATTATTTTGGAAATGATATTGCAGTGATCAGCCATGATAATTATTACAAAGCACATGATGATATGCCTTTTGAAGAGAGATGCAAGCTTAATTATGATCATCCTGATTCCTTTGAATCAGAGAGAATGGCAGAGGATGTCCGTAAGCTCCTTAAAGGCTATCCCATAGAGATGCCGACTTATGACTATGTAAATCATAACCGTGCGAAAGAGACCATAACAGTAGAACCCAAGCCGGTTATTATCATGGAAGGAATTCTTATTCTGGAGAACAGAGAGCTTAGGGATCTGATGGATATTAAGATTTATGTAGATACAGATGCAGATGAGCGGCTGATGCGTCGAATCAGAAGAGATATGGTAGAGAGAGGAAGAAGCATCGACTCTATTATTTCACAGTATAGTTCTACTGTGAAGCCAATGCATGAAGAGTTTGTGGAACCCTCCAAGAAATATGCAGATATCATTATTCCCCGTGGTGGAGAGAATGCACCGGGAATTGATATGCTGACAACGTATCTGACGAGGATGCTGCAAGGCTGAGAGTAAACGTCATGGAGGTGCGAGCATGGCAAATATTCTGGATTATCTGGAGTGGAGGGGAGATATCAGTTTAAGCGAAGACCCGTTTAATGCAGTTGATAATCTGGTTCTTTCGTGGATGGCATATGTTAATCTGGATGAGATTATGCCAAATGGGATTTATAATCAGGCGATTACAATAGAAGAAGCTATCAAACGTTTCTTTGCAAAATACAATCTGGAAGAGAAGCTGAAGGAGGCTTCCCTGACCAGAACATCAGCGCTTTTGTTTGCTCGTCTGGCAGATTGTCCGAGATTTGGACAGATGAAGATCATAAACTATGTGAATCATATCAGTGAAGAGTTACAGAAGCAATTCAGCGCTATGACCATAGAAATAGATGAGGATACGAGATATATTGCCTTTCGCGGCACCGATGATACTATCGTGGGCTGGCGGGAGGATTTTAATATGGGGCTGATGGCCAATGTGCCTTCCCAGTTAGAAGCAGTGGAATATGTGGAACAGACAGCGTTAGAAGGAAATCATAAGCTGATTCTTGGCGGACACTCCAAGGGCGGTAATCTTGCTGTATATGCAGCATTTCGCTGCGATAAGACAATTCAGGATCGTATTATTCAGGTGTATAACAATGATGGACCAGGCTTTCAGAAGGAGATTCTGGACAGCCCTGAATATCAGGCTATGCTGCCAAGAATTAGAACCATTGTGCCAGAATCTTCCATAGTCGGTATGCTGCTTGGACATGAAGAAGAATATGATATTGTCAAGAGCTCTCAGAAAGGTATCATGCAGCATGACGCGGGGACCTGGGAAGTGAAGAGGAACAATTTTGTATATCTGGATTCTGTGTCCAATGCCAGCAGATTCCTGGACCGTTCTTTAAAAGAGTGGGTGGAGTCACTGGATGAGGAACGCCGACAGATTTTTGTTGACAGTCTGTTTGCAGTTCTGGATGCACCGGGTGCCAAGACTACAGTGGAACTGAACGCAATGGGAATGAAAGGTTTGACCAGCGCCTGGAAAGCGGTAAGCAACATGGATGCAGAGGTAAAACATAATCTGTGGCTGATTATCCGCTCTCTTTTCAAGATTATGAGCCAGAATAGAAAAACCGCAATCAGGAAAGAACACAGTGATAAATGAAGGCAGAATTATTAGAACAGTTGCGTAAGATAACACCGGAAGAACAGGAAATATTAAATGGCAGAAAGCAGATTAATGAGGCAATCTATGTGCAGTCAGAGGGACATGTTTTTGACAGCAGGAAGCTTCTGGATGCGACCAAACTGATTACGGTCAGACCGCATACCCGTTTTGTGCACTTTCCCAAGCATACCCATAATTATGTGGAAGTGATCTATATGTGTTCGGGACAGACAAGACATCTGATTAACGAAGAAGAAGTGATTCTCCGACAGGGGGAATTACTGTTTCTGAGTCAGAAGGCAACGCAGGAGATTGATGCAGCAGGAGAAAATGACATAGGTGTCAACTTTATCATTCTTCCAGAGTTCTTTGATAAATCGCTGCAAATGATGGGAGAAGAACAGAATCCATTGCGTGATTTTATCATTGGCTGTCTGCGTGGTGAGGGAGATAATGATATTGGATATCTGCATTTTAAAGTCGCAGATGTGCTGCCGGTGCAGAATCTGGTAGAGAATTTGATCTGGACACTGATGCACAATCAGCCTAATAAAAGAAGTATTAATCAGGTCACTATGGGGCTTTTATTCCTGCAGCTGCTCAATCACACAGATAAGGTCGTAACGGGTAATGGACAGACAGAAGAGGATGTGGTACTGAGCATTCTTCGTTTCGTGGAAGAACATTACAGAGATGGAGAACTGACGGAGCTTGCCCAGAGTCTTCATTACGATCTGTACTGGCTGAGCCGCATGATTAAGAAGAGAACAGGTAAGACATATACAGAGCTGATACAGCAGAAGCGTATGCAGCAGGCAGCGTTTCTGCTTAGGAGTACAGATATGCCCGTATCTGAGGTAGGCAATGCAGTTGGATATGACAATTTAAGCTACTTTCATAAGATATTCAGAAAGCAGTATGCTATGTCTCCAAAGAAATACAGAAGCAATTTAATATAATGCAAATAAGGACACTTTTTTTCACAAATGGGTGTCTTTTTTTGTACACAAAATTTGTATATGATGTAGTTAATGAAACAGTTAGTAAGATTGTTTGGGGGTTATAAAACTATGACAGAGTATTATCTGGGGATTGACATCGGAGCGTCCAGCGGAAGACATATTCTGGCTCATATGGAAGATGGAAGGATGGTGTTGGAGGAGATACACCGCTTCCCGAATGGTATGAGCCGCAAGGATGGAGAGCTGTGCTGGGACACCGAGGCATTATTTCACGAAATTAAAACAGGTATGAAGAAATGTGCCGAATTGGGTAAAATTCCTGTAAGCGTGGGAATTGATACCTGGGCAGTAGACTTTGTCCTGCTGGATGAGGCAGATCAGGTCATTGGAAATACCGTAGGATATCGTGACAGCAGAACGCAGGGAATGGATGATAAGGTATATGAGACAATCTCATTACAGGATCTTTATCACAGAACCGGTATTCAGAAGCAGATGTTCAACAGTATCTATCAGCTGATGGCAATTAAGGAAAAGAAACCACAGGAACTGGAAAAGGCAAAGACCTTTTTGATGATTCCAGATTATTTTCATTTCCTGTTATGTGGACGCAAGTGTGTAGAATATACCAATTCTACCACAACACAGTTAGTCAGCCCGATTACCAAAACCTGGGACATGGAGTTGATAGAAGCTTTGGGATATCCTAAGGATATTTTCCCGGAAATCAAGATGGCAGGCACTGTACTTGGAGAGCTGACAGCAGAGATTGCTGCGGAAGTAGGATACACATGTAAGGTAGTGCTTCCAGCAACCCATGACACCGGTTCTGCAGTACTGGCAGTTCCGTCTAATGCACCGGAGACAATGTATATCAGTTCCGGTACATGGTCACTTATGGGAGTAGAACGTAAGGAAGCAGACTGTACAGATCAGAGCATGGCATGCAATTTTACAAATGAGGGCGGTTATGATTATCGTTTCCGCTATCTGAAGAACATTATGGGGCTATGGATGATTCAGTCTCTGAAGAAGGAAATCAATGATGCATATTCTTTCGCACAGTTGTGTGAAATGGCATCGAAAGAAGAGATTGCATCGATTGTTGACTGTAATGATGATGTGTTCCTGGCACCGGAGAGCATGACAGAGGCTGTAAAGGAATTTTGCAGAGAAACAAAACAGCAGGTTCCGGAGACAACAGCGCAGCTGGCAGCAGTAATTTATAACAGTCTTGCAGTATGCTATAAGGATACAGTAAAGGAGATTGAACAACTGACAGGCGTGTCATATGAATGCATCCACGTAGTAGGCGGTGGAGCAAATGCACAGTATTTGAATGAACTGACAGCGAAGCAGACAGGCAGGACAGTCTATGCAGGACCTACAGAGGCAACAGCCATTGGTAATCTGACAGTTCAGATGCTGGCAACGGGAAAGCTTTCAGATCTGACACAGGCAAGAAAGACAATATTTGATTCATTTGATATAAAAACATATCAACCAGTATAAAACAGGAGGAAAGAACATGACACAGAAAGAAAGATATCAGGCAGCAAAAGAAATGTATGCTGCGATCGGAGTAGACACAGATGCTGCAATTGCAAAATTAAAGACAATTCCAGTATCCTTACATTGCTGGCAGGGTGATGATGTAACAGGATTTGACCATGATGGTCCTCTGACAGGCGGTATTCAGACAACCGGTAATTATCCCGGCAAGGCAAGAACACCGGAAGAACTGATGGCAGATATTGATATGGTAATCAAGTGCACACCAGGTTTAAAGAAATTGAATCTGCACGCAAGTTATGCTATCTTTGAAGATGGTGAGTTTGTTGACAGAGATAAGATCGAGCCTAAGCACTTTGCTAAATGGGTGGCTTTTGCAAAAGAAAGAAATATGGGAATTGACTTTAACCCTACATTCTTCTCACATCCTAATGTAAAGGATGGTCTGACCTTATCAAGTCCGGATGAGAATGTGAGAAAGTTCTGGATCGAGCATGGCAAGGCTTGTATCCGTATTTCACAGTATTTCGCAGAAGAGACAGGAATCCCCTGTGTTATGAACATCTGGACAGGTGATGGCAGCAAGGATATTCCAGCAGATCGTCTCGGACCCAGAGAGCTTTATAAAGATTCTATCGAGCAGATCATTGCAGAGCCTCATGATCCCAAGATGGTGAAGCCCTGCGTAGAATCCAAGGTATTTGGTATTGGTGTAGAATCCTATACAGTAGGTTCTGCTGAATTTGCATTGAGCTTTGCAGCAACACATGAAGGCGTACTTCCTCTGATGGACAATGGACATTATCATCCAACAGAAGTTGTATCTGACAAGATTCCTGCATTACTGGCTTTCTTCCCTGAGATTGCATTACATATCACACGTCCTGTACGTTGGGATTCAGACCATGTTGTTCTTTTCGATGATGAGACAAAAGAAATGGCAAAAGAAATTGTCCGCTGCAATGCAATTGACCGTGTCAATATGGCACTGGATTATTTTGATGCAAGTATTAACCGTATCTCTGCATGGACTGTTGGTTTCAGAAGCTGGCAGAAAGCGTTGCTATCAGCAATGTGTATGCCTGCTGATTCATTGAAGAAATTACAGGATAAGGCAGACTGGACAGAATTAATGGTCCGCTTTGAAGAACTGAAGGTATATCCATTTGGTGATGTATGGGAAGAGTACTGTGCACAGTGTGGTACATCAGAACGTGGCTGGTTCGATGAGATTAAGGAATACGAGAAAGAAGTTTTATCCAAAAGATAAATTTAGGATATAAGGAAAGGCAAGGATATAGCGTGAAAAGTCTATGAGATTTTTCACACACGAGATTTGTGTCTGCGCGCACTTGACACAAACTCGATATGCGCAAAGAGCGTGCGCAGAAATGAGGATTAAAATGAAAGTATTAGATGCAGAATTTGTACAGGGATATATCCGTATGGCTAACGATGGCTGGGAGCAAGGCTGGCATGAGAGAAATGGCGGCAATCTGACATATCGTATGAAGCCGGAAGAAGTAGAGATGGTAAAGGAGAACTTCCAGCCTAAGGAGTGGACACCTATTGGAACCAGCGTTCCAAAGCTTGCAGGTGAGTATTTCATTTCCACAGGCAGCGGTAAGTATTTCAGAAATGTTATCATCAAACCGGAAGATTCTTTTGCAATTATCGAGATTAATGATAAGGGCGAGAATTACAGAATCGTATGGGGACTTGTAAATGGTGGACGTCCTACCAGTGAATTACCTTCTCATCTGATGAATCATGAAGTGAAGCTGATTGCAACTGGTGGCAGGCACAGAGTCATTTATCATGCACATCCTGCAAATGTAATTGCCATGACATTCGTACTTCCTCTGGAGGACAAGGTATTCACAAGAGAATTATGGGAAATGGCTACAGAGTGTCCTGTTGTATTCCCTGATGGTGTAGGAGTAGTTCCCTGGATGGTACCTGGTGGAAGAGATATTGCAGTAGCAACCAGTGAATTGATGAAGAAATATGATGTTGCAATCTGGGCACATCACGGTGTATTTGTATCAGGAGAAGACTTTGATCTGACATTTGGCCTGATGCACACTGTAGAGAAGTCTGCTGAGATCTTCGTAAAGGTTCGTTCTATGGCTCCTTATAAATTACAGACCATTACATCAGACGACTTTAGAAATCTTGCAAAAGACTTCAAGGTTACATTACCTGAGCAGTTTTTAGATTAATTAAGTACTGTTTAAAGGGACGAGGTAAAACTTGTCCCTTTTTTGCGTATAGTGGGAGGTTGTCTTTTCAAAAAGGATAAGGTATGCTAGAAGATAGCTTGGCAGTGAAGGTGGATTGATCATGAAGAAAAACAAGAGTAGAGAACCATTCAAGTTTCTAAAAAATGCAAATATCAGAACACAGCTTTACAGCATCTATATTCTGGCAGTGTTTATCCCTGTCTTATTGATCGGTACTTTTCTGATTATCAATACAGGTAATCTATTGACCAGTTACCATAGAGATCTTCTGGAATCTGACAATCTGCGTGTAAAGACAATTCTGTTCGAGATTACGACACAGGTCTATAACATCTCAGAAGAAGTGTCCTTTGACAGCAATGTACAAAGTATACTGACCAGAAAATATCCATCCAGGGATGCACAGGTTAAAGTCATCAACAGTACTTCAACATCGCTGGATAATTATATGTACAACTATTCTGAGATAGATCAGATAGAGATATATTCAGATAATCCGTATATGATGGAGTATAAGCAGTATCATCCTGTAACGCAGGCAATTGCAGAGGAGGACTGGTATCAGAAGGCGGTAGAGCAGTCCAGCGTATTCTGGGTGGAAATGGTGAGCTATGATAAATATAATAACGAATACTGGAATCTGTGTCTGGTTCGTAAGATTCCTCTTGTAAACTCAGACTATCATGCGGTATTGGTCATTAGAGTTAGTGACAACTACCTGAATACGAGAGTAAGCAGTCAGGAATATCAGATGTGTGCATCGGTAGATGAGGGACGCATTTTTTATGCTACATCAAAAGACGATTACGGACAGCAGCAAGTTGTGGACATAGATTATGATGAGAATTATTTCAGATATGCGGGCAGTCTCAAGCTCCATAATAAGACCTGCTTTGTGGACGTATCTACACTGCATTTGTATCAGTCTGATTCCAGAATCTATATCTGTACGTTGAATGATAAATCCTACGATAATATCAAAAATATTATCTATATCTGCATGGCGATCATTGCAGTGGCTATTGTAATTCCTGCGATACTGATTTATTTCTTTACAGGGTATTTTACAGGGCGTGTATTGACCCTGCGGCAGGTGATGCACCAGGCAAGTAATGAGGATTATGATTTTGAAGAAGTAGTGCAGGGTAATGATGAGCTTTCGGAGGCGTTTGCTGACCTGGAGATCATGGTGCAGAACATCAAGCAGAAGGATGAGCAGATGTATGAAGCGCAGATCAATGAGAAAGAACTGGTCAATGAACAGCAGAAGATGGAATTCAAGATGCTGGCAAGTCAGATCAATCCACATTTCCTTTATAATACGCTGGAATCTATACGTATGAAGGCATTTACCGTGGGAGACCGGGAAGTGGCAAATGCCATCAAACTTCTGGGTAAATCCATGCGTTACGTATTGGAAAATAATGGAACAACTTTTACAGCTCTTAAAAATGAACTGAATCACATTGAGACTTATATCATGATTCAGAAAATGCGTTTTGGTGATAAATTCAATTATGAATTATGCGTAGATGACGACATCGATACAGAACAGTGCCGGATATTACCGCTTTTACTGCAGCCTATTGTAGAGAATGCTCTTGTGCATGGACTGGAAGAGAAAGAGGAGGGCGGTATGATCACGCTGCAGGTGGAGAGATGTGGTGGCAGCGAGGATATCAGGATTACGATATCAGATAATGGCTGCGGCATGGATGAAGCTACGCTTGCCCAGCTTCGCAGAGATATTGAAGAGAAGAATCCTGAGAAGAAGGAGAGTATCGGGTTATACAATATTAATCAGAGAATCAAGCTGTGCTATGGTGAGCAGTACGGTATGGCAGTACAGTCAGAATTAGAGAAAGGAACAGCAGTCAGCATTACAATTTCCATGAAAACACAGCAATTTGTATAGATTCTCATGTAAAAATTAGGGATGGGATAAAAAAAGTGCTGTAAATTTAATATATTTTTTATGGTATTTTAATACATCTTAAACTTATATAATAGGCTTGTAAACAATAGTGTGAAAGAAATACAGCAGTATTGTTACAGTTTATGATGGCAGTTGATACTGTCAGAAAGGCGGATGTATAAAATGAAAAAGGAAAAGCTGGCGGATAAACTTTATATCGTACTGCGACTGCTGAGCATCGTATCAGTCGTATTACTGTTTATTCCATCACTTAACCCGGCAAGAATCAGCGAACTGATCTCCAAGACGGCATCGGCATTTACATGTGCGACTTCCTATGGGGCATTGAGTTCCAATTTTGCAAGAGCTCTGAGCAAGGGTTGGGTAGGAACGCTTACACTGCAATGTACCTTTATCGGATGCTTATGTATTTTGATAGGTTTTGTGGCAGGGGGAGCAGGTTCCTGTATGTCACTTGGCAATAATAAAATGAGAAAAAGGGGTGCCTTAACAGCAACTGTTGGCGGTGTAGCCGCATTGATCGGATGCTTCCTTGTAAGATGGGCAGCAACAGATATTCAGGGCACACCAAAGCCAGGCAAGATCAAACCATTACAGCCATCCAGCATCTGGATATTCATAGCTGTATCAATAGCAATTCTGGTATTTGGACTGATTCTTCTGGTGTTGACACCGAAGGCAGAGAAAGAAGAGAAGTTCCATATGGATACCAAATATCAGTTGTTTCTTTTACTTCTTCCTTTCCTTGCATTGTGTTTCGCATTTGCGTATTTACCTTTGCTTGGTTGGAGATATGCTTTCTTTGATTATAAATCAGGTGAAACTCTCACAAGAGATAATTTTGTTGGATTCAAATGGTTCGCTTATCTGTTCCAGAATCAGGCGACCAGGCAGGATTTGATCAGAGTTCTGAGAAATACACTTGCAATGAGTGGTCTTGGACTTGCAACAAGCTGGTGCGCTATGGCATTTGCTATTTTCCTGTGTGAGATCAAGAATCTGAGATTTCGTAGAATCGTGCAGACATTTACAACGATTCCCAACTTTATCAGCTGGGTTCTTGTATATGCGGTTGCATTCGCAATTTTCTCAACAGATGGTTTTGTAAGTTCCCTATTGGTAAATAATGGAATCCTTGATTCTGGTGTCAATTTCCTGATGGATAATTCACATATGTGGCTCAAGATGCTTGCCTGGGGCATGTGGAAAGGTCTGGGCTGGAGCGCAATTATCTATATTGCAGCAATCTCCGGTATTGACCAGCAGCTGTATGAGGCAGCAGAGATTGACGGCGCAGGCAGATTCCAGAAGATGTGGAATATTACAGTGCCAAGTCTGATGCCTACCTTCATGGTTCTGTTATTGATGGCGATTGCAGGTATTCTGAACAATGGTATGGATCAGTATCTTGTATTTGAGAATGCTTATAATACAGATACCATTACTGTCCTTGACCTGTATGTATATAAGCTGGGTATCAACAGCGGACGTGTTCCTCTGGCAACAGTAGTTGGTATGTTCAAATCCGTAATCAGTGTTGTGCTTTTATTCGGTGCTAACAAGATTTCAAAGCTTGTTCGTGGCGAGAGCATTATTTAGGAGGTGATACATATGGCAATGACGAAGCAGGAGAAACTTGATAAAAAGGCAGAAGCACTTTATGAAAAGAAACATAAGAAGAGATATAGAAAGTCAATTGGCGACTGGACATTTGATATTCTGAATCATGCATTCTTTGCAATATTTACACTGGCATGTATCTTCCCGTTTTATTACATTTTCATTAATACGATCAGTAATAATGATCTGGTAAGAAAAGGTGCGATTAACTTTATTCCTCAGGGAATTCATTTTAAGAACTATATGGCGCTGACCAGTGTAAATGATGTAGGAACTGCATTGCAGGTAACAGTAGCTCGTACTCTGATCGGTACAGTACTTATGGTGCTGGCGTCCGGATTTGTAGGATATCTGGTAACAAAGCAGGAGATGTGGGGCAGAAAGGTATGGTACAGACTCCTTGTAGTTACCATGTACTTTAATGCAGGTCTTATCCCATGGTATTTGAATATGTCAATGCTTGGACTGACAGATAATTTCCTGGCTTATATTATTCCGGGTATTGTAGCTCCATATAATATTATTCTGGTAAAGACATACATAGAGTCTATTCCGGGCGAACTGGAAGAAAGTGCACAGATGGATGGTGCAACTTATATGACCATTTTCCGTAAGATTATATGGCCGTTAAGTAAACCAATCCTTGCAACTATCGCTATTTTCGGTGCAGTAGGCAACTGGAACTCCTTTACAGATTCCCTGATACTGATGCCTAATTCACCACAGCTTCATACCCTGCAACATAAGCTGTATACCTATCTGAATGCAGCTTCCAACTTAAAGAGTATGATGAACTCCGGTTCCGGTTCTGTATCCGGCGCAGCAGCAGAGAACGTATTAAATGCGAAAACGATTAAATATACGATTTCCATGGTTACAGTTATCCCGATTCTGATGGTATATCCATTCATGCAGAGATATTTTGAGAAAGGTATCATGCTTGGGGCAGTGAAAGGTTAGTGAATCTGTGCCGGTGGTCCAAAGTTTGCCGGTTACAGAAACGTTATAATATATGGTGTTACTATACTGCAAAAATATGAGGGCAGTATTTTATATAACACAAAAGGAGGAAAAACATGAAATTCAAGAAGGTATTATCACTCGTTCTTGTTTCTGCACTTGCAGGTTCATTAGTTGGATGCAGCGGTTCTACTACATCATCCACAACAACAGGTACAGACACAACAGCAGACAACAGCAAGACAGAAAGTGCAGCAACAGAAACTGCTGCAACAACAGAGGCTGACACAGACACAGCAGAAGTTGATCTCTCAGACATTATTCCTGATGAGACAGTCACTTTGAATGTGTATTCACAGCTGGCTAACTATGAGGGTGAGCAGATTGGCTGGTTCGCACAGATCATGAAGGATAAGTTCAATGTAAAACTGAACATTATCAGCAATGGTGACGGTGTATTTGATACACGTATGGAATCCGGTGATCTGGGTGATATCGTATTATTCGGCAGCGATGGTGAAGAGTATACAAGAGCATATTCCAATGGTATGTTGTTAGACTGGAACGAGGACGATATTTTATCTGATTATGGCCCACATATCGTAGAGTATATGCAGGAAGCCCTGGACAAGAATCAAGAGATTTCCGGCGGTACTGTATACGGCTTCGGACATGATGTGGCTTCTTCAGCAGGACAGTATGCAGACTTCGATTACCATCCTGATGTACGTTATGATCTGTATAAGGCAGTTGGCAGCCCTGAAATCAATGACCTGATGGACTGGGTAGATGTATTAAAGGCTATGAAGGAAGCAGAGCCTGCTTCTGATTCTGGTAAAGAGACATACGGTGTATCTCTCTTCAAGGACTGGGATGGTAACATGATGATGTTTGCCAAGGCTACAGCAACTAACTTCTATGGACTGGATGAGTTCCATTTTGGTTTCTATGATGCTGCAACAGGTGAATTTGAAGACTGCTTAAAGGAAGGCGGACATTACGAGGAATGTCTGAGATTCTATAACAAGTTATATCAGGAAGGCTTACTTGATCCTGACTCCATGACTCAGGGTTATGACGGATGTATGGAAGATTATCAGGATGGTTCGGCATTCTGGTGTATCTTCAGCTGGATGGGTGCTGCCCAGTACAATACACAGGAGCATCTGGATGCAGGCAAGAAGATGCTCCCGGTAGCTGCCAAGAACCAGAACACATTAGTATATGGCCTGAATCCGACAGGAAGCAACCGTGTATGGACAATCGGTGCCAATACACAGTATCCTGAATTATGTATGGCTATCATTGATTATCTGGCTACTCCGGAAGGAAGACTTGAATATGAATACGGTCCTAAGGATGTATGCTGGGAGTACCTAGATGATGGTTCTGTAGAATTAACAGATTTCGGTCTTCAGTGTAAAGAACTTGGTAATCCGGAAGAAATGGAAATGCCAGCTCCTTACTCAGGACTCTGGAAAGATGGCTGCCCTCAGATGAACAACACAACCTGGTCACTGAATACAGTTATTCCTGGAAATGACAAGGGTCAGACCTTCAACTTCAAGTACTGGGATAAATACCTCTCACTGGATGTAGATGCAACAGAACAGCAGTGGAGAGACGATATGGGCGTAGATTCCTATAGAGACTACATGTCACAGTTCAAGTACACAATCTCCAAACCTCATACCTATGCAGAAAGTATCAAATCTGATGAGCTCTCTACAGTATGGGAACAGGTTAAGATGTGCGTACAGAACGGTTCCTGGCAGGCAGTATATGCCAAGGATGATGCCGAGTTCGATTCTGTAATGGAACAGATGCGTGCAGACGCTGACAGCTACGGCTATCAGGATTGTGTTGAATGGTGTACAAACGAAGCAGCTCTTAGAAAAGCAGCAGAGATTGACTAATTCATAACATACAATTTATAATGAAATACAAAGAGGCTATCTGGTGCGTCCGGATAGCCTCATTAACTAAGAACAGGAGTTATGATTACAATGGCTTTTTTTGGTATTGATGGTCCTTTTTATCGCTTTATATGCAGATTTATTGATCTGGTAAAACTGAATTTTATGTGGCTGCTTTTTTCACTGCCTATCGTAACGATAGGAGCGTCAACGACAGCGGCATACAGCATCGCATTGAAAATGGTAGATGATGAAGAAGGATATATGGTAAAGAGCTTCGTAAAAGAATTTAAACGCAACTTTAAGCAGGGCACAGTAATGGGGTTGATAGGACTCGTTGCATCTTATGCCATTTATCTTGACTATGAGATTAATCGTGTATCTGAGGAAGGTTCTGTTGTACTTCTCGTTATAGGGCTGGTATCGGCGTTCTTTGTCATTATGGCGCTTTTGTATGCATTTCCTCTTCTGGCTCGATATGAGAATACCATCGTAGGGACGATTCAGAATTCACTGGATATTTCCAGAAAGTACTTTGGTAGAACATTGATTATCATTACTGTTCTTTTGATTGAGTTGTTTTTCTTTAATTTTAATACGGTGTTACAGATATTCGGGCTGATCTTTGAACCTGCTTTTATGATGTTCACGATTGCAGCATTTGCCAAGAGAATTTTCCAGGAGATAGAAAAGGAGCCCGGAGCTGTAAGAAAAAGCAGCAGCGGGCAGGAAGAATAGATTTCTTGATCAGCTTTCTTTGCTTTGTTTACGATACTCGGCAGGGCTGATACCGACATATTTTTTGAATTTCTTATGGAAATAATCAACATTGTGGTATCCGACCTGTTCAGCAATCTCATAGACCTTCATATTGCGGTGCAGCAGTAATTCCTTGGAATGTTCGATACGCATGTGGTCGATATAGGAATTGAAGGTCTGTCCTGTTGCCTTGGTGAAAATCTTACCAAGATAGGCACTGTTGTATCCAAATAATGGGGCAATGGTCTCCAGTTTGATATTGGTCTGGTAATTATTGTCTATATAGTAGAGAATGTCATCCAGTACAGATTCTCTTGAGGAACCACCCTGTGAATCCAGAATAGATTTTACCTGTTCTGAGATATATAGGATGATTTCGTAGAGATAATGGCAGCTGTCAATATGGTCAATGATAATGGAATTGGATGGCATGGAACATTCGTTAGTATTATTTCTGTTCAAGCGGCTGCAACTTTCTTTTAACTGTAGCAGCAGATCAGTCAGGAACAGCTTAACGGATTCAATAGATGCATCTACGTTATACAGGTATTCTTCCAGAGAGAAAAGGGTGGAAGCAACCTGTTTGCGGTTGGAAGCCTGTATATTGTTGATCAGTGCATCACAGTATTCATGAAGCTTTATATCCGTAACAGAGTAGTGAGTGGATATCAGATTAGGCAGCTCGCGATAGCCCAGGGTATGCTGACCCTGTATACAGAAGAAACGTCGCTGCATCAGAGTGTGAGCTTCTTCATAGGACAGATAGATTTCATCTAACTGTCTGACGGGGCGTCCATATGCAAGGAAAAGAGAATCCAGGGGACTACCAGCCTGCGGTGCCTTTTTCTCATAGTGTTGAAGGAAATCTTCAAATTTATGTATTGCGAACTGACCTTTCAGGAGAATGACATCTTTGTTGTCCTCCTCAAAATGTTCAAAGGAATGATTCCCTTTGTTTGTAATGTTGAGAAGTTCTGCAAAACTGTAGCTGGAATCTTCCGGCTGAGTTCCGAATTTTTCATAGATTACGACCTGATAGATATCAGCATCCAGCTCCATCTTGGCGAAGTCTTCCTCTGACAGGGCATCTTTACCGTCTGCGTGGTATGTACCGGTTATGATTTCGTGAAGAATGACATCTTTAGCCTTGGTACGATAGATTTCTATATGGTTTTGTCTGAGTCTGGCTTCTTCCAGATTCTGCTTGATCGTTTGGATAGAAGTGAGCAGTTCGTCTTCATCAATTGGCTTGGTCAGATAGAAATCTACGCCATATCGAATGGCAGCCTGTGCATATGCAAAGTCAGAATAGCCGCTTAAAATGATGAATTTACCTTCATAGCCCTGTTCTCTGGCAATACGGATAATATCAATTCCGGTTAATTTGGGCATACGGATATCAAGAAGAACGAGACTGGGGTTATTCTGAAGAATGCCGGAGAGGGCATCTTCTCCGTTGCTGGCTTCTCCACAGATGTGAAAGCCAAGGGATTCCCAGTCAAGAATACATTTCAGACCTTCGCGGATATTTTTTTCATCATCGGCAATCAGTACAGTTTCCATGAAATGAACTCCTTTATTTCATAAATAATTATGGTAATTTTAAGTATAGAATCAGATTCTGGGATTGTCAATGCTAAGAAAGATAGCGTAAAATGGTACTATAGTTTAGAGAAAGGCACGACATAGGATATGAAGAGAAGTAATAAATACATAAGTACGGCATTAACTGTTCTGACAGCCGGTTTCCTCTTACAGGGATGTGGTATGCAGAAAGGTGGACAGGTAAAAGAATGCCCCTATGATGAATATATTGTTGTTGATGTCTTTGATAATCTTGCCAATTATCAGGGAATCCAGTCGGGGTGGTTTGGAAAACTGGTCAAGGATAAATTCAACATGGAATTGAACATTATAGCCCCCAATATTGCCGGCGGTGGTGATACTATGAGGGAAGTAAGGGCGGCAGCAGGCAATCTGGGAGATCTGATCATCAGTTCTGGGGAAAACGGACTGTTGCAGAATATGGTCAATGCCGGGCTGCTTTATAATATGGAAGATGCCTTGAAAGATAAGGATATTATGGAGAAATACGGAGATGCCATTCACAGACTAAATGATGGTATTACCCCCAAAGGAATCTATGCCATTCCTTCAGAAGTGTCCTCACAGGCACCGGATGTTCCCAGTGAGGGATTAGAGCTTGTTTATGGACCGTATCTGAGATGGGATCTGTATGCACAGCTGGGGTATCCCAAGATAGATACGATAGAAGATATGCTTCCGATTCTCAAACAGATGCAGGAGCTTTCTCCAACCAACGAAGACGGAGAGCCTGTCTATGCCTTTTCATTCTTCAAGGACTGGGATGCGAACATGATGAATGCTGTGAAACAGCCATGTTGCTTCTATGGTTATGATGAGTACGGATTTGTACTGGCACGGGCTGATGGCAGCGATTATCAGAATATTCTGGATGATGACTCCCTGTATATCAGAATATGCAGACTGTACTATGAAGCGAATCAGATGGGACTGCTTGACCCGGATTCACCCAGACAGCAGTATGAGGATTGCTTTAGTAAATACAGGGAAGGAAGAGTTCTCTTCTCCTTCTGGTCATGGTTGGGGCAGCCTGCCTATAATACATCGGAGCATACCGCACAGGGCAGGGGCTTTATGCTGGCTCCGATTCAGGATATGCAGATCTATTCCTATGGATGTAATTATGAAGGCAACCAGCAGAATGTGATTGCGATTGGCTCTCAGGCAAAAGATCCGGAGAGACTGGCTGATTTCATAGATTGGCTTTATTCAGATGAAGGAATCAGAACCAATGGAGCACAGCTTTCAGGAGCAACTGCAGGACCAGAATACCTTACCTGGGAAATGGGTGAGGATGGACCGTATCTTACGGAGTTTGGTAAGAAAGCCATGATGGGAGAACAGGTGGAAGTACCGGAAGAATATGGCGGTAATACCTGGGAAGATGGTACTTCTGCGCTGAATTATAAACCAGTTGCACAATGTGAGAAGGATTCAGATGGCTATTACTTTGCTTATGAATTATGGGATAGCGTCAGAGAGATGAATAAGACACCTCTTCAGGAGGACTGGAGCAGGGTAATGCAGGCAGAATCTACGAGAGAATATCTGAAAGCGCACAACATGATGATCGTAGCTCCTGCATCTTCCTATCAGGCACCAACAGAGACCTCAGAGCAGACGACAATCCGCAGTCAGTGTAAAAAGGCAATACAGGATTATTCCTGGAAAATGATTTTTGCCAGAAATAAAGTAGAATTTGAAACCTTGTTAAAAGAATTAAGAGATACCGTGTACAGTTACGGATATGAAGATATTCTCGAATATGATATGCAAAATGCCAGGGCTAAGACCCAGGCGGGACTGGAAGCTGTAGAAAATTATTATAAAAATAAAGGAGAACAGACAAGTGGAGAAGATTAAGAAAATCTGTTATGGAGGCGATTATAACCCGGAGCAGTGGCCGGAAGAAATCTGGAAAGAGGATATGCGCCTGTTTAAGCTGGCACACATTGATATTGTTACGCTGAATGTCTTCAGCTGGGCAATGCTGCAGCCGGATGAGGCTACGTATGATTTTACCAAACTGGATAAGATCATGGATATGGTAGAAGACAATCATTTGAAGGTGTGTCTGGCTACTTCTACTGCGGTACATCCTGCATGGATGGCAAGACGTTATCCTGATGTTCTCAGAACAGAGCATAACGGGATGAAACGTAAGTTTGGAAGCAGACACAATTCCTGCCCCAACAGTCCGACATATCGCAAGTATTCTGTAGCATTGGCAAGACACCTGGCAAAGAGATATGGAAATCGAGAAAATGTTGTGGCATGGCATGTATCAAATGAATATGGTGGAGAGTGCTATTGTGAGAACTGTGAAAAGGCATTTCGTGTATGGCTTAAAAAGAAATACGGTACAATAGAAGAGTTGAATAGAGTGTGGAATCTTTCTTTCTGGGGGCATACGATGTATGATTGGGATGACGTGGTTGTACCTAATCTTTTATCAGAGGAATGGATATGGGATTATACCAGAACCAATTTTCAGGGAATCTCACTGGATTACAGAAGATTCCAGTCTGACAGTATTCTGGAATGCTTCAAGCTGGAGAGAGATGCGATTAAGGAAGTAACACCGCAGATTCCCGTTACAACGAATCTGATGGGATTCTATAAGCCTCTTGATTATCAGAAGTGGGGCAAAGAGATGGATTTTATCAGCTGGGATAATTATCCACAGTTCGGTGCGCCGCCGGCAGAGATTGCAATGAGCCATGATATGATGAGAGGATTAAAGCATGGACAGGCATTCTGGCTGATGGAGCAGACTCCGGGCGTGACGAACTGGCATCCATACTGTACACTTAAAAGACCGGGTGTTATGCGTCTGTGGAGTTATCAGGCAGTGGCTCATGGAGCTGATACAGTGATGTTTTTCCAGATGCGCAGGAGTATCGGAGCATGCGAAAAATATCACAGCGCTGTAATTGACCATGCAGGACATGAAAATACCAGAGTGTTCAGAGAAATCACAGCACTTGGAGAAGAACTGGACAGAATCGGGGATGAGACACTTGGCGCTACTACGCCGGCACAGACAGCGGTACTGTTTGACTGGGATACCTGGTGGGCAAGCGAATACTCCGCAGGTCCAAGCCGTCTGATCGCATATCATAAAGAAGCATTGGAATATTACAGAGCGTTGGCGGAAGCCAATATTCCTGTTGATATGATAGGTGTTGATGATGACCTGTCCAAATATAAGCTGGTCATAGCACCTATGATGTATATGTGTAAGGTTGGATATGATGAGAAAATCAGAACATATGTACAAAATGGCGGACACTTTGTGACGACTTATTTCAGTGGTTATGTAGAAGACCATGATCTTGTAGTGACAGGTGGTTATCCGGCGAGACTGCGGGATATCTTAGGCATCTGGGTGGAGGAATCCGATGCAATAGAAGAGGGCAGAAGCAATCATTTCCAGTATGAGGGAGAAGAATATCCGGCAACCGTTCTGTGTGATCTGCTGCATCTTGAAGGTGCGCAAGCTATCAGTGCATATGAAGAAGATTTCTATGCAGGTATGCCTGTATTGACCAAAAACCAATTTGGACAGGGTGAGGCATATTATGTAGCCACCAGATCAGACCACGCATTTTATAGAAAATATATCAGAAATCTTTGCGGGGAATTGGAAATTGCCCCGGTTATGCAGACCCCGGATGGAGTAGAAGCTACAGTACGTGAGAATGAGAAGGGAAGCTTCCTGTTCATATTAAATCACAGGGAAGAACCGGCAGAAATCACAATACCGGCAGATGGCACGGATCTGATTAAAAATATAACATATCATGCAGGAGAAAGCGTGACACTTGCTTCCAAGGATGTTATAATTTTAAAAAAGATAAAATAACACAATAAAAATTTAGAAAAGAGCAGAAAAATGGAACAAAAAGAAAATGAAGTGATTGCATTTATAAAAAAAGAGGCTGTATTGTGTGCTGCCTTATTGTTGGCAATGATTTCCTCATTTTTTATAAAACCATCTGTAAATTATATCACGTATTTGGATTATAGAGTTCTGGTTCTGCTCTTTTGCCTTATGCTGGTAGTGGCAGGCTTTAAGAATCTGGGAATCTTTCAATTACTGGGAGAGAAGCTGTGCAGTCTGGTACATACCACTAGAGGATTGACCTTTGTACTTGTCAATCTGTGCTTCTTTGCCAGTATGCTGATTACAAATGATGTTTCTTTGATTACTTTTATCCCATTTACATTATCTGTATATGCTATGGCGGGTTGCGAGAAAGTACTGATACCAGTGGTTGTATTGGAGACAATTGCAGCTAATCTTGGCAGTATGCTGACACCTGTAGGAAATCCACAGAATCTGTTGTTGTATTCAGTGAGTGGAATGAGCATGGGAGATTTTATTCTCCATATGCTGCCACTGACATGTGTGTCATATGTTGCTATTGTCGTATGCATATTTTTTATTCCGGACCAGCATATTATATTGCATGGAAATCAATCACAGGATACAAAGAAATGGTTAAATGTCAGATTTATTGTATATTGCATTTTATTTCTGATTTGTCTTGGTAATGTCACGCATTTGATATCATCTTACTGGACAGTGGGATTGATTGTGGCAGTGACAATATTCATTGTGAACCGCAGATTATTTACGCAGGTGGATTATTCTCTGCTTATGACTTTTGTAGGATTTTTCATATTTATTGGTAATATGAAGCAGATTCCGGTGATAAATCAATGGCTGCAGGGAATAATAAAAGGAAATGAACTGCTTGTCGGCATTGTCTCCAGCCAGATCATCAGTAATGTACCGGCGGCAATGCTGTTGTCAGGCTTTACAACAGATTATAAGCAATTACTGTACGGTGTGAATATTGGTGGACTGGGAACGCTGATTGCATCTATGGCAAGTCTGATATCGTATCGTTTTTATGCCAGGACATATCAGGAACAGAAGGGTAGGTATTTTCGGGTATTTACTATATATAATGTAGTTTTACTCGTGTTGTTATACGTGGTGGCATGTATATAGCAGAAAAGATAAAACATATAAGGAGGTGCTGTTATGCTGGAGAAAATAGACTTATCAAAGACTATGGACAAGAAAGAATACAAAAAGCGCATGGAAGTGCTGGGACCAAAGCTTGCAAGACTACAGAGAGAATTAAAAAGCTGTAATATTCCGGTCATGATCGTATTCGAGGGATTTGGCGGTGCAGGAAAGGGAACGCAGATCAATCATCTGATTGAGCCCATGGATCCCAGGGGCTTCACTGTGTATTCTACTCAGGCAGAGACGCAGGAGGAGCAGTATCATCCATTCCTGTGGAGATTCTGGAATAAGACGCCGGAGAAGGGGCGTATTGCCATCTTTGACAGAAGCTGGTATGGTAAGCTTTTGGTAGAACGTTATGAGAAAAAGACGCATAAAAAGGACATTCCGGGAGTATTAGAGGATATTGAAAACTTCGAGAAGCAGCTGACTGATGATGGTACACTGCTGATTAAGTTCTTCCTTACCATTTCAGAAAAAGAGCAGGAAAAACGCTTTGATAAATTATTATCAAAGGAAGAGACCAGCTGGAGAGTCAGCAAAGCAGACAAAGACAGAAATAAGCATTATGAAGAATATGCACGTATGGCAGATGAGATGCTTACAAGGACAGATACAGAGTATGCACCATGGACGATTATCGAAGCACATGATGAGAGATATGCAGCAGTAAAAATCCTTACCACTGTAGTAGAGGCTTTTGAAGAGCGCTATGAGAAAGAACAGAATCCTCAGCCAAGGCAGATAGATGGTAAATTCGGACAGAATGACTTGAAGGAAAGTGTTCTCAAGAAGGTGGATCTGAGTAAGAAGCTGGACAGAGAGACCTATGAGAAGAAGCTGGATGAACTGCAAAAGAAGCTGACACTGCTCCACAGTGAAATATACGCAAAGAGAATCCCTGTAGTGCTTGCCTTTGAAGGCTGGGACGCAGGTGGTAAGGGCGGAGCAATCAAGAGACTGACCAGAGCATTAGACCCTAGAGGTTATACAGTAAATCCAACCAGTTCGCCAAATGATATTGAAAGAGCACACCATTATTTATGGCGGTTCTGGACCAGGATGCCAAAGGACGGACACATTGCAATCTTTGACAGAACCTGGTATGGGAGAGTTATGGTAGAACGCATTGAAGGCTTCTGTACGACACAGGAATGGCAGCGTGCTTTCAAGGAAATGAATCAGATGGAGCAGCAGCTGGTCAATCATGGAGCAATTGTAATCAAATTCTGGATGCATATTGATAAAGAGGAACAGGAAAGACGCTTCAAAGAACGTCAGGAGACTCCGGATAAGCAGTGGAAGATTACGGATGAAGACTGGAGAAACCGTGAAAAATGGGAATTATATGAACAGGCTGTAGACGAAATGATGGTACGAACCTCTACGGTAAATGCACCCTGGGTCATTGTAGAAGGCAATGACAAACTCTATGCCAGAATCAAGGTATTAGAGACAGTAGTAGATGCATTAGAGAAGAGATTACACCATAACGAGTAATAAAAAGGGGAAGGATATGAGAATCCTTCCCATTTATTATGCGTTGATCTTATCATAATAATGAAGCCAGTCAGCTTTCAGATAATACAGCAGGAAGCAGAGAGAACTCAGCGTCCAGGTGATAGGATAAGCCCAGAATACGACTTTGATACCGGGTACATAATTGGTGATAATAGATACGTATGTGATACGAATGATACACCAGCATAAGAGCATGACCAGCATGGGAATCAGGGATTTGCCTGCTCCTCGCAGAATACCCGCAATGCAATGAGAAAAAGCAAGCAGGAAATAGAATAAAGCCACGGTTCTTGCCTGGAGGGTTCCGTATTCAATGACCTCCGGTACTCTGCTGAATCCGGAGATCAGAAGTGGAGCCAGCCAGTAAATCAACAGACCGACTAATTCAGCGAGAATCGTAGTGGCAAAGATTCCAAAGATACTGCCTTTCCTGGCACGGTCATACTTCTTCGCTCCCAGGTTCTGCCCGATGAAAGTAGTCATGGACAGGGCGAAACTGGTAATAGGAAGGAAGCCAAAGCCTTCAATACGTGAATAAGCACCGCAGCCGGCTACAGCCATGGCGCCAAAGGCGTTGATATTGGACTGGACAACAATATTGGCAATAGAAATAATGGAGTTCTGTAATCCGGAGGGAATACCCATGGACAGAATCTGTCGGAGCATACCGGGATTAATTGAAATTTTATGCCAGTCTACCCGGTATGGCGTATCCAGCCTTGAGAGACGGATGAATCCCAACAATGCGCTGACACATTGGGAAATAACGGTGGCATATCCTGCACCGGCGATTCCCATATGGAAGACAGCAACGAACAGCAGATCCAGGACGACATTTATAACAGAAGAAATAATCAGGTAGTACAAAGGATGCTTACTGTCGCCTACAGCCTGAAAAATACCACTTGCTGTATTATAAAGGATAACTGCCATAACACCGCCAAAATAAATCCTGAAATACAGAATAGAATTAGGCAGAACCGATTCCGGTGTCTTCATCAGGCGAAGAAGGAGCGGAACCAGAAGCATGCCGATAATCGTCAGCAAAATGCCGGATATCAGTGCAAAGGCAATCGAGGTATGAATGGCTATGCCCATGTTTTTATAGTCTTTTGCTCCATAGAAGCGGGATATAACGACACCTGCACCGATGAAAATACCGCTGAACAGTCCAACCAGCAGGAAGATGATACTTCCTGAAGAGCTGACAGCAGCGAGAGCATCTTTGCCAAGAAAATTACCAACAATCAGAGAATCTACTATATTATATAGCTGTTGAAACAGATTGCCCCACATAATAGGAAGGGCAAACAGCACGATTTTTTTCCAGATTGGACCTTCAGTCATAACATTCATATCAGATTTATTCATAAGTAACTCCCTTCTGCACTTAAACTCTACCTATTATAATACCTTTTTGAAAAAAAGCAAGCAGCGTTTTAAAAGGTATAAAGAAATCACATATGCGCATATATTCCATATAAGAGTGAAAATGAAGTCTGGGAATATAAGAATGGGATTGCGAAAAATATGGAGTGTTATTCTGATTCTGGGAATATTAATATGTCCTACACATGTATTGGGAAGGGAGGCTTTAACACTTTCAGAGACACATGTGGAGAATCACCAGCCAGCTAGTAAAGAACAACCTGTGATTCCACTGCATGCCAAAGCAGCAGTATTGATGGATGCGGATTCGGGCAGAGTTCTGTATGATAAAAATGGAGAGGAAGCTTTGCCTATGGCAAGTACGACCAAGATTATGACATTAATTCTTACATTGGAGTGTGCGGATCTGGAGGATGTGGTAGAAGTATCTTCCTATGCAGCGTCCATGCCTGAGGTGAAGCTGCATATCAGACAGGGAGAGAAATACAGGCTGAAGGATCTGTTGTATTCCCTTATGCTGGAATCCCATAATGATTCTGCCGTTGCAATTGCAGAACATGTAGGAGGCTGTGTAGAGGCTTTTGCTGATATGATGAATGAAAAAGCCAGACAGATTGGTTGTGAAAATACATGCTTTGTTACACCCAATGGATTGGATGCTACGGCAGAATATACAATGGAGGATGGCAGCAAGGTGACAAAAGAACATACTACGACAGCCACAGATCTTGCAAGAATACTTTCTTATTGTATTACCAGGTCGCCTAAGAGAGAACAGTTTCTGGAGATTACCAGAACGCCCGCCTATGCTTTTGGGGATATCGATCATAAGAGAAACTTCAGATGTAACAATCATAATGCCTTTTTGACCATGATGGATGGAGCGCTTACAGGAAAAACCGGCTTTACCGGCAAAGCCGGGTATTGTTACACAGGAGCCTTGAAAAAAGATGACAGAACCTATGTCGTGGCATTGCTTGCGTGTGGCTGGCCTAATCATAAGACGTACAAGTGGAGTGATACCAGAGCACTTATGGAATATGGGCTGTCCTCCTATCAGTATCATGATCTGATGCAGGAAAGTGTACCCCAAGAAGCATTAGCGGCGGTCAGAGTCTGCAATGGGCAGACTTCACAGATAGGTGAAACCGCTTACATGCAGATAGAAGTGAAGGAGGATGAGCACTCAACAGAAGGAATTCTTATGCGGGAGGATGAGTGGGTAGATGTAAGAGTCATAAAACAACAAGAGCTTATGGCACCGGTATCCAAAGGAGAGGTGATCGGAGAAGTGGGATATTTCGTAGGAGATGAAGAATGGCGGCATATTGAGTTGACCGCTGCACAGGATATTATGGCGGTTGACCTGAGCTGGAGCTTTAAACAAGTGCTTAGAAAGTGGCTGATATAGCCGCTTTTCCGTGATTTTAGCCATAAAAAGTGAATTGTCGAAAATAAAGAAAAAAAATAAAAATTCACTAGGCGATTGCACCAAACTGTGTTATACTCATACTGACGCAATTTGGATAACCCACAAAATTGCGAAAACATGTTCTTATTTTAGAAGTAATTTATTATAAAATGGAGGTCACAAAATGAGTACTACTTCAAGTTTGGCAAGTAAAAGAATTGAATCTTTACTTGATGAAAGCAGTTTCGTTGAAATCGGTGCACTTGTTACTGCAAGAGCTACAGATTTTAATCTGAAACAGACTGAGACTCCTTCTGATGGTGTTGTTACCGGATACGGAGTTATCGATGGTAATCTTGTGTATGTGTATAGCCAGGATGCATCCGTATTAAACGGTTCAGTTGGTGAAATGCATGCTAAGAAGATTGCTAATCTTTATGATCTGGCAATGAAGACAGGAGCACCTGTAATCGGTCTTATCGATTCAGCGGGACTTAGACTTCAGGAAGCTACAGATGCATTAAATGCATTTGGTGAGATCTATTTAAAGCAGACACTTGCTTCAGGTGTAATTCCTCAGATTACAGCAATCTTTGGAAGCTGCGGCGGTGGACTTGCTCTGATGCCTACATTAACAGACTTCACATTTATGGAAGAGTCCAAGGCTAAGCTTTTTGTAAATGCACCTAATACATTAGATGGTAATCATGTATCCAAGTGCGATTCTGCTTCTGCCAAATTCCAGAGTGAAGAAGCTGGCATCGTAGATGTTGTAGCAGATGAGGCTACTATTTATGCTAAGATCCGTGAGTTAGTAAGCATGCTTCCTGGCAACAACGAAGATGATGCATCCTATGAAGAGTGCACAGATGATCTGAACAGAGTCTGTGGTGATCTTGCTAACTGTGTAGGTGATACAGCAATCGCTCTTTCTACAATTGCAGATAACAATGTATTCTTTGAAGTAAAAGAGAACTATGCTAAGAATATGGTAACAGGATTTATCAAGTTAAACGGTACAACTGTAGGCTGTGTAGCTAACCGTACAGAAGTATACGGCGCAGATGGCGAAGTAACAGATAAGTTTGATGCTGTATTAACAGCAGCAGGATGTGAGAAGGCAGCAGAATTCGTTGATTTCTGTGATGCATTCAATATCCCTGTATTATCTCTGACAAACGTTAAGGGATATGAAGCAACTCTTTGCAGCGAGAAGAAGATCGCCAAGGCTGTTGCAAAACTTACTTATGCATTTGCTAATGCTACAGTACCTAAGGTAAATGTTATCATTGGTAAGGCATACGGCAGTGCATACGTTGCCATGAACTCCAAGGCAATCGGCGCAGATATCACAATCTGCTGGCCTGATGCAGAGATCGGTTCCATGGATGCTACTCTGGCTGCCAAGATCATGTATGACGGACAGAACGCAGATGTAGTAAAAGAAAAGGCAGCAGAATATGCAGCACTTCAGACAAGTGCAACCGGAGCTGCCAAGAGAGGATATGTAGATCAGATCATCGAAGCTGCAGATACAAGAAAGTATGTAATCGGCGCATTCGAGATGTTATTTACAAAAAGAGAGGACCGTCCTTCCAAGAAACATGGTACGGTCTAAGAAAGGGTGAACGTTAATATGAAGAAAATCGTAAAGGCTTTATTAATGCTTACCTGTGTATTCAGCTTAACGGCATGCGGTTCTGACAATACGATCAGCGAGTTCCAGCAGAGCAAAATTGATGCAGCAGAAGCAAAAGCTCCTCAGATCATTGCATTAACAGCAGGACTTGTACAGAATAACGATATTGATGAGCTGACAACCAATTACAACAATATCGAATTAGGTGATTTATATACCAGTACTTATTCCCAGTATGCCGGAGATTCTTCTTTCAGTTGTGAAGGCAAGGGAATCAAGAGTGCATTGACTTCTTTTGAGTCCGGTATGGAAGAAATCGGAAATATCACAGTATCTGATGCAATTGAAGCAACAGTTGATGATGATACTATTATTGTTACAGTTCCTGTAACAGGCGAAAAGGGAGAAGGTTCCGTAGAACTGATCTTCACAAATGATATTTATCTGACATTGACTTCCTGTACACTGAACCTGAACAAGTCAATGGGAGAACTGATGGGTAAAGCAGCATTAAATACTCTGATCGGTATGGGTACTGTATTTGTTGTATTGATCCTGATCAGCCTGATTATTTCCTGCTTTTCATTTATTCCAAAGCTTCAGGAGAAATTCTCCAAGAAGGCAGCTCCTGCTCCTGCAGCAGCACCTGTACCTGCAGCACCGGTTGTAGAAGAGGAAGAATTAGCTGATGACACAGAACTTGTAGCAGTTATTGCAGCTGCAATCGCAGCATATGAAGGAACATCAACAGATGGTTTCCAGGTAAGAAGTATCAAGAGAGCATCTACCAGAAAATGGAAGAATGCATAATCACATAATCAAAAGAAATGTATTGATTTTAGGAGGATATTAAAATGAAGAATTATACAATTACCGTTAACGGCAACGTATATGATGTAGTAGTAGAAGAAGGCGCATCCACAGGTGCAGCACCTGTAGCAGCCGCAGCTCCAAAGGCAGCACCTAAGGCAGCTCCAAAAGCAGCACCTAAGGCAGCAGGCGCTGGCAGCGTAAAGGTAGAAGCAGGCGCAGCTGGTAAGGTATTCAAGATTGAAGCTAATGTTGGACAGGCTGTTAAGAAGGGTGACGCAGTAGTTATCATCGAAGCTATGAAGATGGAAATCCCTGTTGTAGCACCTCAGGATGGTACTGTTGCAAGCATCGATGTTGCAGTTGGTGACGCTATTGAAGCAGGCGCTGTACTGGCTACTTTAAACTAAGTGCAGCTATTTGCCCGGAAATATAATTTCTGAGCATCTTGTGTAATGGTATCATTGCAGAAATGATATCATTACAATGAATACAATAGGAGGTCAACAAAATGTCTTATATAGCAACTACATTGGACAATCTGATTCACCAGACAGCGTTCTTCAACCTGACTGGTGGTAATATCATCATGATTGCCGTGGCTTGTTTATTTCTTTATCTTGCTATCGCAAAAGGCTTTGAACCATTGCTGTTAACCCCGATAGCATTTGGTATGTTGCTGGTTAATATTTATCCGGATATTATCGCTCCAATCGGTGCGGACGGAACAGCCGGCGGATTACTGTATTATTTCTATTTACTGGATGAATGGGCAATTTTACCATCTCTGATCTTCATGGGCGTTGGTGCCATGACAGACTTTGGCCCTCTGATTGCCAATCCTAAGAGTTTCCTGCTTGGTGCTGCTGCTCAGTTCGGTATCTTTGCCGCATACTTCGGAGCAATCGCACTTGGCTTTAATGATAAGGCAGCAGCTGCTGTATCTATCATTGGTGGTGCTGATGGTCCTACATCTATCTTCCTTGCAGGTAAGCTTGGACAGACTGCATTACTTGGACCTATCGCTGTAGCAGCATATTCTTATATGTCACTGGTTCCTATTATCCAGCCACCTATTATGAAGCTTCTTACAACTGAGAAGGAAAGAAAGATCAAGATGGGTCAGCTTCGTCCTGTATCCAAGCTTGAGAAGATCCTTTTCCCTATCGTTGTTACTATTGTTGTATGTCTGATTCTTCCTACAACAGCTCCTCTTGTTGGTATGCTGATGTTAGGTAACTTATTCAGAGAGTCAGGCGTAGTTAGACAGTTGACAGATACTGCATCCAATGCATTAATGTACATCGTAGTTATCTTACTTGGTACATCCGTAGGTGCTACAACAAGTGCAGAAGCATTCTTAAATATACAGACAATCAAGATCGTTATTCTTGGTCTTGCAGCATTTGCATTTGGTACAGCAGCAGGTGTTCTGTTTGGTAAGCTGATGTGTGTACTGACACATGGTAAGGTTAATCCTCTGATTGGTTCAGCAGGTGTATCTGCCGTTCCTATGGCAGCTCGTGTATCCCAGAAGGTTGGTGCAGAATCTGATCCTACTAACTTCCTGCTTATGCATGCTATGGGACCTAACGTAGCAGGTGTTATCGGTACTGCAGTAGCAGCTGGTACATTCATGGCCATCTTCGGAATTTTTTAAGCTATGCATAGTTTAGTTATTTAGTAAATATATCTAGGAGGAATAAAGGTAATGTCAGAAATAGTTAAGAAACCTGTTGGTATCACAGAAACAGTTCTTCGTGATGCACATCAGTCTTTAATAGCAACAAGAATGCCGACCGAATTAATGCTTCCAATCCTTGAGACAATGGATCAGGTTGGTTATCACTCACTTGAGTGCTGGGGCGGCGCTACATTCGATGCTTCCTTACGTTTCTTAAAGGAAGATCCATGGGAAAGATTAAGAAAGATTAAGGATAAGGTTAAGAATACACCTTTACAGATGCTTTTCAGAGGTCAGAATATCCTCGGATATCGTCATTATGCTGATGATGTTGTAACAGAGTTCGTTGAGAAGTCTATTGCAAACGGTATTGATATTATCAGAATCTTCGACTGCTTCAACGATCTGCGTAACTTACAGAGTTCAGTAAACGCAGCTAACGCTATCAAGCAGAGAGAAGGCAGAGGTCATGCCCAGGTAGCATTATCTTATACATTAGGTGATGCATATACATTGGATTACTGGATGCAGATGGCTAAGAACATCGAAGAGATGGGTGCTGATTCTATCTGTATCAAGGATATGGCTGGTCTGTTAGTACCTTACAAGGCAGAAGAGCTGATTAAGGCTATGAAGTCTTCCACTAAGCTTCCTATCCAGCTGCACACACACTATACATCTGGTGTTGCTTCCATGACATACATGAAAGCTATCGAAGCTGGTGTTGATGTAATCGACTGTGCAATTTCTCCATTTGCAATGGGAACTTCTCAGCCTGCAACAGAAGTTATGGTTGAGACATTAAAGAACACACCATATGATACAGGAATTGATCAGACTCTGTTATCCAAGATCGCAGATCACTTCAGACCTTACAGAGAAGAGTGCTTAAAGAGCGGACTTATGAATCCTAAGGTTCTTGGTGTTGATATCAAGACTCTGTTATACCAGGTACCAGGTGGTATGTTATCTAACATGGTTAGCCAGTTAAAGGAACAGAACGCAGAAGACAAGTACTATGAAGTACTTGAAGAGATCCCTAGAGTTCGTAAAGACTTAGGTGAGCCACCTCTTGTTACACCTTCATCTCAGATTGTTGGTACACAGGCTGTATTTAACGTATTAATGGGTGAGAGATATAAGATGGCTACAAAGGAAACCAAGGCTGTATTACGTGGCGAGTATGGTCAGACTGTAAAACCTTTCAATAAGGAAGTACAGGATAAGGTTCTTTCAGCAGAAGAGAAAGAACATATCATTACATGCCGTCCTGCAGATTTGATTCCTAACGAACTTCCTAAGATTGAAGAAGAAATGAAGCAGTGGAAACAGCAGGATGAAGACGTATTAAGCTATGCATTATTCCCTCAGGTAGCTGTTGAATTCTTCAAATATCGTGAAGCTCAGCAGAAGAAGGTTGATTTGACAGAAGCAGACACTAAGAATGGAGCATATCCTGTTTAATTTGTGTGATTCTTCTATCATTACAGGTTTTATATCAGTATCGGGTCATAAACTTATGATCCGATACTGATTTTGAGTTGAAGCATACTTGACAGACGAATAAAAACAATTTATCATAACATGTGTTATTACTGTAAATAATAAATGATGCCGCCTGAATGATAGCCACAGGCTGTCATCTGTATACAAAAGAGAAACTGCGATAGTGCGCAAAATGCGTAGAAATGAGGATAACCATGGCAAGAAAAGAGTCCGTGACAAAAAACATGATATTGGAAACAGCTGTTCAATTGGCGAAAGAAGAAGGCATAGAGAATGTAACTGCCAGAAAACTGGCAAATAAAATTGGATGCTCTACTCAGCCTATTTTCAGAGTCTATGCCAATATGACAGAGTTATATACAGAAGTTTATCAGAAAGCGATAGATTTATTTGCAGATTATTATGAAAAATTCGAGTCCGAAGTGCAGACACCTTTTATTCACCTGGGACTTGCTTATATAGATTTTGCGAAAGAAGAACGTAAACTGTTTCAGCTATTGTTCCTGTCAGACAATAGAGGAGATAGAAGTTTATATGAATTGTTAAATGGAAGTACAGGAGCTGTGGCAAAAGAAATTAATAAAGCTGCGGCAAACGGATGCAGCAATCCAAGTGGATTATTTATGAAAATGTGGATATTCATCCATGGATGTGCATGCATGGTATTAACAGGAGATTATGATCTGACGAAGGAAGAAACGTTAGATCTTTTAGAAGATATATACAAAAGCTGCTCATAAGTGAGGACAACAGATGGAATACAAGATTGATACCATGTCCAGAATTAATGAAAAATTTAATAAAATGAGCAAGGGTCATAAAAAGATTGCAACCTTTATCATAGATCATTATGAGCAGGCTGCATTTATGACCGCTGCCAAGTTGGGAACTACCGTAGGGGTGAGTGAATCTACAGTGGTTCGTTTTGCCTATTCTTTAGGTTATGAAGGTTATCCTGAATTTCAGGAGGATCTGGCTGAATGGGTGAAGAACAAGCTTAATTCTGTACAGAAGATTGGCGTTAAATATGGAAAGAGTACTCAATCAGAAATATTAACATCTGTATTGACTTCAGATATGGAGAAGATCAGCGATACAATAGAGCATGTGGACCCACATGCTTTTGAAATGGCAGTAGACATTATCCTGGAAGCTAAAAATGTCTATATTATTGGAATCAGAAGCTGTGATCCGCTGGCACGTTTCCTGCAATTCTATCTGAATATGATTAGGGGAAACGTTTTTTTGCTGAATTCAACAAATACAACAGAGATTTTTGAACAGATGATTCGCATTGATGAGAAGGATGCATTAATTGGAATCAGTTTTCCAAGATATTCCATGCGGACCCTGAAAGCTATGGAATTTGCCAACGACAGACAGGCTAAGATTATTACAATAACAGATACGATCTATTCTCCCATGTGTCTGTATTCATCCTGCAATCTACTGGCAAGAAGCAACATGGTATCTATTGTAGATTCTCTAGTAGCACCATTAAGCCTTATCAATGCGCTGGTTGTAGCATTATGTCTGAAACGTCCTGATGATGTGAAGAAGAATCTGGAAAGTCTGGGACAGGCATGGGATAACTATCAGGTATATTTGAAGGATGAATTCAATTACATTGATGAATCTCTGTTAAGTACTCCATTGCAGAAAGAAAAGGAACAGAAATTGTGAAAATATTGATCATTGGAGCAGGACCTGCTGGAATGATGGCAGCGATCACTGCTGCAAAGGCGGGTTCTGAAGTTATATTATTAGAAAAAAATGAGAAAATTGGAAAGAAACTCTTTATTACAGGAAAAGGCAGATGTAATGTGACAAATGCCTGTGATACAGAGGATCTTTTTGCAAATGTAATGGAACACAGCAAGTTCCTGTACAGCGCAATATATGGATATGATAATCAGGCGGTTATGCGCTTTTTTGAAGAAGCAGGATGTCCACTGAAAATAGAAAGAGGACAGAGAGTTTTTCCAGAATCGGATCACAGCTCTGATATATTAAGGGCACTGGACCGGCAATTGCATCAGTCAGGAGTAAAAGTGCGTCTTCACACGGAAGCCGGCAGGCTTTTGATTGATGAAAATGAGAAAACTGTTACCGGAGTACAGCTCAAGAATGGAGATAAGCTGAATGCAGACAAAATAATTGTCGCAACGGGAGGTATTTCCTATGTTTTGACGGGTTCAACAGGCGATGGTTATCAGTTTGCCAAGGAAGCAGGACATACAGTTACAAAGCTTTCACCGGCACTTGTTCCCTTTGTAGTGCAGGAAGAGTGGTGTAAACAGCTCCAGGGCTTATCGTTAAGAAATGTAGAAGCCCGGATTGAAGTGGATGGAAGAGAGATTTATTCTGACTTTGGAGAAATGCTGTTCACCCATTATGGAGTCAGTGGACCGCTCATGTTAAGCGGCAGTAGCCATTATGTGCATAAAGCAGCAGGAAAACAAGCAAAATTATATATAGATTTAAAACCTGCATTAACACAGGAACAATTGGACAAACGAATATTAAGAGAATTTGACGCCAACAGAAATAAGCAGTTCAAAAATGCCATTGCGGCGTTGTTCCCGGCTAAGATGTTAAATATTATGCCAAGTCTGGCACAGATAGATCCTGAAAGAAAAGTCAATGAGACCACAAAGGAAGAGAGAGAACGCTTCCTTCATACAATAAAGCAGCTTGAATTGACGATTACCGGCGTACGTGATTATAATGAAGCGATTATAACCAAGGGCGGTGTGAAAGTATCAGAGATCAATCCGTCCACAATGGAATCCAGAAATATAAAGGGACTTTATTTTGCTGGTGAAGTGCTGGATCTGGATGCGTTGACCGGAGGCTATAATCTACAGATTGCATGGTCAACCGGTCATCTGGCAGGAGAAAGTGCAGCAGAGGAATAATGGATATCAGAAAGGTATGGTAATAAATATGAGTTATAATATCGCAATAGATGGACCGGCAGGTGCTGGCAAAAGTACGATTGCAAAATTGATTGCAAAGAAAAAGAATTACATTTATGTTGATACAGGAGCCATGTATCGCGCTATGGCATTGTATTTTCTGGAAGCAGGTATCAGTGCAGATGATCAGGGAAAAATAGAATCCTCCGTAGATCAGATAGATGTTACAATCACTTATGAAAACGGAGAGCAGGTAGTATGGCTCAATGGCAGAAACGTAAATGGGCTGATCCGTACAGAGGAAGTAAGCCGTATGGCATCTGCGACCAGTGTAAATCCCAAGGTGCGTACCAAACTGGTGGAATTACAGAGAAAGCTTGCAGCAAAAGAAAACGTAGTAATGGACGGAAGAGATATCGGTACAGTCGTATTACCGGATGCAAATGTAAAAATCTATCTGACAGCCAGCAGCGCAGTCAGAGCAAAGCGCCGTTATGAAGAACAGAAGGCAAAAGGCATAGACTGTAATCTGGAAGAGATAGAAAAAGATATTATTGAAAGAGATCACAGAGACATGACAAGAGAAATCTCACCGCTAAAGCAGGCAGAAGACGCAATTCTTCTGGATTCTTCCAATATGACGATTGAAGAAGTCGCTGATGCAGTGATTGCATTGTGCAAATAAAGAAGCAGATATGCAGCCATGTCCTGTAGATAGTAGAAAGGCATACAAATAGAATGGAAGTAGTATTGGCAAAATCATCAGGCTTTTGTTTTGGCGTGAAAAGGGCAGTGGACAGAGTATATGAACAGCTTGCAGAAAACAAGAAAATATATACGTATGGTCCTATTGTCCATAATGATGATGTAGTAGCGGATCTGGAAGAAAAGGGTGTAAAGGTACTCAATACGAAAGAGGAACTGACAGAACTTACAGAAGGAAGCGTTGTAATACGTGCACATGGAGTCCCCAAGGAAATTTATGAAATCATGGAACAAAAGAACATAGAATGCATTGATGCGACTTGTCCTTTTGTAAAGCGTATTCACAAAATTGTGGAGAAGGAGAGCGCAGAAGGAAGACGTATTATTGTCATAGGTAATGCGAAACATCCGGAAGTAGAAGGAATCAGAGGATGGTGTAAAACTCCTGCAACCGTGATAGAATCCAGAGAAGAGGCACTTCAATTTAATGGTTCAAAGGACGATAAATACTGCGTTGTATCTCAAACGACATTTAACTACAAGAAATTTCAAGAATTAGTTGAAATTTTTCAAAAAAAAGGTTATGATATAATTGTTGCGAATACTATTTGTAGTGCAACAGAAGAACGCCAGAAGGAAGCAAGTGAACTTGCAGCCAAAGCTGACGTTATGATTGTGATAGGTGGTACTCATAGTTCCAATACCCGCAAGCTCTATGAGCTGTGCAAAAGTGAATGTGAGAATACTTACTATATACAGACACTGGCAGACCTGCAATTAGAACTACCTAATTCTGTTGAACTAGTGGGCATCACAGCGGGGGCTTCTACCCCAAACAAAATAATTGAGGAGGTTCAAAATTATGTCAGAATTAACTTTTGAACAAATGTTAGAAGAATCATTAAAAACTATTCATACAGGAGAGGTAATTGAAGGTACAGTCATCGATGTAAAACCGGATGAAGCAATCCTTAACATCGGTTACAAGTCAGACGGTATTCTTACACGTAACGAATACACCAATGAGCCTAATGTAGACCTGACCACTCTTGTAAACGTTGGCGACAAGATGGAAGTGAAAGTCTTAAAGGTAAACGATGGTGAGGGACAGGTTCTCTTAACATACAAGAGACTTGCTGCTGACAGAGGCAATAAGAGAATTGAAGAAGCATTCAATAATAAGGAAGTACTTACAGCTAAGGTTGCACAGGTACTTGACGGTGGATTAAGCGTTGTAGTTGACGAAGTAAGAATTTTCATCCCTGCAAGTCTTGTATCTGATGTATATGAGAAAGATTTAAGCAAATATGCTGGACAGGAAATCGAATTCGTAATCAGCGAGTACAATCCTAAGAGAAGAAGATATATCGGCGATCGTAAGCAGCTTATCGTTGCTAAGAAGCTTGAAATGCAGAAGGAACTCTTTGAGAAGATCAAAGTTGGCGATATCGTAGAAGGTACAGTTAAGAACGTTACAGATTTCGGTGCATTCATCGATTTAGGTGGTGTTGATGGTCTGCTTCATATTTCTGAGATGTCCTGGGGACGTGTTGAGAATCCTAAGAAGGTATTCAAGGTTGGTGAGACTCTTAAAGTCCTGATTAAGGATATTGATGGAACTAAGGTTGCATTATCCCTGAAATTTGATGATTCCAATCCTTGGAAAGATGCAGCTACTAAGTATGCTGTAGGCAATGTAGTTACCGGTAAAGTAGCAAGAATGACTGATTTTGGTGCATTCGTAGAATTAGAGCCAGGTATTGATGCTCTTCTTCATGTTTCTCAGATTGCAAAAGAGCATATTGAGAAGCCATCAGATGTATTAAGCGTTGGTCAGGAAGTTACAGCTAAAGTAGTTGATTTCAACGAAGAAGGTAAGAAGATCAGCTTAAGCATTAAGGCTTTATCAGCTCCTGAACCTAAGGAAGCACCTGCTGAAGAGACAGCAGAAGATGATTCTGACGTTGTATCTGTAGATATCGACGCTGTAATCGCTAAGCAGGAAGCAGAAGAGAACTAATCTTTGTAAGTTCAGTTAATTGGCTCTAGGAGTATTATGCTCCTAGAGCTTTATACGTTTAGAAAAGGGGATAAGCAGCCATGGCATATGATTATGAATATTTCAAAAAAGAAGTCTATACTTTGACGAAGATTGATTTGAACGCTTACAAAGAAAAACAGATGAAAAGGCGTATTGATACACTGATTGCCAAGAATAAAATCGTAGGGTATGATAAATTCGTACAGAAACTTAGAGAAGACAAAGCAGTATTTGATGAATTTGTTAATTATCTGACGATTAACGTATCTGAATTCTACCGCAATCCGGAACAATGGAAGTTACTGGATCAGGAGATTATTCCGGAACTGATCTCCAAATTTGGAAAGAACCTGAAAATATGGAGTGCTGCATGCTCTACAGGAGACGAGCCATATTCTTTGGTTATGGCGTTATCCAGACATATACCATTAAATCAGATAAAGATCATAGCAACGGATATTGATAAACAGGTTATAGATAAAGCCAAAACAGGACTTTATAATGAGAAAAGTATCGCATCCGTACCAGAAGATTTAAAGAAAAAGTATTTTACCAAGATAGGTCCATCTTATCAGATATCTAACGATATCAAGTCAAGAGTTGAATTTAAGCAGCATAACTTATTGAAAGATACATATCCTGACCGTTGTGATTTGATTGTGTGCAGAAATGTACTGATCTATTTTACTGAGGAAGCAAAGGATGAAGTGTTCCGAAAGTTTAATTCTGCCTTAAAGCCTGATGGAATCCTGTTTATTGGAAGTACAGAACAGATTATGAATTATAAGGAAATTAATTATGAAAGAAAGAATTCTTTCTTTTATGTTAAAGCAAAATAGAATGGAAAAGAAGAGGTATTGCTACAAATATGTAACAATGCCTCTTTTTGATGTATCAACATTGTGATGCAATCATTTCCAGTACATGATGTGCATATCGGTTGAAATCTTCTCTTCGTGTCTTAAATTCATCAGTCAGCTCAAAGAACAGGTCGTGATCTTTGTATTCACGTTTGAAGAATGGAGTAAATAGCGTATCCCATTGCGGAAGATAGGAAGAGACTTTGCGCGTATAGCAGTTGGAAGCTAATGCCTGCTGACGGAACTCTTTATCTACAAAACTGGCTACAGACTTATGGATTGCGATATCCTCCTGTGGAAGATAGTAATAATCCTTGTAATTAGAATAGAAATATTTCATTTCCTCTTCGTAGATAGGCACACGTAGCCTGCCCTCGTTACCGCAACCGATGAAATAGCAGCTGTTGGCACTGCATGTAATATCGGCAGGCAATGGAACAGGAAATTTCAGATTCATAATAATCTCAGGACAACGCTGTTGATGGATATCATTGTAGTAGTTTGCCTGTACCTTCGTGACTTTTACCGGATTATGGATTAAATCGGGGATTGCAAGAGCAGCAATGATATCTAACATGCCCTTAATATCTTCTTCATTATGGAGCAGGAGAAAATGTTCCTTCTCTGGATCGTGTGTAAGAACATATTCGTGGTAAATATCAATCAGCTCACCGCCAGAGTAGACATCTTCACGTTCTGTATGCAGGAATCCTTCAATGGTCTTCTGCTTACAGTTTGGAAGTTTCATAAAATTCTTATAAGGAGCGATACGGCGATAAATATCAATTCCTTCAAATCTGCTCAGGTCACAGGAGATATGATATTGTTCCATTTTTTTCGCAAGATATGGAATGTCGAACTGATTGCCATTGAAGTGAATCAGATAGCGGTAATCAGAGGCAAAATCTGCAAAGGCACGCAATACATTTTCTTCATCTTCATAGTTGGTGGCAAACCACTGTATAGAATACCATGCAGGAGACTGTTCCTGTGTATTATAGTAGATGCAGCCAATCAGATAAAGAGACGAGCTTTTGGCATAGAGTCCGGTAGTTTCTATATCTATAAAAAGTGTCTGCTTAGGAATACAGAGATTCTCAATGGGATATCGGGGCGCCAGTGCACCCAGACTATTGGAAATGCATTTCATAGCGAGTTATTCCACCTTTCTGTAATCTTATATAAATAACTTAGCACATGGGGCTAGATGATGTAAAGTTTTTGAATGTAAAATGATAAAATTAGATAATAGAAATCATGGACTTTATTTCTTATATGTCTGATAATAGAAATAGGAGATATTTACGGAGGACAGGCAGATGAATGAAGTTATGAATAGTGTAAATAATGCTATTATGGATAATTTTCAAAAAACAGACAACATACTAAATGATGTTCAAAAGATTATAGAAGTATCTCAAAAAGAGGCGTATCGTTCAGTAAATACGATATTATCACAAAGAAATTGGTTGATTGGATATCAAATTGCAGAGGAAGAGTTAGCAGGGGAAGAACGAGCTGAATATGGTGCAGAGGTTATAAAGAGATTGTCAAAAGAATTAACAAAAAAGTATGGAAAGGGCTATACAAAAACGAACTTATATAACTTTTATAGGTTTTATAAATGCTTTCCAGAGATTTTCCACTCAGTGAGTGGAAAATCTGCGTTCAAATTGACATGGACACATTATCGAATTTTACTTCAGGTGCATGACGAGACTGCTCGTAAATGGTATGAAAAGGAAGCGTATGAGCAGACTTGGAGTGTTCGTACATTACAGCGGAATATTGACACTCAGTATTATTATCGTTTATTGAAATCACAGGATAAAAAAGCTGTAGAGCATGAAATGAGAGAAAAAACTTCTGCATACCAGAATGATAAACTTGAGTTTATTAAAAATCCTGTTATGGTTGAGTTTTTGGGATTGACGCCTGATTCTTCCTTTACTGAAACAAAACTTGAGACAAGCATTATCACCAATTTGCAGAAATTCCTTATGGAGATGGGAAAAGGATATGCTTTTGTAGCCAGACAGCAGCATATTCATACAGAAAAACAGGATTATTATATAGATTTGGTCTTTTATAATTATATATTGAAATGTTTTGTGCTTATAGATTTAAAAACGGAACGAATTACACATCAGGATGTCGGACAGATGGATATGTATATTAGGATGTATGATGAATTGAAAAAATCTTCAGATGATAACCCGACACTGGGAATTGTCTTGTGTTCGGAAACGGATGAAGATATTGCAAAATATTCCATTTTGCATGGAAATGAACAGTTGTTTGCCGGTAAGTATAAGTTGTATTTGCCAACGGAAGAAGAATTGCGAGAAGAGATAGAGACACAAAAAGCTATTTTTTATTTACAGCAAAAGGATGCAGAGGAAGAAAGCAGTAATTAATACATCTTATATATCCTTATTTTATCAAAATCTCACGAATAATGTAGAAAAAACCATAAAAAGATAGTATATTTATAATAGTGGGTGTTCACAAAATGAATTATCAGAACCTTTAAGGTGTGACATCTAAGAAAGTAAGAAAGAGGGAGAAGCAATGGCTAAGCTGACATTTCATGGCGGTATTCATCCGTATGATGGCAAGGATCTGTCCAAGGACAAGCCCATGAAGGTAATCGAACCACCCAAGGGCGAGATGGTATATCCTTTAAGCCAGCATATTGGTGCAATGGCTGTACCTGTTGTTGCAAAGGGCGACAGGGTTCTTACGGGGCAAAAGATAGCAGAAGCGGGGGGCTTTGTATCGGCACCGATTTATTCGTCTGTATCAGGAACGGTAAAGACAATCGAACCAAGACGAGTTGTTACCGGTGATATGGTTAATTCTATTATCATTGATAACGATGGATTATTTGAGGAGGTTACTTACGAGGCTCATGATCCGGACAAATTAAGTAAGCAGGAGATCATCAAGCTGATACAGGAAGCAGGAGTAGTTGGTATGGGTGGAGCAGGATTCCCTACTCATGTGAAATTATCACCCAAAGAACCGGAGAAGATCGAGTATGTAATTGCAAACTGTGCAGAGTGTGAACCATATCTGACATCAGATTACAGAAGAATGTTAGAAGAACCTGAGAAGCTTGTCGAAGGTCTGAAGATCATCCTGCGGCTTTTTGACAATGCAAGAGGTATTCTGGCGGTAGAAGATAATAAACCGGATTGTATTCAGATTCTGAAAGATCTTACAAAGGATGATACCAGAATCTCTGTAAAGGCATTGAAAACAAAATATCCACAAGGCGCTGAGCGTCAGCTGATCTACGCAGCAACAGGAAGAGCGATTAACTCATCCATGCTTCCGGCAGATGCTGGATGTGTGGTAGATAATGTAGATACAGTAGTTGCAATCTACCATGCGGTCAAAGAAGGCAGACCGTTGATGAACAGAATCGTTACAGTAACAGGAGATGCAGTAAATGATCCACGTAACTTCTATGTTCGTATCGGTATGAATTATAAAGACCTGATTGAAGAAGCAGGAGGATTGAAGACACAGCCGGAGAAGGTCGTATCTGGTGGTCCTATGATGGGCTTTGCATTGTTTGACCTGAATGTACCTACGACTAAGACTGCTTCCGCATTGCTGTGCATGACCAAAGACGAAGTATCCATGTATGAACCAAGTGCATGTATTAATTGTGGCAGATGTGTAGAAGTATGTCCGGGCAGAATAGTGCCACAAAAGCTTGCCATTTGTGCGGAGCATGGTGACTTGGAAGGCTTTGAAGCTAATAATGGTCTGGAATGCTGCGAATGTGGATGCTGCAGTTATGTCTGTCCGGCAAAGAAGCAGCTGACACAGTCTATTAAATCTATGCGTAAATTAGTACTTGCAAATAAAAAGAAGAAATAGGAGGCATATGGACGTGAGTGATTTATTGAAGGTATCTTCCAATCCCCACATCAGGTCGAAGGATACGACATCACGGATTATGTTGTATGTCATAATATCCCTGCTTCCTGCTGCAGGATTTGGAGTGTATAATTTCGGATTGCATGCTTTGGCTGTGATTATTGTGACCATTGCATCTACGGTATTAACAGAATATATTTATGAGAAATGCATGAAAAAGAAGACTACAGTGGGAGATTTATCTGCTGTAGTAACAGGCTTGCTGCTTGCAATGAATCTGCCGCCTATGGCACCGTTGTGGATGGCTGCACTTGGTGGAATCTTTGCAATTCTGGTAGTAAAGATGCTGTTTGGAGGATTGGGTCAGAACTTTATGAACCCTGCATTGGGAGCAAGATGTTTCCTGATGATTTCTTTTACCTCTCTTATGACGAACTTTAACTGTGATACATATACAGGTGCTACTCCGCTGGCTGCGTTAAAAGCCGGAGAGCGGGTAGATGTTATGGACATGATCATAGGTCGGACAGCAGGTACGATTGGTGAGACAAGTATGGTGGCATTGATTATTGGTGCATGCATACTGATTTTGCTTGGTGTCATTGATTTAAAAGTTCCGGGTTCTTATATCGTAACATTTGTTATTTTTATTACAATTTTTGGTGGACATGGATTTGACTCCCAGTATATATCTGCGAATCTGGCTGGCGGCGGTCTGATGCTTGGTGCCTTTTTCATGGCAACGGACTATGTGACCAGACCGATTACGAAGAAAGGGCAGTATCTTTACGGTATTTTCCTTGGAATCATGACGGGAATATTCCGAGTATTCGGACCTTCCGCAGAGGGCGTATCCTATGCAATCATCCTTGGCAACCTGTTAGTTCCATTGATTGAGAAAGTTACAATGCCTAAGGCATTCGGCAAAGGAGGGGAAAGAGCATGAAAGGTATGATAAAAGATGCACTGATTCTCTTTGCCATTACGTTGATTGCGGGATTGATGCTTGGCGTTGTAAATGACATTACAAAGGAACCAATCGCACAGCAGGAGCAAAAGGCGAAGAACGAAGCCTGTCAGAATGTATTTGCAGTGGCTGATTCTTTCGAAGCACAGGAACTGGCTGACTCAGCACAGATAGAGCAGGTTCTTACTGATGCAGGAATCAGTGGGGCAGATATAGATGAGCTTATGGCGGCCAAGGATGCATCAGGAGCATTACTTGGTTACGTAATTACGGTTACAGACCACGAAGGTTATGGTGGAGATATTCAATTTTCCATGGGCATTACCAATGAGGGAACGCTCAACGGTATCTCTCTTCTGAGTATTTCCGAAACAGCAGGTCTTGGTATGAGAGCCGGAGAGGTATTAGTACCACAGTTCGCAGATAAGAATGTATCGAAATTTACTTATACAAAGACAGGGGCAACAGCTGATTCTGAGATTGATGCAATCAGTGGTGCTACTATTACTACCAATGCAGTAGTCAATGGTGTGAATGCCGGTCTTGCATATTTTGATAAGATTCTGAAAGGAGGCAGTGCACAATGAGTGAGAAAGAAGAAATCAAACAGAGTTCTGCACAGGTCTTTTTCAATGGTCTGGTGAAAGAAAATCCTACCTTTGTACTGACGCTTGGTATGTGTCCTACATTGGCGGTTACAACTTCTGCAGTCAATGGCCTTGGCATGGGATTAACTACCACAGCAGTATTAGTACTTAGTAATATGATCATTTCCCTGTTAAGGCATATCATCCCGGATAAAGTAAGAATCCCGGCATTTATCGTAATTATTGCTTCTTTTGTTACGGTAATGCAGTTACTGTTACAGGGATTTATTCCAAGCCTGTATGACTCACTGGGTATTTATATTCCATTGATTGTTGTAAACTGTATTATCCTTGGACGTGCAGAGGCATTTGCTTCCAAGAATCCGGTTATCCCGTCCTTCTTTGATGGCTTGGGAATGGGACTTGGATTTACAGTTGCGCTGACTTGTATTGGTGCAGTCAGAGAACTTCTGGGCGCAGGCGAAATCTTCGGCTTACCTGTTATGTCCGGTATTTGCAGTGGAATCAATCATGTACTTGCAGCAGTAGGAATCAATCATCAGGTAGAATATGTACCTATTGCTATCTTTATCATGGCACCTGGTGCATTCTTCGTACTGGCTACCCTGACAGCAATTCAGAACCGTGTGAAGAGAAAGATGGCAGAGAAAGGACAGAATGTTGATAAGATTCAGTCCGGTTGCAGTGTAGACTGTGCAGCATGTGGTGACAGTGGATGTTCTCACCGTTTCTATGATGCGCAGGCAGGGGATAAAGTAAGCAAGGAGGATAAGGAGAATGGCTGAGACAATAAAGGATCTGCTTGTCATTTTAATCGGCTCTTCACTGGTCAGTAACGTAGTATTGAGTCAGTTCCTGGGCTTATGTCCTTTCCTGGGTGTATCCAAGAAAGTAGATACAGCAGTTGGTATGGGTGGTGCAGTTGTATTTGTCATTACTCTTGCCAGTGCGGTGGCGGCAGCGATTTATAAATTTATTCTGGTTCCATTGGATATTACATATTTGCAGACTATCGTTTTCATTCTGGTTATTGCAGCGCTGGTACAGTTCGTGGAAATGTTCCTGAAGAAATATGTGCAGGGCTTGTATCAGGCACTTGGTGTATATCTGCCGCTGATCACAACGAACTGCGCTGTGCTGGGTATCGCATTGACGAATGTACAGAAGAATTATGGCATCCTCTACAGTATCGTCAGCGGTTTTGCAACGGCAGCCGGTTTCCTGATCTCGATTACGATTCTTGCGGGCATCAGAGAGAAAATGGAATACAATGATATCCCTGAGTCATTCAAAGGAATGCCTATCGTTATGATCACAGCCGGATTGATGGCTATTGCATTCTGTGGATTCTCAGGATTGTTATAGGAGGGGTTGAGTATGAATATAACAGCGATTATAACGGCAGTTGTTGTTGTGGCAGGACTCGGTCTGCTCTTAGGCCTGTTTCTTGGTGCGGCAGGTATCTGGTTCAAGGTAGAAGTAGATGAGAAGGAAGAGCAGGTATTGGCATCACTTCCGGGTAATAACTGTGGTGGATGCGGATATCCCGGATGCTCCGGTCTGGCTGCTGCTATCGCAAAAGGCGAAGCACCGGTAAATGCCTGTCCTGTAGGTGGTGAGAAGGTAGGAAAAGTCATAGCGGAAATCATGGGTGTGGAAGCTGGAGAAAGCAGGCGGATGACAGCTTTTGTAAAATGCGCCGGAACCTGTGAGAAGACTTCCCTTAACTATGAATACACAGGTGTGGAAGACTGTACCATGGTACAGTTTGTCCCGGATGGGGGCGCCAAGTCATGCAGCCACGGCTGTCTGGGATTTGGCACCTGCGTAAAAGCGTGTCCTTTTGGAGCTATCTCTATTCAGAATGGCATTGCAGTGGTAGACAAGGAAAAATGTAAAGCCTGCAGCAAGTGTATTGCAGCATGTCCGAAACATCTGATTGAACTGATTCCGTATGATGCAAAGCATGTCGTAGCATGCAGCTCCAAGGATAAAGGACCTGTTACCATGAAAGCATGTCAGACAGGTTGTATTGGCTGTGGACTCTGTGTAAAGGTATGTCCAAGCCAGGCGATTACCGTGACAGATTTCCATGCACATATTGATCAGGATAAGTGTACCGGATGTGGCGCATGTAAAGAGAAATGTCCAAAGAAAGCAATTATATAGATTTTTATATGAGAGAGGCACAGCTTATAGAGACTGTGCCTTTTGTTTTTGCAAAGGGTATGATATGATAGCAGTAAATATATATGGAGGTATATTGGGATGATGGAAATGGAGAAGTATTTGGAAACAATCGAAGAAGTGATTGCCAAAGGCAAATATAAGGATACCTGGGAATCTCTTCAACAGTATAGAGTACCTGACTGGTATGAAGATGTGAAATTTGGCATTTTTATTCATTGGGGCATTTTCTCGGTGCCGGCATTTGCAAATGAATGGTATTCAAGAAATATGTACATACAGGGAAGTCCTGAATATGAGCATCATATTAAGACCTATGGTCCACAGAAGGATTTCGGATATAAGGATTTTATTCCGATGTTCAAAGCAGAGAACTTCCACGCAGAGGAATGGGCTGCCTTATTTAAGGAAGCTGGTGCACAGTATGTCATGCCTGTAGCAGAACATCATGACGGATTCCAGATGTATGACAGTGAATTATCAGAATGGAATGCTGCCAATATGGGACCAAAGAGAGATGTACTGGGAGAACTGTACACTGCATTTGACAAACAGGGACTGGTAAAATGTGCATCCAGCCACAGAGTAGAGCACTGGTTCTTTATGGGACATGGCAAGGACTTCGATTCTGATATCAAAGAGCCATTGAAACGAGGAGATTTCTATTGGCCAGCCATGGAAGAGAAAGAGCATTATGATTCTTTCTCCATACCTACACCGACCAAAGAATTCCTGGATGACTGGCTGTGCCGCTGTTGTGAGCTGGTAGACAAATACAGACCGAAAGTTGTCTATTTCGACTGGTGGATTCATCACAACAGTGTGAAACCATATTTGAGAAAGTTCGCTGCTTATTATTACAATCGCGCTGAGGAATGGGGAGAGGGAGTTGTCATTAACTACAAGCATGATGCATTTGCCTTTGGAACGGCAGTGTGCGATATTGAACGTGGGCAGCTTGCAGATGTGAAACCTTATGTATGGCAGACAGATACAGCAGTTGCCAAGAATTCTTGGTGTTATACCGTAAATAATGAATATAAAACACCAGTACAGATCGTACAGGATCTGGTTGATATTGTAAGCAAAAATGGCAGACTTCTATTAAATATCGGACCTAAGGCAGATGGCTCCATCCCGGAAGAAGACAGGAATATTCTGTTAAAAATCGGTGAATGGATGAAAGTGAATGGAGAAGCAGTCTATGGAGCTAAAATGTGGCGCAAGTCAGCAGAAGGACCTACGAAGATACAGGAAGGTCAGTTTGCAGATTCAGAGGCGAAGCCATATACAGCAGAAGATATCCGCTTCACAGTAAATCATGGCTGTATCTATGCCTTTTGCCTGAATATGAAGGGAAAAGACAGCATATGCATAAAGTCTCTTGCTGAGACAAAGGACATGAGCAAGACGGATTTCAGTGGAATCATTCGTGGAATTGAAGTCCTGGGAGAGAAAGAGGCACCTCAGTGGACGAGAGATCAGGACGGCTTGAAGATAAAGACCAAAATGATAGATCATAACTATCCTGTAGTGTTTAAGATTTCTGTGAATTAGGCAGTTTCCCTTTTACGTGTACTAATTTAACAATTTTACAAATAGTCAGAAAAATATTGAAAAATACAAAAATATAATATATAATTCAAATTGTAAAAGAGTTATGTTAATGCGTAAAAGGGGAGACGGTTATCATGAAATATATGGCAGATGATTATGAGCAGGATCAGGGACCTAATATGACTCTGATTTATATGGCGCTTATCATGTCAACAGTGATACTGGTGGTAGTTGGGATGATGTTTCTGGTGAATAAACCAACAAGAAGCAGTTCCAGTGGCAGCCATGCACAGCAGATTGCAGCTGCAAGAGAGAATAATCAGACACAGGCTATGGTTGACAGCGTGAAAGCGTTAGTATCAGGCAGTACATTGACCTCTAATCAGCTGGATATCTGGAATCTTCCGGATACCGGAAGAGAGACACAGGAGATCGTGAATGATGGTAAGAATGGAACAGTAACCAATCAGACGACAGGGGAAACTGTTATAGAGGGCAATAAAGAGGTAGACTCTGATAAAACAGCAGATACCCTGGCACAGGGCAAGACAGAAGTCTACGATATGACCAAGAAGGAATCCATGCAGGATGAAGATGCACTGGATGATGGTAAACATACGTTGGTAACTTATCAGGATGGCAGCACAGAATGGGTGGAAATCAATGATAAGCTCAAGACGAATACGTATGATACTTCCAAGTTCGTTTACCAGAGTCCTGAAATGAAATATTTTGTGAATGGTAAGCAGGCATCCTGGTTTGGTGTGGATCTGTCCAGTGAGCAGGGAATCGTTGATTTTGAGAAGCTCAAAAGAGCCGGAGTTGACTATGTAATGATTAAAGTAGGCGGCAGAGGCTACAGCAGCGGCAATATTGTGTTGGACAGTTCATTTAAGGACTATATGAACGGCGCTAAGAATGCCGGTCTGGGAATCGGTGTATATTTCTACTCACAGGCAGTAGATAAAAATGAGATATATGATGAAGCTGACACGCTTCTGGAGCTGATTAAGGATTATCCGGTAAATTACCCTGTAGTATTCGATATGGAAAGTATAGACGGAGATATGGCAAGAACAGATGCACTGGATGTTTCCGCACGTACGGAGCTGGCGAGAGTATTCCTAAAGACAATCAAGGAGAATGGATATACACCAATGCTCTATGGCAACAAGGAGTGGCTTGTGACGAAACTCAATCTGGAGAAGCTGCAGGACTATGATGTATGGCTTTCACAGGAAGCAGATACACCGGATTATCCATATGCATATACCATGTGGCAGTATACGCAAAAAGGCTCTATCAGCGGTATTTCAGGAAATGCACGACTGAATGTGAGCCTGATAGATTACTCTAAGAAGTAATTGTATATTTTATCTGAAATCTTTAAACGGGCATAAATATCAGCATAGACGGCGGGCGAGAGTCCCTCAAGGTAATTTGGGGTGTAATTTCTTGTCACGCCGTTTTTGCGTAGAATATCAATGGCTTTGTTATAGGCAATGGCAGCCTCGTCCTCTGTAGCGTAGGTGCCGATTATGTAGTAGCCCGGCAGATTAATACGGGCTTTGTAGCGTGTTCTGCCTTTTGACTCGATGCGAAGTACACCTTGATAACGATTGATAATTTTCAGATTCGCACTGCGAAAATCCGTCTCATCACCATTTAAAAAGACATAATCCCGTCCTGGAACGCTGTAACTGCGAATACCGTGGCGGTTAAGAATATTGAGCTGCATACCATAATCTGCTACAAAAAGATGTTCTCCACGTTTCATGATTTTGTGGGATGAGTAGAAGAACAGATTATCAATATCGAATTTAAGAACATAAGAGGGAGATAAATAATAATAGAAGAATTTGCCACGCACATAGATAGGGGTAGCAAAATAAAGTCCGTTATCCCTGAAATTCAACAAAATGACCCATTTTTCAAAAGGCAGTGCGCAGGTATTTTCATAGGAATCTATTGTGTCTGTCTCACTTCTAAGCAGACGATCTGCTTCTTCATATGCCCGGTTGGCAGAATCTTCCGTATCAAAGCTTCCAAGGCTGATGTGCTTCCTACGATAAGTGATAGATGCACGATAATATATGGAATTGTCTTTTTTTCTGGCGAGATATACGCCCTTTAACATTGCATTCATGGAAAATATTATAGCATAGTTTATGTCCCTGGTCATGTAATTGCATGTATTTTCTTCCCATAAGATGAATACACTAATAAAAGGACATGTTATGATGTGCTTTTGTGGCAGCAGAAAAGAGGACATTATGTATCAGAAAAATTATGTGCTTTTGTTGGTTTCCATGGTTATATGTACGATAATGCTGTGGTTCTCCAGGGTGTATATGGTACAGGGGGAAGAGAAGGATACAGAGCAGACAGCAGCCCATTGTGTGGACATGCAGGGATATGAGACTTCTTCTGAATGCAGAAATATTACATTAGGGGTATTGGAACCGGCTTATGTGATCAACGTATCCGCAGAAGATGTAGAAGTATTAATGCGTATTGTAGAGGCGGAAGCCGGAGGAGAGGACCGTAAAGGGAAATTACTTGTAGCCAATGTGGTAATCAACCGGGTAAAAGACAGTCATTTCCCGGATACGGTCACGCAGGTCGTATATCAGAGAAACAGCAAAGTAGCGCAGTTCTCACCTGTATCTGATGGCAGGATCAATCGTGTAAAGGTTTCCAAAGAGACAAAAGAGGCAGTATATAGTGCATTATATGGAGAAGATGTATCTAAGGGAGCACTTTATTTCATGGCAAGAAATATTGCCAATCCGGATAAAGTATGCTGGTTCGACAACAATCTGACGCTTTTGTTCTCCTATGGCGGACATGATTTTTTCCTGTAATAAAAAAGACTTTAGTACGTTGCAGTCACCAGAATACTATGCTATACTAATTCAGAAAACTTTGGTTATACTACCAAAAGGCATATAGATACAACAAGGTAAGGAGAATGGCGATGGACTTATTTTACAGAAGTACAAGAAGTAAGGATGAAAGGGTAACAGCTTCCCAGGCAATTTTACAGGGACTTGCACAGGATGGAGGTTTATTTGTTCCAGAATCAGTTCCTAAGCTTGATAAGAGTCTTGAAGAGCTTTCCAAAATGAACTATCAGGAGACTGCTTATGAAGTTATGAAGCTTTTCCTGACAGATTTTACAAAGGAAGAATTACAGGCTTGTATCAGCAAGGCTTATGACAGCAAGTTCGATACAGAAGTGATTGCTCCCCTGGTAGAGGCAGATGGCGCATATTATCTGGAATTATTCCACGGCGCAACCATTGCTTTTAAGGATATGGCATTATCTATTCTGCCACATTTACTGACAACTTCTGCAAAAAAGAACAACGTACATAATGAAATCGTGATTTTGACAGCCACCAGTGGAGATACCGGTAAGGCTGCTCTGGCTGGTTTTGCTGATGTAAAAGGCACCAGAATCATTGTCTTTTATCCAAAGCATGGTGTAAGTCCTATTCAGGAGAAACAGATGGTTACTCAGAAGGGTGATAATACTTTTGTAGTAGGAATCACAGGTAACTTTGATGATGCACAGACAGGTGTAAAGAAGTTATTCGGGGATAAGGAGCTTGCACAGACAATGGATCAGGCAGGTTTCCAGTTCTCTTCCGCTAATTCTATCAACATTGGTCGTCTGGTTCCACAGATCGTTTACTATGTATATGCATATGCACAGCTTCTGAAAGAGGGACAGATCAAGGAGAACGAAGTAATCAATGTTGTAGTACCTACAGGTAACTTTGGTAATATTCTTGCTGCTTATTTTGCAAAGAATATGGGTATTCCCATTGGCAAGCTGATCTGTGCATCCAATGAGAATAAGGTATTATATGATTTCTTTGAAACAGGTGTATATGACAGAAACAGAGAATTTGTTCTGACAAGTTCTCCTTCCATGGATATTCTGATTTCAAGCAATCTGGAACGTCTTATTTACCTGACAGCAGGACGTGATGCGCAGAAGAATGCAGAACTGATGCAGGAACTGTCCAAGGATGGCAAATATGAGATTACATCAGAAATGAAAGACAATATGAAAGACTTCTATGGCAATTATGCTTCAGAAGGGGAAACAGCACAGACAATCAAGGATCTGTATGAGAAGACAGGTTATGTAATTGATACACATACAGCAGTTGCAGCAACTGTTCTGCATAAATACCGCAAGGCAACAGGAGATGAGACGAAGGCAGTAGTTGCTTCTACTGCAAGCCCATTTAAGTTTACCAGAAGTGTTATGGATGCTATTGACAAGGCAAAATACGACAGCATGTCTGATTTTGAACTTGTAGATGAATTGTCCAGGATTGCAAATGTAACAGTGCCTAATGCGATTGAAGAGATTCGCACAGCGCCGGTTCTTCATGATACAGTATGTGATAAGGAAGATATGAAGGCAGTTGTTATGAAATTCCTGGGAATTTAATAACGATTTTTTATGAAGTGATTGTGCCTACGGCTCAAATATTGCGAGCTACGGAATGTGAGGGTAATATATGGATTTTGGTATCATTTTAAAGATGCTGATTATGGCATGCGGAGTATATATGATTTATTGGGCAGTACAGATGAAGACTACTCATCAGATTCCGCAGATGCTTGTAGGTAAAGGATTCCCTACCGACAGAGCCAAAGATCCGGAAGGCTTCATGAAAGCTACATTTCCACTTACCATGGGAATGGGGATTATTCTTCTGGCTGTTGGATTGACAGGTGCATTGGAGGTATTTGGTGCGTATCCTATTGTGGATACTATTCTTACCCTGTTGATGCTGGCAGCGCTTGTATTTTATGGCATGTTTCTTCTGAAAGCACAGAAGAGATATCTGATCGGTTTAGACGATAACAACAAAAAAATTCATTAAAAGAGAAAGGATTCAAAAATATGACAGATAATGAAATTTTAAAACACATTGACCATACCCAGTTAAAGGCATTTGCCAAATGGGATGATATCGAGAAATTATGTGATGAAGCAGTAGAATATCAGACAGCTTCCGTATGCATTCCACCTACTTATATTAAGCGTGTACATGACAAGTATCAGGATAAGATCAACATTTGTACGGTAGTTGGTTTCCCTCTTGGCTACAGCGTAACATCTGCTAAAGTTGCAGAAGTTGAGCAGGCTCTGAAGGATGGATGCAATGAGATTGATATGGTAGTGAATATCTCTGATGTAAAGAACGGAGATTACGACAAGGTAGAAGAGGAAATCAGAACTTTGAAAAAGGCATGTGGCAATCACATTCTTAAAGTCATCATTGAGACATGCTATCTGACAGAGGATGAGAAGATTGCTATGTGCAAGGCTGTAACAAATGCAGGCGCTGATTATATCAAGACTTCTACAGGATTTGGTACAGGCGGTGCTACGATTGAAGATATCAGACTGTTCAAGGAACACATCGGTCCAAATGTGAAGATGAAGGCTGCAGGCGGCGTGAAGTCCAAGGATGATTTGATTATGTTCTTAGAAGCCGGATGCGACAGAATCGGAACTTCTTCCGCTGTAGGACTTTTAAAGGGTGAGCAGGCTAAAGGTTATTAATTGAGACAAAGAAGGCATAAAGATGAGTATTTATAAGACAAGGATTGAGCAGATGAAGGAACTGCTGGTTAAAGAAGGAATTGATTTCTATCTTGTTCCTACAGCAGATTTTCATAATTCAGAGTATGTAAATGATTATTTTAAAGTCAGGAAGTTCTTATCAGGGTTTACCGGTTCTAACGGAACTCTGGTAATCAGCCGGAAAGAGACAGGTCTTTGGACAGACGGAAGATATTTCGTACAGGCTGAGAAAGAGCTGGCAGGTTCAGGTATTGTTCTGTACCGTATGGCAGAAGAAGGCGTTCCTACCATTGAAGAATACCTTGACCAGAATGTAACAGAAGGTCAGACAATCGGCTTTGATGGACGAGTTGTAGATGCAGCTTTTGGTAAGAAACTGGAGACTATGCTGGCTGACAGACATGTTAAGTTCGCTTATGAGAAAGACGTTGCAGATACATTATGGACGGACAGACCGGCAATGCCTGCAACCAAAGTATGGGCAGTACCTGAGAATATTACAGGTAAGACTGCACAGGAGAAGTTATTACAGGTTCGTGCCGAAATGAAGAAGGAGAAGGTAGCGCATCTTCTTATTTCCAAACTGGATGATATCATGTGGCTTTACAATATCCGTGCTAATGATGTGGACTGCAATCCTGTAGCATTATCCTATACTTTCATTTCTGAGAATGAGGCAGTACTTTTCATTCAGAAAGAAGCATTAACAGACGAAGTAATCCGGTATTTTAATAAATATGGCATTGTTTGCAAGGATTATACAGAGATTGTATCTTATATCAAGGAAGTAAAGCTTGCAGGTAAAGTAGGAATCTCTTTCCATGAAGTAAATTACCTGTTCTATAAATTATTAGGACAGCGTGGGGAACTCATAGATATGGAGAATCCGACCGCTCTGTTCAAGGCTGTAAAGAACTCTGTGGAGCTTGAGAATTTGAGAAAGTATTATCTCTTGGACAGCGTGAAGCTGACAAAGTTCCTGTTCTGGATGAAGCAGAATGCCGGCAAGATTCCTATGGATGAGTATAGTGTTGCAATGAAGCTTGACAGCATGAGGGCAGAAATAGACGGATTCTTTGAATTGTCTTTCCCTACCATCAGTGCATACAAGGAAAATGCAGCAATGATGCATTATAGCGCAACTGAGACTGACAAGAAGAATATCGAGCCGGAAGGCCTGTATCTGGTAGACTCTGGTGGACAGTATGTTGGCGGCACCACAGATGTAACCAGAACGATAGCATTAGGACCTGTAACTGATACCATGAAGAAGCATTTCTCCAAGACAGCATGTGGTATGCTTCGTCTGGCTGACACGAAATTCTTATATGGCTGTACAGGCAAGAATGTGGATATTATGGCCCGTGAGCCATTGTGGGAGTGCTACATTGATTATAAATGCGGAACAGGTCATGGAATCGGCTACATTTTAAATGTACATGAAGGACCACAGAATATCAGATGGCGCTTCAATCCAGGTGTGAAAGAAGCTGTTCTGGAAGAGGGTATGATCGTATCTGATGAACCTGGTGTATATATCGAAGGCAGCCATGGTATCAGAATCGAGAACATTCTTGAAATTGTAAAAGAAGAGAAGAATGGTGATGGTCAGTTTATGGCATTCAGACATCTGACCTATGTACCAATTGATCTGGATGTAATTGATACACAGTATATGGAGCCATCCGATGTGCGTAAATTAAACGCATATCATGCTGAAGTATACAAGAGATTGTCTCCTTACTTCGAGGGAGAAGAGCTTGAAATGCTCAAGAAGGCTACAAGAGCTGTATAAAAAGTCACGGCGATGAAGTTCGCCTGATATAGTTTAATTCAAGAAAACACAAACATTTCATACGAAGCCACACTCTCGTTCCGTTGCTCATGCAGCGGACGCGTAAGGCTGCAGGCGCTTGACAGCACCTGCGACCTAAGCGCCGGCTTTCGCAAAGGGGCTTTTTAACGAAATGTTTGTGTTTTCTTGCGTTTTACAATGGGGAGGCGAACTTCGTCGCCTGTGTGATGCGGATATATCTTAAAGAAACCTTAATAATTTTACATCTTTAATATTCATAAATTTTTCGGTACACTAACAATAGATTAGAAAGAGCGCGCGAATTTGATCAAATGCTGGAAAGGCAATGGGGGATGAATAATGTACAACATACTGGTATGTGATGATGAGAAGGATATTGTGTCAGCTTTGAGGATATATCTGACAGCAGAGGGTTATCGGGTATATGAGGCTGGGAATGGGCGTGAGGCGCTGGAATATCTGGCGAAAGAGGATATTCATCTGGTGCTGATGGATATTATGATGCCAGAGATGGATGGAATCACGGCCATGGTTAAGATACGTGAGCAGAGTAATGTTCCTGTTATTCTGCTGACTGCCAAGAGTGAAGATACAGACAAGATCCTGGGGCTGAATATCGGAGCGGATGATTATGTAACGAAGCCTTTTAACCCGGTGGAGCTGCAGGCAAGGGTGAAATCACAGCTGAGACGGTATATGCAGCTTGGAGGTGGCAGTGTCAGAAAGGAAGTGCTGACTATGGGAGGCATCGAACTGGATGACCGCACCAAGGAGGTAACACTGGATGGCGATAAGGTGGCTCTGACCAGAACGGAGTATGACATTCTGAAGCTGCTGATGGAGAATCCCGGTAAAGTCTTTTCACCAACGCAGATCTATACACAGGTATGGAAGGACAATCCATATGGCGCTGAGAATACAGTTGCCGTACATATCAGGCATCTGCGTGAAAAGATAGAGTACAACCCGGCAGAGCCCCGATACCTGAAAGCAGTGTGGGGACGCGGCTACAAGATGGGCGACTAATCAGAGCCATGCGAATGTGGTGCTGATTAGTCTTCGATGATAGGTTATCAAACAATAGGATGGTGTGGAAAATTTATGAATAAGATAAAAGGTTCTTTCATTGTAAAAATGATCGCATGGGTGGTCCTGGTAGTCAGTACATGTATGTTTCTGTTCAGTGTCGTTGGGATATTCTGGATGGAAATCAATGGCTTTTTCAGTGAAAAATATGATGATATCCGCAAGAATATGCATGAGGATGTAAGCGGGCAATACTCCTCAATTGTTATGATGAACTACCAAAACGGAGAAAGTGATAAAACAAAGGAATATTTTGCTGATAAAAGTTTCAGATACGGAATTATAGAGGATAAGAACTGGGATGATAAGAAGCTGAACAGTGCCCATATATATCTGGAGCGCAATTTTACAAAGACAGTAAATGCGGATGATCTGTACAAATCACAGTGGACTTTGGGTGATGATACGTATATTGAACTGGTAGATAATGGTTTGCTTGGCAGCTACCAGTATTATATGAATAGAAATGGTAAGACTTATTATGCAGACAGAATCTGTTATGATACTAAGGGCGGTATTTTCTATTATCGTGCAGATGGCAGATATTATCCGGTGGATGTAGTCAGTATCTATGTGTCTGCCACTTTGCCAGATGGTTCTACAGAGGATTTTGTATTGGATTTTACTTATGATACGGATTCCGGTAAATACATAAGTAATGCTAAGGAAATGTATGAAGATGTATATTATGCTTCTAATACAATTTCAGACTATGAAACAGCAGTAATATATGAAGAAATTGATACATCAGTGGAAGCTTCTGCATTACAGGCAGAATCTGAGACGACGTATGAAGCCGGATACTCAGATGATGATGGGACGCAGTGGCTCAGGATACAGTATGATGATGCAGCATGGAGCATTCTCAATGGGAATGAGAAGCTGACTTTTGATCAGCTGGATAATACAGGACTTTCTTATGATAAATGGCAATCCGTACAATTCAGTGACGTCAGAGAACTGCAGGGCTCCGAGCTTGCGTTGATTGATTCAGGCAAAATATCCAAGAGTCTGTTTGTGAAGGATGTGGAGACGTATCTTGACAGTAATTATACCTTACATGTTTATGAGAAGGAGACTGCATACTGGGTGGTATCCTATGTAGATGAAGAGGTATTAACGCAGGAGAAGCTGGCATTTGAAGAGAGCATAGCGGGAAAGGATTTTACAGGTAAATTATTTACGATTCTGACAGACCGGGAAGCTGATAAATATGTGCTGTATGACGTCTTGTTGGAAATGACATATGCCCAAAAAGACAGGATATTTACACAGATGATCTGCATGTTTGTGTTGGCATTGAGCAGCTTCGTTTTCCTGATGTGTGGAGCAGGGCATAGACGCAATCGGGAAGAGATTGTCCTTACTTTTGCAGATAAAGTACCCTTGGACATTGTATTTGCAGGCATGGCAGTAGTTATTACCTGCGCACTTGGAATGATGAGTGTATTTGCAAGGTCATTATCCGTGGTTCCAGCGGTATATCTGTCAGTATTTGCAGGAATTATTACATTTTGTGTGTTCATAGGATTTTTACTGAGCTTTGCAGTGCGTATCAAGAATGGAAAATGGTGGAAAAATACCATTCTGTATCGGGTATTCTCACTGATTCGCAGATTGGCTGGCAGTATGCTGCACCACATTGGTCTATGGGCTAAGGTGATTCTTATTTTTGGCGGCTGGACACTGATTGAGCTGTTCTTTATGATCGGCTTTGATGATTATGATGCTGCGATTGGGTTATTTATTTTGGGTAAAATGGTGGAAGCAGCAGTACTGCTGGTAGTTACAATGCAGCTCTATCAATTACAGGTTGGCAGTAGAAAGCTTGCGCAGGGTGACTTCTCACAGAAAATCAATACAGGCAGAATGTTCTGGGAATTTAAGAAGCATGGAGAGAATCTGAATAGTATCGGAGAGGGAATGACCAGAGCTGTAAATGAGAAAATGAAGAGCGAGAGGTTCAAGACAGAGCTTATCACGAATGTATCACATGATATTAAGACACCATTAACATCAATCATTAATTACGTGGCTCTGCTGGAAAAGACAGAAATACAGGATGAGACGCAGAGAGAATACCTGGATGTACTCAAAAGGCAGTCAGCACGATTAAAGAAGCTGATTGAGGACCTCATCGAAGCCTCCAAGGCTTCTACAGGTAATCTGCCTGTTAATGAAGAAGACTTGGAGGCAGATGTATTCCTGACGCAGATAGCAGGGGAATTTGAGGAAAAGCTGGCTGCAAGCGGGCTGGAGCTGATCCTGAATAAACCGGAAGGAACAGTTCATGTCAGTGCGGATGGCAGACATTTATGGAGAGTTGTGGATAACTTAATGAATAATATCTGTAAATATGCACTGCCTAATTCCCGTGTATATGTGAATCTGGAAGAAACAAAAGATGAAGTTACAATGACTTTCAGAAATATTTCCAGGTATCCGCTTAATATCACCAGTGACGAACTGATGGAGCGTTTTGTGAGGGGCGACAGCTCCAGAAATACCGAAGGCAATGGTCTTGGATTGTCGATTGCAGGCAGCTTGATGGAGCTGATGAAAGGCAAACTGAAGCTATATGTAGATGGTGATTTATTTAAGGTCGTATTGGAGTTCCCTAAAATAGAAGAGTAAATAATAGAGAAACAGGAGAGGTGCTTATACATTCTCTTCTGTTTTTGTGCTATTTTATTATATAATACGTAAATCATTTCGTTCATTGTATTTCTATTCTTCACATGGTAAAATATTTGACAGGTGTTTGCAAATGGAATATTTCAAGGAGGAAAGCATAGTGGATATTTCAATTATAGGTGGTTCAGATGGACCTACTTCTATTTTTCTGGCGGGGAAGGTTGGCTTTTCCTGGATCAATATATTCGGACTGATCATTGTTGCGTTATTGCTGATACCTAATATCATATATGCATTCAAGTTTCGCGGTGTGGAGAATCAATGCAGAAGCAGTGCAATGAATAAGCTGGAGCAGATTGGCAGATATGGCTGTATGTTCCTGATGATATTTAATATCGGCATATTGGAGTTCAGCTTTTCATCTATAGGAATGTTTGTATTTTATACAGTGGGAAATGTTGTGCTATTGATAGTATACTGGATTATCTGGATGCTTTTTTTTCAGAAGCAGGATAACTGGAAACGCATGGCGTTAGCAATAATTCCTACAGTTTTATTTCTGATATCGGGAATAGCATTACGACATATCTTGCTTATCATTATGGCAGTGATATTTGGAATAGGACATATTTATGTGACCAAAGCCAATATGACTACAGAAGAACAGGTGGGTTAGGAGATGCAGATGAAGAAGACAATGACAATATTATTTTCAATCTTCGCAGCAGTAGGGATTGCGATGATTGTAGGAAGCTTTGTTTTATTACATGCGATGAATCAGTTTGAAGAGAATGCATATGAAGTACCGGGAGTTATCACGGACATTAAGGAGCATTACGATTCTGATGATAAGGTCAGCCATGATGTGTATGTGAAGTTCTGGTATGATGGTGAGAAGTATGAGGATAGAAGAATCAGCAGTTACAGCTCGGATATGTATGTTGGTGAAGAAATCACATTATTGTACAACCCTGCTTATCCAACCAGACTGGATGTAAAAGGAACAAAGTACTGGCTGTTTGGAATTTTATGCGGGATGGGAGTTATTTTCCTGCTTGTAGGCAGTGTTTACCCGGTGATTATGATTATAAAGAGCATTAAAAAGAAAAACCTGCTTCGCAATGGAATGGCATTGAGCGCAACTGTTGAAGAAATCAGATGGGATACCTCTCTGACAGTGATGGGCAGACATCCTTATGTGATTATCTGTTCTTATCATGATCCGGGTAAAGATGTCACGTATCGCTTTAAGAGTGAGGGTGTATGGACGAACCCGGAAGAAGTCTATCCAGTGGGAAGTTCCATTGAGGTCATGGTAGATGTGAATAATTACAAGAACTATTATGTAAAAGCCCAGGAAAAGATATCTGAGAAAATTGTGGATTATACCTAAAAATTTTTGTATAAAAATACAAATTATACAAAAAAGGCAAATACTTTATTGACATAACGTGAGAAAGTGATATACTTCATATTAAGTTTTACAGACAAACCGATGAGGAAGAGAAGTAGCCATATGTAATTTTTTCAGAGAGCTGCGGCTGGTGGAATGCAGTAGAAGGATTATGGTGAATGGACTTTCGAGGCTGACCTGAACTATAGTAGGCGTCAGCGGGATGCGGACCCGTTATCAATCCGACATGTATGATAGTACATGAACAGAGTGGGCTTTTTACAGCCAAATTGAGTGGCAACGCGATAATAAGAATTATTACCGTCTCAAATAGTAGTAATACTGTTTGGGGCGGTTTTTAGTTTGTCTGGGACTAACACAGTTACATATCAATTATTGTAAATATTCAGAACCCCATGCGCAAAATCGCTGTTTCACAGCTTTACTTTTGCTTATGTGGTTACTTCGCCATATAAATTGTGTCAAATATGCTTATAAATAAGCATATTCTGCCTCAATTTGCATGGCGCTGAATATCATCAAACAGGAGAGGTAGAAGTTATGAGAAAGAAGTTAGCAGCAATCACATTAGCAGCAATTACAGCAATGAGCATGATGACAGGATGTGGGTCACAGAAGACAGACGGTTATACAATCGGTATTTCACAGTTCGCAGAGCATGGTTCTCTGGACAACTGCAGGGAAGGTTTCCTTGCAGGCCTGGAAGAGGAAGGAATCAAGGAAGGCGAGAATCTGACAGTAATGTATGATAATGCACAGACAGATACAGGTACAGCAAGCACAATTGCAGATAAATATGTATCCAGTAAAGTAGATATGATTTGTGCCATTGCAACACCAAGTGCCATGAGCGCATATAATTCCTGTATGAATACAGACATTCCTGTTATCTATACAGCAGTATCTGACCCAGTCAGTGCAGGTCTGGCAAAAGAGGACGGTACATCAGTAGGCAATATCACAGGAACAAGTGATGCACTGGCAGTATCCGAGCAGTTAGAGATGATTCGTCAGGTGTTACCGGATGCCACTAAGATTGGTATTCTGTATACAACAAGCGAAGCCAATTCAGTAAGTACAATTGAAGAATACAAGAAATATGCACCTGATTATGGATTTGAAATCGTGGAAAGTGGAATCAATGTACAGGCTGATGTAGAAATGGCAGCAGTAAATCTTGCAGGTAAGGTTGACTGCATCAACAATCTGACAGATAATACAGTTGTAAATGCATTACAGACTGTAATCAATGCAGCAACTCAGGCTGGCATTCCGGTATTCGGTTCAGAAGTAGAGCAGGTCAAGGCGGGTTGTGTAGCTTCCATGGGATTGGAATATTTTGAACTTGGCAAGCAGACAGGCAGGATGGCAGCGAAAGTATTGAAGGGTGAAGCAAAGGCATCTGATATGAACTATGAAGTAATCTCAGAGCCAAGCTTATATGTAAATACAGCAGCTGCACAGAAAATAGGTCTTACTTTGCCTGATGGCTTTGCAGATGGAGCATATCAGTCATTTGATGAAATAATTGTAGAATAATTACGAATAAAAATACGTTCGGGGGTAGCATTGTGACACTGGTTTTAAGCGTTTTAGAGCAGGGCATGATATATGCGGTCATGGCATTGGGAATTTATATTACATATAAGATACTGGATTTTCCAGATTTGACAGTAGATGGAAGCTTTCCATTAGGAGCAGCACTTACCTGTGCATTGATAACAGCAGGATGTAATCCGTTCCTGACGATTCTGGTATCTTTTGCGGCAGGTGCTGTAGTAGGCATTCTGACAGGATTAATCCATGTAAAGCTCAAAGTCAGAGATCTGTTGTCCGGTATTATCATGATGACAGCACTATATACGGTCAATCTGCAGATTGCAGGAAGAGCCAATCTTCCTATTTACAATTTTGATACGATATTTGACAATCGTGTCATAAATGCTATTTTCCCTGAATCCATGGGAAGATACCGTACAGTGATCATTATTTTGATCATTACTGTAATTACCAAGCTTTTATTAGACTGGTATATGAATACCAAGTCCGGATTCCTGCTTAGAGCTGTCGGAGATAATGACACAATTGTCACTTCTCTGGGAGTAGATAAAGGAATGGTCAAGATCATAGGGTTATCCATTGCCAATGGACTGGTTGCCATGGGTGGATGTATCTATGCACAACAGCAGAGATTCTTTGATATTTCCATGGGAACAGGTACTATGGTAATCGGTCTGGCAAGTGTTATTATCGGAACGAGTCTTCTGAAGAATCTGACTTTCCTGAATGTAACAACGACAGTTGTGGTTGGCTCCATCATTTATAAGGCATGTGTTGCACTGGCACTCAGCCTTGGTTTCCCATCCAACTATCTCAAGATGATAACAGCAGTGCTGTTCTTAGTAATCCTTGTATTCAGCATGGATAGAAAGAAGAAGGTGAAGAATCGTGCTTGAATTAAAGAATATCAGTAAATATTATAATCCGGGTTCGGTCAATGAAATGTGCCTTTTTCAGGACTTTAACCTGACAATCAGGGATCATGAATTCGTATCTGTAGTAGGTTCTAACGGCTCTGGCAAGACCTCACTGCTTAATATTATCTGTGGAAGCATTGGTGTAGACAGTGGCAATATCATTGTGAATGGAACAGATATTACAGGTAAGAAGGATTTTCTAAGACAGCGTAAGATAGGCCGCGTTTACCAGGACCCGTCCAAGGGAACTTGTCCTTCCATGAACATTCTGGAGAATATGTCTCTGGCGGATAATAAGGGAAAAGGCTATGGACTTACCAAAGGTGTCAACAAAGCCAGAATCGAAGAATACAGGGAGAGCTTAAAACAGCTCAATCTGGGACTGGAAGATAAGCTTTATACCAAAGTTGGCTCCCTGTCCGGAGGACAGAGACAGGCATTGGCTTTATTAATGTCTACAATGACACCGATAGAATTCCTGATTCTTGATGAGCATACAGCAGCATTGGATCCTAAGACAGCAGAGATTATTATGGAGCTTACGGACAAAATTGTGCGTGAGAAGAAGGTTACGACAATTATGGTAACGCATAATCTCCGTTATGCAGTAGAATATGGTGATCGTATTCTGATGATGCATCAGGGTAATGCAGTACTGGATAAGGCAGGAGAAGAGAAAAAGGCAATCAATACGGAAGAAATTATGGGCATTTTTAACCGTATCAGTGTAGAATGCGGTAATTAGCAGCTTGAGGCAGGAGAGTGATTGAAAATGATCACATTAAATGACTATCTGTATTCCGGGGACACAGTTCTTCGGATTCTACAGAAATACATAGCGGATTTAAAAGTAGAAGCAGACAGAAATCGTAATGAAATCGACCGGGTTCATTGCGATTTTCTGGCGCAGATAGAGGGGATGCTGGAGCATAATGAATTCCTGACAGCCCAGTCTCAAAAGATTCGTGATTTTTACAAATATATGGCAAAAGAATATCCATATCTGTCTTTTACCTTCAAGGGAAGAATTAAATCCCTGATTCGGGCAGAGTCGAAGTTTAATGGATATATAGTGGAATATATTTATGATTATTATAAGGAACACCAGACATACCCGGAGCTGGAGGATTTAAAGGAACGTCTGGTATGCTTCCGGGATCTGATTGCGTACCGCATTGTGGTGTCGATTCCACGCTGCCATCTAAAGGAGGGGGCAGACCGTGAAACTGAGGAAATCAGGTATTTGTATGAGATTGCCAATGTTCTTCCCGGTTTCCTGGAAAAGAGAGGATTTGTACCGGAGCTTGCCAAGGGTGTGAAAGAGAGTACCTCTCCATTACTTGACGATTCTGTAAAACCATATTACAGAGACTATATTACGGGAAAATCTTCTGATGGATACCGCTCATTGCATATTACTTTCTATGATAACAGCGCCGGATGCTATGTAGAGATGCAGATTCGTACGAAAGAGATGGATGATGAGGCAGAGATAGGCGCAGCCAATCATATCGCCTATGAGAAAAGACAGCAGAACGAGCGAGCCAGAAGAGATGAAATCCCGGAAGGTGAATGTATCTATTTTGACGAAGCATATGAAAGAGGAATGAAGCTACAGCAGCTGCAGCTGGCAGAACTGGATGTAAATATGTTTGCGGCAATCAATAACAGCCTGATTAACGATGGCTGTGGACTGTATCGTGGAAGATTGATTTTGCCTTACGAACATTTGTCAAGGTTTCAAAATGATCTTATTGATTAGAAATAAGTCAAGTGAAATTTGTGAAAAATATGCGTAAAATTTTATTTTCGTCAGTTTGCATGAAAATGATAAAACGTCTCATGTTAGGTTGATATTTTATGTAACAGGGGATATAATAAGGTTAATCTGGAATGTGCGATAACTCTTGTTATTTTGAACCTACATCACTTTAAACGGGATTCCTATTATTACCTGATTGATGTCAAGCCCCCATTTGGTCAGGGGAAGGCAGAGAGAAAGGTTGCGGTCGCCCACCTAGCAGTTAGCTAGGAGTCAAAATACAGGAGCCGGCATTTTGGGGACAACGAAAGAAAAAAGCAGCCTTTGCGGGCTGCTTTTTTTGCTGGAAGAAAGTTTAGGGCACTCGCTGGCGGATACCCAGAGAGTGTTTTAGCTACAATGAAATCAGGTAACTTTGAGTATTGGTGAGGGGAGATACAAAATGATTGGAATATATGGAAATCGATTGACGGCAATATTAACTGGAATATGGTTATGGAGAAAATTGCCTGTACAGGATACCAGGGAGCTACAACTTTAGAACCAATGAATTGGGATTATTCTCATTTAGATATTTGGCAGTTTTTGGAATTGGCTTATGAAAGGGCAAATAGACTTGATTACCTGCGAAGATAATGGAGGCGATATAAGGATGAAAACAGACAGGATATTGGGAATCATCATTTATTTAATGAACCATGATAATGTTTCGGCTAGCTATCTTGCAGAGAGATTTCATGTATCAGTTCGGACAATCCAAAGAGACATGATCAGTATTTCTGCGATAGGTGTACCGATATATTCGGAAAGTGGGAAAAATGGTGGTTATTCTATTTTACCTACATACAAAATAAAAAACAGCGAGCTCAGAAGTGCCGAGCAGCAGATGATTATAAAGGCTTTGGAAAGTCTGGCAACGTCTTATACCAATGATACTTTGAAGACCTTGATTGAAAAATATAATGCGATTGTTCAAAAAGAAGGCGGACAAAAAGTGTTTTGGGATTTTGGTGTAACCAAAGAAAATGCAGATGTACAGAGTAAAAATCAATTGTTGGAGCATACCATCGAACAAAAAAAGTATGTGTCTTTTGAATACTGCAATACTGATGGAAAAAAATCCGCACCGATGGTTGAACCACTGGCGATTCACTACAAATGGTATGCATGGTATCTTTTTGCATATTCTGATGATAAAAAACAGTATAGAACCTATAAAATAGCCAGAATGCGAAATTTAAAAGAAATGGACAGAGTTTCCAACATAGATCATGGTGATATTAAGAAATTGATGAAAGAATCGGAGCAGGCTTATTATCGGACAAGCATCCCCATTGAAGTGCAGTTTGCCAATGAAGAGACGGCATTGATGGAAGAATATTTTCCAGACTGTCCTATAGAACAGATATCAGAAGATACAAAGCGTATGTTTATTGATGTGCCTGCAAAGGAAAGATTGTGGAAAGCACTGCTGTTAAGTTTCGGAAACAAGGTAAAAGTCATAGGACCGGAGGAGTACAGGAAAGAGCTGATACAAACAGCTCAAAATTTTTTATCTAATTACGACATACAGTTGTCGTAGTATTCCTGTAAAATATAGCCATAAATATAAAAAAGCTTTATCATCTGTGAAAATTGGAGGAAGATTCTATGACAAAGGAAACATTAATCAGTTCATTTGAAGAAAAACACAGGGAATTGGAACTTGCATTGCAGGGAGATGATATCGGATGCATAAGAAAGCTGACATTGGATGTTCATGCAATGGTTCATCCGGCAGAAGTATCAGGCAAGGCAGAGAAAACAATGGCGGATTACGTGCTGGATTATATGATGGAGGGGCATCAAAACGACCTTGTTCCGAGGGAAAACTGGGAGGAAGATTTGCATTATGCCGGAACAAATACAGTGCCGATGTGTTGGCAGTTTTGGCATACCTATAGAATTGAAGATTTAGTAAGTAATATCTTGATGGCAAATCAAAATCAGTTATTTGATGATGAGTGGCAAAAAAGAATAGATGTTAATATTACAGATACGGGAAATGCGTTGGAACTGGACGAGGCAATCTCTTTTGCCAAAGGAATCAATGTGGAAGCATTGCGTGAATACATGATTGCTGTTGGAAAAAATACACGTTGTATTTTAGAGGGTCTTTCTTTGAAACAAATAAAATCAATGGCTCCTGCAACATGGGTGATGAGAATCTTAGAAGAAGGTGGAGTTACCACTGACTTTCGTTCTGTATGGTTATTGGTGTATTGGGGGAGATTGACAAGAGGCGGAATGATTTTGACTCCGATGACAGGACACCATATGATGCATTTGCCACCTTGCCTGAATCATTTACCAATATTGCCATCAAGATGTTAATAGATAATTCAAAGTATGAAATTATATGTTTTACAAATGTATAGCGCATTAATTCATCTCATAAACTGAAAGTAACAGAGAATGAGATGATAAAATGGCAAAACATTTGTGTAGCAGGTTATGTGTCGTTTTATTTTGAATCACACTGTCTTTGGGAATCTACCAGTGCAGTGTAGAGAATACAGAACAGCAGGATACGGAAGAACAAGGACAGCCAGTGCCACTCATGATGGATGATAAGATCAGAGTTCTTATTAAGACAGGAAATTATGAGAATGTATACCATGAGAAGATAGTGGTGAAAGGTTAGAGAGGACTGTACATACGGATGTATAAAAAACGACAGTAGTGTGGTAGATGAAATAGAGTAGAGAAAAGGCTGAGAAATCAGCCTTTTATAGTGCTATAATAGGATAGAGGTGTGCTGAATAAAAAGTTCCCAAGAAGATGAAAAATAGATAAATGTTTAAAAAAGTGAATACAAAATGACTTTTTAAATATAATATAAATATTTAGTTGACATATTTTAAAAAAAGTCCTATAGTGTATTTAACACTTAATAGGAGGTTTCTATGGAAAAGACTTATAAATTCATTTCGGAAAGTAACATTATAGAAGTAGTAGACAAATTGTCTTCTTCATTGGGGGATGAACTGGAAATTGGATTAAAGAAGATGGGAATTGAAGAAAGATATTCCGTTGGTAAACATTATTTGAAGTGGGACTTATTTAATAAGAACTGCATCAATTCATTTAAAGAGGGAACACTTATTGCAAGGTATGCAAAAAGAGGTCCTTGGAATATGGTTCCATTGGTAGATTTCTCATCACGTTTTATTTTCTCAGTTATGCGAGAAGAGAGATTTATTGAGTTGTGTAGGGGAAAAGGAAAACGGAAAAGGTTGCATTATATGGAAGCCTTTGCGCAGTCTTTTAATTTTGCATTAGGTGAAGGCTTTCAGATGAGCCTTTTTTTAGAAAATCAAGATCGTGAGGAAGAAGTAGCGCAAATTGTAGATGGTATATTAAAGGATATGCAGGTAGAAAAAGATGCCATTGAAAATTATGCGGTTATTTTATTTAATGAATATAATCATGAACTTGTTTCAATAAAATGCTGTGTTATTAACAGTGATTTACAAATTGTGGATCAGGAAGACTGGAGTTCATATATTAAACATAGACAGTCTATAGTTCCAGAAGTTGTTGAAGGAGACAATGATTTACAGTATAATCAATCTGTTTCTTTGAATGCAAAGGCAAGAGAGCGAGCAAAGCAGAGAACAAATGTTGAAGAAAAGAAGGACAAAGAAGAAAACAGCAAAAATGCTTAATAGATAATTAAGGAGCTGGAAGAATGAATAACATAGTTGATTTCGGGAAAACTTATCCTGATAGGCAGTTTAATGGCGAAAGGTTGAAGATAGCAAGATTATGGAGAGATATATCTGCAAATGAAATGGCAGATAAAATTGGAGTAAAGCGCCAAACCATTTCAATGTACGAAAATGGGAAATTAAAGAATCCAGATATTGGAACGATTCAAAAAATAAGCGAGTGTTTAAACTTTCCATTTAAATTTTTTGTTGAGGACTTTAATGTTGAACTTGAGGAAACAACAACTTATTTTAGATCGTTATTAACAACAAGCAAAAGATATATTGAGGAGCAAGAGAGCAAGGTAACATTTATATCAATTGTGTATGAGTTTTTGAAAGAATATTTGGATTTTGAACCTTTAGATTTGCCCCAAATTCCACAAGGCTGTACACCAGAGGAAGCGGCAACTTTGCTAAGAGAGCATTGGAAACTTGGAAACAAACCAATTGATAATTTGATTTATCTTGTTGAGTCACATGGTTTAGTGGTGACAGATTTTGAGACAAATACAGGAGATGTAGATGCATATAGTCATAAAATATCGTCAAGCAATACAGAAACTTATTTAATTGGTTTCTCAAAAAATAAAAATGCAGCAGCAAGAATACACTTTGATTTAGCACATGAACTAGGACACATTTTATTACACGACTGGAATGAGGGATTATCAGAGGTAAAAGCGGAGTTCAAGGAATTGGAAAATCAGGCGAATGATTTTGCCGCTGCTTTTCTAATGCCTGAAGATGAATTCAGAGCCGATATAGGAAATTATGCTAATAAACTTCCATATTATGTTGAACTTAAAAAAAGGTGGAAGGTGTCAATTGCGGCGATGATTAGACGTTCGTATAGTCTTGGATTGATAGGAAATGATGAATATCAAAAGATGATGCGAAATATGCAAAAACAAGGAATAAGGAAGGTTGAACCATTAGATGATACGTTGGTTACTGCTAAACCTTCTTTACTAAAGCAGGCTGTGGGAATTTTATTGAGTCAAGGTGTATTTACGCCGATGGAATTATTGGATGAACTTTCTTCGGAATATGGCTTAACATTAAATGCGGATGATTTAGAAAATCTTATAGGTCTTAATAGAGGCACCTTACGTGAAAATGGCAATCCGCCACAGATGAAAGTGAATCTGAAAAATTTTAAATAAAAATATGTGTATTGCTATAAAAACCTATATTGCATATAATAGAATCAGAAAGGGAGTGATACCGTGGCACCATTAGCAGCAGTAGATACAACAGAAAATAACCGCACATATGACTATACGGAGAAAGATGCTTTTGATGCGCTCTATCAGGAATTGGAAAAAGGAGTGCAGAGCATGAAAAATGGCGAGGTATACACCATTGAAGAAGCATGGGAGGAAATAGACAAGATATAGTATATGGATAAACCTAAAAATTATAAAATTGTCTTGTCGAAGGATGCTCTACAAGATATTAAAAATACGAAAGCATATATATTACAGACTTTTATGTACAGGGAATATGCGGAAAATTTCTCCAAGAAAATAAAGGCTGTAATCAAAGCCTTAGATCCTTTTGCTGAAGGGTATGAAAAAACGGGATACAATATTGAAGGATTAGAAATTTATTACAAGCCATACAGTACATATTTGATCTTTTTTGTAGTTGAAGATGCAACAGTGACTGTTATTAGAGTATTGAAAGATAGGATGTATTGGCAGGCTATCATAAATCGAATGAAGAGAATAAATAGGTAATTTTAAGATAGTCACATTATGAGAATAGTGTGGCTATTTTTAATAAAAATAAATAGTCATAAAAGAAAGAAGATATATACAAAAAATATGATGTCACAAGTGGCTTCTATTATGAAATTATATGTTTTATAAATGTATAGCGCACTAATTCATCTCATAAACTGAAAGTAACAGAGAATGAGATGATAAAATGACAAAACATTTGTGTAGCAGGTTATGTGTCGTTTTACTTTGGATCACACTGTCTTTGGGAATCTACCAGTGCAGTGTAGAAAATACAGAACAGCAGCCACAGCAGGATACGGAAGAACAAGTACAGCCAGTATCGCCCATGATGGATGATAAAATCAGGGTCCTTATTAAGACAGGGAGCTATGAGAATATATACCATGATAAGATAGTGATGAAAGGTCAAAGAGGGCTGTACATAGAGACCAAACAGAACCTTCAGGAGCTTTCGCCAGACGAGGAATTTACAATCACATCAAATGAATGGAAACAGGGTTCTGTCACAATCTATCCTAAGGCAGATGGCAGAATTGAACTCCCGAATGTGGGGCGAAGTGAGGCAGTTAGCTATAGGGGCAGTATGACCTGTTATGGTGCTCCACAGGGATTGGTGCTTGTGAATGAATTACCGGTTGAGGAATACCTCTATGGTGTTGTACCAAGTGAAATGCCTTCTTCTTACCCGTTAGAAGCGTTGAAGGCACAGGCAGTCAGTGCCAGAACCTATGCCTTTTATCAGAAGCAGTCCTATGCCTATCCAGAGTGGAGGGCGCATGTAGATGACAGTACCGCCTATCAGGTGTATCAGAATATATCGGAGCAGGATGCAGTGAATCAGGCTGTTGATGAGACGAAGGGACTGGTTATGACTTGCAATGATGATTTAATAGAGAGTTTCTATTATAGTACATCCTGGGGGTTCAGTTCTGGATATGATACCTGGCGTGAAGGAGAAAGCAAGGATTATCTGGTAGTAAAAGAACTGAGTATAGCCGATCAACCAGGGAATATAAAGGATTCCAAACAGTTATATAACGCAATAGATTTTCAAAATGAAATTGACTTTAAAAGTCAAGAATTTATAGAAAAAGAGGAACCATGGTTTCGATGGAACTATGAAAAAAGCATAGATGTGCAGAACTTTTTACAGAGAGTCCGGAATCTGTACGAAAGCGATTCAGATAAAGTCCAGATAGAATCTGAGAGCAGATCACCAGAGCAGCTTTTAAAAGAAAAAGATATAAGAAGTATTTCAGCAGCCAGACGTTCTGACAGTGGTATGGTGACCAGACTTGCCATTGATACAGAACATTTTCAAATCATGATTTCGTCACAGCATTGTATCAGAACTGTGCTGGCAACACCGGGAGATATTCTTATAAAACAGGATGGCTCTGCATATTCTATGGGAGAACTGCTGCCCAGTGCCTTTTTCTATCTGGAGAGTATCAGTGAAGAGGGCGGCATATCGAAGGTCATAATCCATGGAGGCGGCATGGGACACGGCGTTGGAATGTCCCAGAATGGAGCAAAATGTCTGGCACAGCTGGGATATTCCTATAGCGACATACTGAGATATTTTTATCAGGGAGTATGCATAGAAGAATTATCGAATGATTAAGAAACGCTATGCTACATTGTTTTTCATATGGTATAATATACGCAGTTGATCTAAACAAGGAGAGAGTATATGGAGACAATAGTAAGCATAGGCAATCAGGGATTTGACAGACTTAGAGAAGAAGGCAGCTTCTATATAGATAAGACGTATTTTATCAAAGAATGGTGGGAATCAAGGGATGTTATTACTTTGATTACCAGACCAAGGCGTTTTGGTAAAACTCTGAATATGAATATGCTTTATTGCTTTTTCTCAAATCAGTATGCGGGAAGAGACGACTTATTTGAGAATCTTTCGATATGGAAAGAGGAAAAATACAAAAAGCTTCAGGGAACATATCCTACTGTATTTTTGAGCTTCGCGGGAATCAAGGCAGATAATCTTGAAGACGCGAAAAGTCAGATAAAGCTTCAAATTGCGGGACTGTATGAACAGAACAGATATTTATTGGAGACAAATCTGCTTAGTGATAACGAGAAGAATATGTATCAGTCTATGACTATGACTATGAGTGATGTGGAATGCTGTGCAGCAATTAACCAGATGTGTCTTTATCTTAGCAGATATTATAAGAAGAATGTTATTGTTTTGCTGGATGAATATGATACACCTATGCAGGAAGCTTATATACATGGTTATTGGAATGAATTCACAGCGTTTATTCGAAATTTGTTTAATTCCACTTTTAAAACCAATCAATATCTGGAACGCGGCATTATGACAGGAATTACCAGGGTATCCAAGGAATCGGTATTTTCAGATCTGAATAACCTGAATGTAGTGACTACTACGTCTGATGAATATAGCACGTGCTTTGGATTTACGCAGGAGGAAGTAACATCAGCACTGGAATTGTTTGGATGTATGGATCAATTGGAAGAAGTGCAGAAATGGTACGATGGCTTTACATTTGGTTCCAGCAGAGATATCTACAATCCATGGTCAATCACTAATTATCTGGATAAGAAGCGCTTTAGTCCCTATTGGGCAGCGACCAGTTCTAATGGTTTGATTAACAGACTGATACAATCTGCTTCAGCAGAAGTGAAAATGTATATGGAGGATTTGCTGAAGGATAAGGAAATTATCGTTAACTTTGATGAACAGATTGTTTTTGACCAGCTTGACAGCAATAAGGATGCTATATGGAGTCTGTTGGTAGCCAGTGGATATTTGAAGGTGGAAAAGGTAGAGTATCATGGAATATTAAGAAAACCATGGTATCATTTACGTATCACCAATCTGGAGACTTATGGAATATTTTCCGATATGTTTTTGGGCTGGTTTGATAGTTCAGCATCAAATTATAATGCGTTTGTTGATGCCTTGCTACAGGGAGATTTAAAAGCAATGAATGCCTACATGAATGATGTGGCGCTGACTACCTTCAGCAATTTTGATACAGGAACGCATCCGTCTGGCAAGACACAACCGGAGAGGTTTTATCATGGCTTCGTGTTAGGATTGTTAGTAGAATTGAGAGAAAGCTATGATATTCGTTCCAATCGAGAAAGCGGATATGGCCGGTATGACGTGATGCTGATTCCAAAGAATCATAAGAAGACAGCATATGTATTGGAATTTAAGGTATTGGATACCGATGAGGAAGAATCACTGGAAGATACTGTTCATGCAGCATTATATCAAATTGAAGAGAAAAAGTATGATACTGAGTTGCTTTCTCTGGGGATAGAGAGAAATAATATAAGACATTATGGCTTTGCATTTCAAGGGAAAAAGGTATTAATAGGCTGATTTTGTAATTTTCCCCCTTGACATTCCTGGCTGAATTGTCTATCATGACAATATATGAGAAATGCATAGAAGGTGCAAAGTAGAGCTATATTTTCTGCCAGAGAGTGAGGGTCACCGGCTGTAAGCCCTCTAAGTTCAGATATAGTGTTGAATTTCCCACCGGAGCAGCTCTGTTGAAGTAATCAGTAGACAGAGACGTAGGAACACGTTACGTTTTTGTGAGCCATTTTGTGAGAACACAGAATGGGAAACAGGGTGGTACCACGATATATTCGTCCCTTATAGCTTAGGCTATAAGGGATTTTTTATATCTTACAGGATTCCCAGTAATTGTATGGAAGAAGGAGACAGGAAATGAAAGAGAAGTTGGAACAGATTAAAGCGGAAGCAATCCGTCAGATTAATGAGAGTGATGCCCTTGACAGACTCAATGATGTACGTGTTAATTTCCTTGGTAAAAAGGGTGAATTAACAGCGGTATTAAAGAGCATGAAGGATGTAGCACCGGAAGAGAGACCTAAGGTAGGTCAGATGGTGAATGAAGCCAGAGAAGAGATTGAACGCGTTATGGATGAAGCCAAGACAAGAATGGAGCGCAGAATCCGTGAAGCCAAGATGAAGGCAGAAGTCATCGACGTTACACTTCCGGCACAGAAGAATAATGTAGGACATCGCCATCCTAATACGATCGCTCTTGAAGAAGTAGAGAGAATCTTCATCGGTATGGGTTATGAAGTCGTAGAAGGTCCGGAAGTAGAGAAGGATTACTATAACTTTGAAGCATTGAACATTCCAGCTGATCATCCTGCCAAGGACGAACAGGATACTTTCTATGTAAATGGCGAGATGCTGCTTAGAACCCAGACATCAGGCGTACAGGTGCATGAGATGGAGAAAGGCAAGCTGCCTATCCGTATGATTGCCCCCGGACGAGTATTCAGAGCTGATGAAGTAGACGCAACACATTCTCCTTCCTTCCATCAGGTAGAAGGACTTGTTATTGATAAAAACATTACCTTCGCTGACCTTAAAGGAACACTGGCTGAGTTCGCTAAGGAGCTTTTCGGGGAAGATACCAAGGTTAAGTTCAGACCTCATCACTTCCCATTCACCGAGCCATCAGCAGAGATGGATGTATCCTGCTTTAAGTGTGGTGGAAAAGGCTGCCGTTTCTGTAAAGGTGAAGGTTGGATTGAAATTCTCGGCTGTGGCATGGTTCACCCAAGAGTATTGCGCATGAGCGGCATTGATCCGGAAGAATACTCAGGATTCGCATTTGGTGTAGGACTTGAAAGAATCGCACTCTTAAAATATGAAATTGATGATATGCGCCTGTTATACGAAAACGATATCAGATTTTTGAAACAATTTTAAAACCTCAAGAACTGCAGCAAGGAAGAAAAACAAGGCGTTCAAGCTTGCTTGAAAAGCGTTATTTTTCTTTCTTGATATAGGGCGCAAGCCCGAAACGAGTAAATACGAAGTATTTACGAGTCTGCAGTTCGCCATTAATGGAATAGAGGAAGAAAAACAAGGCGTTCAAGCTTGCTTGAAAAGCGTTATTTTTCTTCCTTGATATAGGGCGCAAGCCCAAAACGAGTAAATACGAAGTATTTACGAGTCTGCAGTTCGCCATTAATCAAATAGATATAGAAGGAGAATAGAAAATGAATACACCATTATCATGGATTAAAGCATATGTGCCGGAGCTTGAAGTCGGCGATCACGAGTACTGTGATGCCATGACTCTGTCTGGAACAAAAGTAGAAGGATTTACAAGATTAGACAAGAATCTGGAGAAGATTGTAGTAGGTCATATCGAATCAATAGAGCGTCATCCTGATGCAGATAAGCTCATCATCTGCCAGGTCAACGTAGGAACAGAAACGATTCAGATCGTAACAGGTGCTGCCAATCTGCACGAAGGTGATTATGTACCTGTAGTTCTGGATGGTGGCAGGGTAGCTGGTGGACATGACGGCGGTCCTCTTCCTGAAGAAGGCATTAAGATTAAGGCTGGTAAGCTCAGAGGTGTTCCTTCCAATGGTATGATGTGCGCAATTGAAGAACTTGGCTCCAGCAGGGATATGTATCCTGAAGCACCGGAAAACGGCGTTTATGTATTCAAGAAACCGGTAACTCCTGGCGAGGATGCAATCGAAGCATTAGGCTTACATGATACCGTAGTAGAATATGAGGTAACTTCTAACCGTGTTGACTGCTACAGCATCCTGGGTATTGCAAGAGAAGCAGCCGCTACCTTTAAGAAGCCTTTTGTTCCACCTGTTGTATCTGTAAAAGGCAACGGTGAGGATGTTAATAAATACATTTCCGTAGAAGTAAAAGACACGGATCTGTGCACACGTTACTGTGCAAGAGTATGCAAGAATATCAAGATTGCACCATCACCGGAATGGATGCAGAGAAGACTGGCAGCTTGTGGAATCAGACCAATTAACAATCTGGTAGACATCACTAACTACGTTATGGAAGAGTATGGCCAGCCTATGCATGCTTATGATTTAAGCACAATTGCAGGTAACAAGATCGTTGTAAGACGTGCTAAGGACGGCGATGAATTCCAGACTCTGGACGGACAGATGAGAAAGCTGGATTCAGAAGTTCTTATGATCTGCGATGCGGAAAAAGAAATTGGTATTGCAGGTATCATGGGCGGTGAGAATTCCAAGATTACAGATAACGTAGCTACAGTATTATTTGAAGCTGCAACCTTTAATGGTGCAAATATCAGAAAATCAGCCAAGAGAGTAGGACTTCGTACAGATGCTTCCGGTATTTTTGAAAAAGGTCTTGATCCAAGAAACGCAGAAGAAGCAATTAACAGAGCCTGCCAGCTGATCGAAGAACTTGGCTGCGGTGAAGTTGTAGATGGTATGGTAGACGTATGTGAACCATTCAAGGAGTTGAGACAGATTCCTTTTGAGCCGGAACGTATCAATAAATTCCTTGGAACAGACATTGCAAAAGAAGATATGCTTACAATCTTCAAACGCATTGAACTTGTATATGATGAGCAGACTAACCTGATTACAGTACCTTCCTTCAGACAGGATCTGGAAGGCTTTGCAGATATCGCAGAAGAAGTAGCAAGATTCTATGGATATGATAAGATTCCTACTACTTTACCAAGCGGCGAAGCTACAACAGGTAAGCTTCCTTTCAAGATGAGAGTAGAAGAAAAAGCCAGAGATATCGCAGAGTACTGTGGTTTCTCACAGGGTATGTGCTATTCCTTTGAAAGTCCTAAGGTATTTGACAAGCTGTTACTTCCAGCAGACAGCGAGCTTCGTAAGACAGTAACAATTTCCAATCCTCTGGGTGAAGATTTCTCTGTTATGAGAACAATCTCTTTGAACGGAATTCTGACATCACTGTCAACTAATTATAATAGAAGAAACAAGAATGTACGTCTGTATGAATTAGGTAATGTATACATTCCAAAGGCTCTTCCTCTGACAGATTATCCAGATGAAAGAATGCAGTTTACTCTGGGTATGTACGGAGATGGCGATTTCTTCACAATGAAGGGTGTTGTAGAAGAATTCCTGGAAAGCGTTGGCATGAGAAAGAAAGCAAAGTATGATCCTAACGCAGAGAAGCCTTTCTTACATCCAGGTCGTCAGGCATTGATTAAGTATGAAGATACAGTAATTGGTTACTTAGGAGAGGTACATCCTGATGTAGCAGATAATTACAATATCGGAACCAGAGTATATGTAGCTGTTCTGGATATGCCTGAGGTAGTTCCTTTCGCTTCCTTTGACAGAAAGTATGAAGGAATCGCCAAGTATCCTGCTGTAACAAGAGATATCAGTATGGTAGTTCCGAAATCCATTTTGGCTGGAGATATCGAAGATGTCATTGAGCAGCGTGGTGGCAAGATCCTTGAAGGCTATGAATTATTCGATATCTATGAAGGTTCCCAGATCAAAGAGGGTTTCAAATCAGTCGCTTATTCAATTACGTTCAGAGCAAAAGACAGAACATTGGAAGATGGCGACGTGACTGGCGCTATGAAGAAAATACTTAACGGATTAGAAGCACTTGGTATTGAACTTAGACAATAGTATGAATGCCTGCAGCAAACGCTGCAGGCATTAGTGCGAATAAAGAAAGGTATGGTTGTAAGATGGAACGTAAGAATTGCTGGAAACAGTATAGTGATAAAAGATTAAACAAAATGGAAGAATATACAAAAGAATATATGCACTTTCTGAATCATTCCAAGACAGAACGAGAATGTGCAGATACAGTTGTGAATCTGGTAGAGAAGGAAGGCTTCACTGATCTGGCTGCATTGGTTCGTGACAAGAAGAAGTTGAAAGCCGGAGATAAGGTATATGCCACATGGATGAATAAGGCTGTTATTCTGTGCAGAATCGGCGAGAAGCCTATGGAAGAGGGTATGAATATCGTAGCTTCCCATATAGATTCCCCTCGTCTGGATATCAAGCCCAATCCGCTGTATGAGAATACAGGTGTAGCATATCTGGATACCCATTACTATGGTGGAATCAAGAAATATCAGTGGGTCACATTACCACTTGCGATTCATGGTGTGGTAGTCAAGAAGGATGGCATCACAGAAGAAATCTGTATCGGTGAAGACAAAGATGACCCGGTTGTATTCATATCAGATCTGTTACCTCACCTGTCACAGGAGCAGCAGGAGAAAAAGGCATCAGAACTCTTTGGCGGCGAGGCACTTGACATTGTATTTGGAAACAGACCTATGGTGAAGAAGGGTGATGAAAAGGAAGAGAAGGAAGCTGTAAAGGCACAGATTCTTCGCCTTTTAGAAGAAATGTATGATATGAAGGAGGAGGACTTTCTCTCTGCTGAATTAGAAGTAGTTCCGGCTGGTAAGGCAAGAGAAGCAGGACTGGACAGAAGCATGATCATGGCATATGGACAGGATGATAAGGTATGTGCATATGCGGCTATCCATGCACTTTTACATGCTAAGAAGCTTGCCAGAACTTCTGTAGTCATGCTGACAGATAAGGAAGAGATCGGCAGCTATGGTGCAACAGGCATGACCTCTCATTTTTATGAAAATGCACTGGCAGAGATCATGAATCTGACAGGAGAATATTCTTCACTCAAGTTCAGACGCGCTATGGCAGCATCAAATCTGTTATCAGCAGATGTCAGCAGTGTATTTGATCCGATGTTTGCAGACAGCTTCGAGCAGAAGAATGTAGCATATCTGGGTGGTGGGCTTGTATTTAACAAAGTAACAGGAGCCAGAGGCAAGAGTGGTGCAAATGATGCCAATGCAGAGTATCTTGGTGCACTCAGAGGTCTGTTAGATGAGAAAGAAGTTACCTATCAGTATGCAGAATACGGCAGAATTGACCTCGGTGGCAGTGGTACGATATCTCATATACTTGCAGAGTATGCGATGAATGTGGTAGACTGTGGTACAGCAGTCATGAATATGCATGCGCCATATGAAGTGACCAGCAAGGTAGATGTTTACGAGACGATGAGAGGTTATCGTGCATTTTTGGAGGATTTTGATTTATGCAGGAATTAAAGAAATCAGATTTTTATTTTGATTTGCCACAGGAGTTGATTGCGCAGGACCCGTTGGAGGACAGATCCAGTTCGAGACTTCTGGTGTTGGATAAAGAGACAGGAGAAATGGAGCATCGTGTTTTCCATGATATCGTAGAGTATTTGCATGAAGGAGATTGTCTGGTTCTTAACAATACCAAGGTTATCCCGGCAAGACTGATGGGAACCAAGAAGGACACAGGAGCTACCATAGAAGTCCTTTTGTTAAAAAGACGTGAGAATGATATATGGGAAACCCTCGTAAAGCCTGGAAAAAAGGCAAAACCAGGTACAGTCATTACTTTTGGTGAAGGTTTATTGACAGGAACCGTTGTGGATATAGTAGATGAAGGTAACAGACTAATACAGTTCTCCTATGAAGGCATTTTTGAAGAAGTACTGGATAAGCTGGGCGAGATGCCACTTCCTCCGTACATTACACATAAGCTTCAGGATAAGAACCGTTATCAGACCGTATATGCAAAATATGAAGGTTCAGCAGCTGCTCCCACAGCAGGACTGCATTTTACCAAAGAGCTGCTGGCACAGGTAGAAGAAAAAGGCGTAAAAATCGCATATGTGACCCTGCATGTAGGATTGGGAACATTCAGACCTGTTAAGGAAGAGAATGTGTTGGAACATCACATGCACTCTGAATTTTATCAGGTGACACCGGAAGCTGCGAAGCTGATTAATGATACCAAGGCAGCAGGCGGCAGAGTCATCTGCGTAGGAACAACAAGCTGTAGAACCATCGAAAGTGCAGCAGACCAGAACGGAGTCGTACAGGCTGGATGTGGAGACACAGAGATTTTTATTTATCCGGGATATCAATTTAAAGTATTGGATAACCTGATTACGAACTTCCATTTACCGGAATCCACATTGATTATGCTGGTATCAGCCCTTGCCGGAAGAGAACATGTATTACATGCATACGAGACAGCGGTAGAAATGAAATACCGTTTCTTCAGCTTCGGTGATGCTATGTTTATAAAGTAGAACGAAATATGATAAGTATGAATCGCAACCTGGAAAATGTTGATTTTCCGGGTTGTTTTATACTAAGGAGCAGACAACATGTATGTTTACGAAAAAGTTAAGTTGACAGAAAATTACAACTAGAGTAAAATTATAGAGTAATAATTTGGGGTAACTATGCGAAGCCATGCAACAGTGATTTTGCGCATTGGGGTTCTGGATAGTTACAAATGTACAATGAAATACAATTGTACATAATATTGGAAAGGGATTGCGTTAGTATGGAAGAGAGAAGAAAGAGTAAAAGAATAGAATTAAGATCGAAACTTTTGGTTAAGAGACTGGATAATGGTAAATTTGATGAAGTTAACGTGGAAGTGGACAATGTATCTAAGACAGGTATCGGCTTCTGCTGTGATGAATTGCTGGAGATTGGTGCCGTATATGAATCCTATCTGACAATCTGGACCAAGGAAGTCATCCATGCATTTATTGAAATCGTTCGTATTGAGAGGGAAGAGGATGGATTTCAGTATGGTGGATTATTCATTGGAATGCCGGAGATTGACCTGCAGAGAATTGGTGTTTACAATGTAGTATCCGAAGCAGACAAGTATAGAAAATAAGTTTTATAAGAATTTCATACATTATATTCAATAAAAAAGGATTGTACCCGATTTCTAAAGTGTACAATCCTTTTTCCATTTAATTCTTCTCGTCTACAATTTTTGCATTTGGATATATTCGTTCCATTCGCTGGTCAGTGAAATGGGTATCGAGGAATTCTGTAATTGCATTCGGATTGCTGAAAGCATCCGCATCGGTATGTCTGGCTGTGTATCTGGACAGTGCGGCAGCAGATATCAGCATGTTGAATATCATGAATACAATCATAATATTACAGAGCACAGGACCGACTTTTACAGGAATCTTCTCAATCAGAGCAGAAAGCCTTGGGTAGATCAGCTTCAACCATACCACAGCAGCAATTCCCCAGAAAAAGCAATAGAGCAGATTGATTCTGCCACCCAGGTTAAAGGCGAATCCACTGTAATCCCAGAATACAGTACCAAAGACCAGTTCAGTGAACACACTACACAAATATTCATAAGCACCACCAAGAAATGTGCCTGCTATGAATATCTTACCATCTGATTTATCCTTTTGACGGTACAATACTGCTGTCAGCAGCATACAGCCCAGTCCCCACACGATACTGAATGGACCATAGACAACACTGCTTCGGCTCATCAGCACACCGGAAGTGACGTAACAGAAGATAGTCTCTGTAATATCCCCCAGAAAAGCACCGATGAAAAATAATGAAATCAATTTATAGAAGCTGCATCCTTCTGCAAAGACAGTGGGAGCTGCTTTTTTTGTTGTTGCCTGTGCAGGCTGATTCAACCCGCTGAAAGCCTTCTGCATACGGGATTGGATTCTGATGGTAATGGCATTTTCCAGAAGGAAGGATGCCTTTTGCACCTGTGTATTGATATCCTGAATCCGTTTCTGCTTAACATGAAGCCCGGCTATTGCAAGAGAGGAGCCAAGTACATCACAACCAAGCAACACACCCAGAACAATTAACAGGACAAATCCTACCATATGTGGAATAAATGACACAACTGTCAGTAATAGGTGGTTGCCCAGATACATGGCGAAAGTACCGAAGATACCCCAGACGAAAGCATATCTCAGGCAGACATATCCATTCAGATGAAAACGGTGATTGGAGTAGTCCCACCAGCGTTTATGGAATATTTTCTCTAAAGCAGCACCTGTAAAGTATTCGATACCGGAAGCTAGGATCATACTTCCAAGAAACAGGAATACAGGGGAAGTGGTCAGCTCAGGCAGGAAGATAGCAAATGCCACGGCACCGGCTCCGTAAATTGGACACAAAGGGCCGGTTACGAATCCACGGTTGATGAATTTCTTGCGTGCAATAGCGGCAAGTGCGACTTCTGCGCACCATCCCAGAAAAGAGTACAGGAAGTAGAGCCAGAACAGTTCGTATAAAGTATATTGCATAATCTTTCTCCTTGAATGTTATTGCAGTTTACTGAATAGGTTCTAGGGACACACCGTTTCTGTCAATTGATTTTGTGAACACGTAATAGCTGTAAGGACTTCTAAGCACCTGCGACAGAAATGCTTTTATTACAAGCCCGCGCCTAAAACTCGCCTGCGGCTCAAACAACGGCTCGGGCTTGCTTGCATTTCTTCCTTGCTGCTAAGAAGTACTAACAGCTATTCCTAAGGTTCACAAGAACCAATTGACAGAAGTCAGTGCTACCTAGAGCAGATTCTACAAACGATGATTAAAAATCCATGAAATGACTATATCAAGCAAATTAGAAATATGCCTTTCTCAAGTAACTGTAGATGCCAAGTCATTAATACTTAATAACATATTTGCTGTGAAGTTTTTCTGTATCCAGCCACAGGTCATGGTAGTTCGGTGAATGCAGCTTAGGGAATGATGTTTAGTGTTTCTTAGAACAAAGATCAAATGCTTGCAAGCCAGGCGCAACTGTTTGAGCCCGTAGGGCGAGTTTTGCGCTCGGCTTGTACTCTAACATCATGTACGTGGCGAATGAACCGAACTACCATGACCTGCGGCGTGACTTAATCCCTTAAACTGCAAGTATACAATACATTATAGGGGATAATCGATATTGAAACAAGAGTTACCCCTTGGAAAAATTATCCGATTGAAGTATAATAGACAGGTACACAAAAATGAGAAAGGCAGTATTTTAAATTTTAATATGAAACAACAGACACAGAATAATCCCCTGGGAACAGACGCTGTATCAGGATTAATGGTAAAATTCGCAATACCAAGCATCGTAGCCATGCTGGTAGGCGCATTATACAATATCGTAGATCAGCTATTCATTGGACAGGCAGTAGGAACACTTGGAAATGCAGCAACAAACATCGCATTTCCACTTACCACCTCCTGTCTGGCGTTGGCATTACTATTTGGAATAGGAGGTGCTTCCTGTTTTAACCTTACAATGGGAGAGGGTAATCGGGAAAAGGCAGCATATTATATCGGCAATGCAGTCAGCATGCTATTCTTATGCGGACTGGCATTATGCCTCATCACACAGCTTTTTCTGACTTCATTGCTCAAGTTCTTCGGCGCACCGCAGGACGTATTGCCATATGCACAGGAATATGTTCGTATCACCGCTTTGGGCTTTCCTTTTCTGCTGCTGACGACAGGTGGCGGACATCTGATTCGTGCTGACGGCAATCCACGAATGACTATGATCTGTAACCTGACTGGTGCAATCATCAATACAGTATTGGATGCCTTGTTCGTTATGGTCTTTCAGATGGGCATGGCGGGAGCAGCCCTTGCCACAGTGATCGGACAGGTGATATCAGCAGTAATTGTAATCTGTTATCTGTACCATTTTAAGACTGTTCCGCTGGAAAAGAAGCACCTGATCGTGAACATGGAATATACAGGTAAAATTGCATCTATCGGAGCAGCTTCCTTCTTTAATCAGCTTGCAATGATGGTTGTACAGATTGTGTTGAATAATTCATTGAAGCACTATGGTGCATTGTCCATATATGGAGAAGCAATTCCCATTGCCTGCGCTGGCATTGTTATGAAGGTGAACCAGGTCTTCTTCTCTATTGTTATAGGAATCGGACAGGGCAGTCAGCCGATAGAGAGCTTTAACTATGGAGCCAGACAATATGACAGAGTGCGTAAGGCATACTGGCTTGCGTCTGTGGCAGGAGGCAGTATCTCGGCTATTTCGTTCATATTATTCCAGCTATTCCCCAGACAGATTATCGGATTGTTTGGCGAAGGCTCCACGGAATATTATCAGTTTGGAATCAGCTATTTCAGAGTATTCTTATTCTTTACCTGGGTGAATTTCATGCAGCCGATTACATCGACTTTCTTTACTTCCATTGGCAAGCCGGTAAAAGGCATTTTCCTGTCATTGACGAGACAGATTCTGTTTCTTTTACCATTGGTCATCCTGCTGCCATTATTTATGGGAATCGATGGAATCTTATACGCAGGACCGATAGCAGATGGATTGGCAGCAGTTGTGACCATTGTTATGGCGTTGGTAGAGTTTGGACAGATGAAGAAGCTGGAAAAGGCATAGAGGGGAATAAAATATGCAGACGCTCATACAGGCAATACAGCACTATCAGCCTTATAATGAACAGGAAGAAAATGACAGACGGGTCATGTTAAAATTGTTGGAGACACAGCCTGATATTCTTGACAGGAGCAATCAGGTGGCTCATTTCTCAGCATCAGCCTGGGTATTGAATCAGAATCATACCAAGATACTGATGATTTATCATAATATATATCATTCATGGTCCTGGACCGGTGGACATGCAGATGGTGAGGCCAATCTGTTACAGGTAGCAGTCAGAGAAGTGCAGGAGGAGACAGGAGTGCAGAACATTAAAGAGCTTTCTGAGGATATCTTCTCCCTGGAGATTTTGACAGTAGACGGTCATGAGAAGAGGGGGAAATATGTCCCTTCGCATCTCCATCTGAACGTGACATATCTGTTGGAAGCAGATGAAGAGGAAATCCTTCGTATCAAACCGGATGAGAACAGCGGTGTGAAGTGGTTTACTCCTGATGAAGCTCTGAAAGCATGCTCAGAACCATGGATGATAGAGAGGGTATATCGGAAACTGATTAACAAATTACAATAAATTCATTAAAGAAAGGATAAACGAATATGAACAACACAAGAAAACAACCTGAATGGCTGGATGATGCAATCTTTTATGAAATTTATCCACAGTCTTTTCAGGACACAAATGCAGATGGAATTGGAGACATCAATGGTATTACCAGGAGACTGGATTATATCAAGGGATTAGGCTGTAACGCAATATGGATTAATCCATGCTTCCAGTCGCCTTATGGTGATGCCGGATATGATGTGGAGGATTATTATACAGTAGCGCCCAGGTATGGTACGAATGAAGATCTGGCGAACCTGTTCAGAGAAGCACATGCCAAAGGAATGCACGTCATTCTTGATCTTGTGCCGGGGCATACAGCGGTGACACATAAGTGGTTCAGGGAATCCATGAAAGCTGAGAAGAATGCATATACAGACAGATATATCTGGACAGATAACATCTGGGAAGAGCCAAAAGGCATCGGATGCATCAGAGGCATATCAGATAGAGACGGTTCCTGTGTTGTGAATTTCTTCTCTCACCAGCCGGCACTGAATTATGGATATTATGAGCAGGATCGCCCTTGGCAGCAGTCCATGGATGATGAAGGTCCCAAGGCTACATTGGAAGCCATGAAGGACGTTATGCGTTTCTGGCTGAAGATGGGCTGTGACGGTTTCCGTGTAGATATGGCTGGCTCTCTTGTAAAGAATGACCCTGAGGGAAAAGGCACGATTCGCCTGTGGCAGAATGTCAGAGAGTTCCTTGATCAGGAATTTCCACATGCGGCAATGGTTTCTGAATGGGGTGAGCCTGATAAATCCTTACAGGGTGGTTTCCATATGGATTTCCTGTTGCATTTTGGACCATCACATTATAATGATCTGTTCCGCTGCGAAGAACCTTTCTTCTCATCCAGAGGAAAAGGCGATGTAGCTGCCTTCGTAGAGAAATATATTGAGAATTATGAGAAATCAGAGAAGAAAGGACTCATCTGTATTCCTTCCGGTAATCATGATATGGACAGATTGGCAAGGGGCTTGCACGGAGACGAGTTAAAAGTTGCTTTTGCATTCCTGCTGTCCATGCCTGGTGCGCCTTTTATCTACTATGGCGATGAGATTGGCATGCGTTATGTGGAAGGTCTTACGTCTGTAGAAGGTGGTTATAGCAGAACAGGTTCACGTTCTCCTATGCAGTGGGATGATGGAGTGAATGCAGGCTTCAGTACTGCAAGTGCTCAGAAGCTATATATCCAACAGGATAGCAGTGCAGACAGACCAACTGTTGAGAAGCAGACAGAAGATAAGGATTCTCTGTATCACGAGATCAGGAAGCTGATTGCTGTTAGAAAAGCACATGAAGCGTTGCTGAACAAAGGCGAGATCAACTTTGTATATGCAAAACATGGGACATATCCTCTGGCTTATGTCAGAAGCAGCGGACAGGAGAAGATTCTGGTGGTGATCAATCCATCTGATCAGAAAGTACAGTTCCCTTATGAAGATAAGCTTGGAGAAGTACTTTATCAGTTTGGCGGTGCAGTAGAGAGTGATGGAAAAGTAGTCAGTGTGCAGCCACAATCTGCAGCTTTCATCAGATTATAATGAATAATAGAAATGAGAAGTCGAGCATAATGCCCGGCTTCTTTTTGCTATAAGTAAAAGTTATAACCAATCAAAAGAATTAATGAATTGACGAATGAATATGTGTATGCTATTATCAATGCATAGAAAACCTACCGAATTAGTGGAGAATAAAAGGATAGAAAAGGAGAGTAAATAGAATGGGATGCTGTGGAGTTGATTATACAAGTGCAGAGGATTTATTAAATGCATATACAGATGAGGAAGCAAGAGCGCATGCAGAAGAGGTGGGAGTTGATCCAAGACCGAATGAAACAATCAGTGAGATTGACGAGACGGGAGCTTTTATCCGCCAGCCCAATGCATTTATTCAGCCTTTTGGTGATAAAGAAGGCAATCTGAAAGCAGAAGCAGACAGATATGCAATCTACTGGGCGGTAGGCTGTAACTGGTCAAACAGACCGGTAATTGTCAGAGATCTTTTAGGATTGCAGAACGTTATTCAGGATCAGTTAGTAACCAGATCAGGACAGACCAATGTATACGGACATGGCTTTGGAGATAAGCCGGAGCACAGAGATCCGATTACAGGAGCATATTTCCTGAGTGAATTTTATAAGAGAGCGAAGCCTGATTTTACAGGAAGAGCCACAACACCTACATTGGTAGATATCGTGGAGAAAAAAGCAGTCAACAATGATTACCATAGATTGACCAATTATCTGGAAGTACAGTTCAGACCATTCCAACCGGCAGATGCACCTGATCTGTATCCTAAGAAATTCAGAAAGGAAATTGATGAATTCAATGACTGGTTATTCCCACATATCAACAACGGACATTATCGAATGGCTTTTTGCCAGTCACCGGAAGCATATGATGAAGCATATGAAGATTTCTATGATTCTTTGGAGAAATTAGACAAGAGGCTGGAAACAAACCGTTTCCTCTTCGGTGATTACATAACAGACAGTGACGTAAGAGCATATGTTACTTTAGTCAGATGGGATGTCAGCTACTACCACAATGTAGGACCTGTGAAGAAGCCTATCAAGGATTACAAGAACATATGGGGATATTTAAGGGAATTGAACACAATCCCGGCTTTTCATAATAACAGCAATGCAAAGACACTGGCACTTAATGGTATCAGAAAAGACGGTAATTTCTTCAAAAGTTATAATGAAAGAATCCTTACCAAGGTAGATTTCGACAAACTGTGGGCAGATGATGGGGCAAGAAGAAAATTAAGCAAGACACCTGATGAACTGTTCCTGAGACATCCGGCTGGAGAGACTTATGAAGAATATGCAGGTGAGATTTCCACAACTATATGGAACAGCCCGAACTGGGATGACAGAAATCCAAAGAATGGCATATTATCAGTAGATGCATCCATTAACCCTTTAAAAGACCTTTTATAAAAACAGATATATGCGGAGGAGCAGAGTATGAAAAACAAGATTTTGAATAGAGTGATAGCAACTATCGGAGTAACAGCAGTATTATTTGGAAGTTTAACAGGATGCGGTTCCACTTCTTCCGGCACAGATTCAGAAGCAGGCGTAACCAAAGTAACCGTGGCAACCAAGGGAAGCCCTGCACCGTACATGGTAGTAGATGAGAATAATGAAATCGGGGGAAGCGACATTGAGATTTTAAAGGCAATCTTCGAGAAGCTTCCACAGTACGAACTGGATATCATTAAGGCTGACGATCCTCTGACAGGATTGACCGGTGGCCTTTATGACCTGGCAGTAAACAACTATGCATGGAGAGACGAAAGAGGAGAGCTTTATTACTACAGTTTACCATACAAGACAGGATATGACGTATATATCCAGAGAAAAGATGATGAACCATTGACAGGTTTACAGGATATCGCAGACAGAGGTTATAAGATCGAGGTAGGTGCAGGCAGCAACAAGGCATTGGCTTTGGAGAAATGGAATGAAGAGAATCCTGACCATCAGATCGATATTATCTATTCAGAGTCTGATTTTCAGATTAAGTTCCAAAATATCGCAGATGGTAAGACAGATGTAGCGATTGATGATGGACCTATCCTTGATACTTTGATCGGTCAGTTTGGTCTGGAAGATGAACTTGTAGGAAATACCATTGATGCAGATACACAGGAATTTATCAGCCCACATAACAGTACTTATTTCCTTTTTGCAAAGGATGAGAAGGGCGCTGCACTGAGAGAAGATGTGGATAAAGCTCTGATTGAAATCAAGAATGACGGTACACTGGCAGAAATCCTGACAAAATATTTTGGTAAGGATACAAGCCCGGCAGATGATGATTTAAAGGCAACACCGAACTAGGAAATAAGGCGAAAGGAAAGTGGAATATTATGGAAATATACAGAATAGAAAAAGGAACAGCAAAGGAATGGCTCTATAAAGCCTATGACTATATCAGAACGGACGCTTTTATATATGGCCAGAATATTCCAATTGAAGTAGAGTTCGGACATGATGAGCCGAAGGAAGAACTGGAAGCAATCGTGATCATAGAAGACCATAAGCCTGTTGCAGGCTGTAGAATTACATATCCAAGAGAGGATATCGGTAAGATAGGACGTGTATGTGTCGTTCGTGAAAGACAGAAAAGCGGCGTAGGCCATGTTCTGATTGCAGAAGCCGAGAAGTGGATCGCAGAAAGAGGCTGTCAGCATATCGTGATTAACTCACAGGATCGTGCAGCAGGCTTCTATGAAAGATGCGGATACAAACTGGTTCCGGGAGTAGATCCTGAGATATATGAGAATCATCCACCACGCAAGCAGGATTCCAAGGATAAAGAAGAACATAGAAACAAATTAGGATTCAGCTGCGTTCTGGTTGAAAAGTTTTTAGATAAAGAAGGATGAAACAAATGACTAAACTATTTGATTTTAAACAGGTTTTTACAAATATTCCCGAACTTCTGTTGAAATTGCCAGTGACATTGGAACTGGCTTTTCTGGCAATGATCATAGGCTTGGTACTTGGACTGATACTTGCAATCATTAAAATCAAGCAGATACCGGTACTGAAACAGATCGCCGGATTATTCGTATCTATTGTAAGAGGAACCCCGGTTCTGGTACAGCTCTACATTGTATATTTTGGAGTTCCCATGTTCTTTAAATACATCAATGCAAAATACGGAACAAACCTGGCAGTTGCCAATATTCCCGGATTCGTATATGCAGTACTTGCACTTGGGCTGAACTCATCGGCTTTTAGTTCTGAGATGATCCGATCTGCATTATTAAGTGTAGATAAAGGGCAGGTAGAAGCTGCGCATGCATTGGGAATGACCTATGGACAGACATTGAGAAGAATCATTATTCCGGAAGCACTTACCGTAGCGCTTCCCACCATTGGAAATTCATTGATTTCCGCAATCAAAGGTACGTCACTGGCTTTTACCTGTGCAGTTGTAGAAATCACAGCACAAGGTAAGATTATCGGTGGAAGAAATTACAGATATTTTGAAGTATACTGCTCACTGGCAATCATTTACTGGATTGTGACTGTAATTATAGAGCAGATTCTGAAATTTACAGAGAAGAAGCTGGCAATACCTGATCAGGTAGAGAACTTTGCCGGTGAAAACGAAGTCTGATAGATAGGAGAGAGACTATGAGCTTTATAGAAATCAAAGACCTTCATAAGAAATATAAGGATAATGTTGTCCTCAACGGTATTAACCTGTCTATTGAAAAAGGCAATGTAATCGGTATTATCGGCCCCTCCGGTACAGGCAAATCTACCATACTTCGCTGCATCAACCAGCTGGAGATACCTGAAAAAGGCAGCATCGTAATCAATGGAAAAGAGATAGACCTGTCTAATAAGAAGAATAAAAAAGATATTCTGGAATTAAGACAGAATACAGGAATGGTATTTCAGTCCTTTAATCTTTTTGAAAGAAAGACAGCCCTTGAAAATGTAGAAGAAGGACTGATTGTGGTTCAGAAGAAATCTAAGGAAGAAGCCAAGAAGATTGCTCTGGAAGAGTTGAGAAGAGTCGGCATGATAAATTGGGCAAACCACTATCCAAGACATCTCTCCGGTGGACAAAGACAAAGAGTCGCAATTGCCAGAGCATTGGCAATGCGCCCACAGCTTCTGCTTCTGGATGAGCCGACCTCCGCACTTGATCCCGAGATGGTAGGAGAAGTACTGGAAGTTATCAAACAGATCGCAGCAGAAGGACTTACCATGATTCTGGTTTCTCATGAAATGGCTTTTGTTAGAAATGTATCAAATCGTGTTATCTTCGTGGATAAAGGCGTGATTGTAGAAGACGGCACACCCAAACAGGTATTCAAAGAGCCTAAGAATGAAAGAACGAAAGAATTTCTGGAGAAAATGCATACTCTGGAAAGAGAACCGGAGTATATCATATAGGGAGATTATAATATGAGTATAGAGAAATATGATTATGAGATAGTGAATGGAAGGAAGATAAGGGTAAGACCCAGGGAGACGGTTTCAGAAATAGATGTAAATGGATATTTCAGAAGACAGCCCAATCATTTTACAACACCTTTTGGTGATGGAGAGAATGACCTGAAGGCGGAGGGCAATCAGAGATATCGTCTGATATGGGCGAAATTGTGTCATTGGTCTAATCGTGCGTCTATCGTAAGAGAACTGGAAGGACTCGAAGACCAGATATCCGTAAATATGGTCAGTCAGGCTCATCATGAGAAGAATCTCGGATGGGAATATGTATATAATGAGAACAATGTAGACCCTGTATTGGGAGATCAGTTCCTTTCAGAAGCCTATTATCGTGCAGACGAGGACTATCAGGGAAGAACCACTGTACCAGCATTGATCGACACGAAAACAGGCAAAGTTGTAAACAACGATTATAACTGGCTTACCAACTATCTGGAAGTCAATTTCAGACCATGGCATAAGAAAGGTGCTCCAGAGTTGTACCCAGTGGAGCTGAGAGATGAAATCGACAAGATGAACCTGTGGTTATTTGATAATATCAATAATGCAGTATACAGAAGCTCCTTTTCCAAAAGTAATGAGGGACATTTAGATGGTGTGAATACCTTCTATGCAGCAATGGACAGACTGGAGAAAAGACTGGAAACAAGAAGATTCCTGTTTGGTGATTATGTGACAGATTCTGATATCAGACTGTATGTAACGCTTGCCAGACTGGATATTCGCTATACATTTCAGTTAGGAGAGACGAAGCATCCGCTCTATACCTATAAGAATTTGTGGGGATATGCAAGAGAACTGTGGGAGATACCTGCATTTAAGAATAATACATTCTTTGCAGATTTCGCAGTACCTCCTGTTAATGTAGAAGGAAGTGCACAGAGATCTTTCAATTACCGATTCCTGAAACAGATTGATTTTGCAAAATACTGGGGAGAATCCGTAGACCGTTCTTCTTTATCCAAAGATCCTGCTAATAAATTAAAGGCGGAAACAGATGCAGGAACAGCAAGAAGTGACACAGATGTCATAAATAATCAGGAAGATGCAATAATCTATGAAAAGATTCATGCGATTCCAAGTACAGAGATCGCAAAGTATACCGAGGAAGAACTACCGACCAGAAAAGATCCGTCCAAGTTACCAACTCTTGCAGATACCAGAGAAGAGGACTATCAGGCAATTATCGAAGAGATTGGTAATCTGCCCGATGGACCAGACCTGTCTCCAGTGGCAAATAAAAAGCAGGCAGCAGAGGTATCAGATTTCGTTAAGGCAAATATTACAGATGCGGTCAGTGAAATGCTCAATGCTGTAGATTTGGAGAAATATATTGAAAGTGCGCACAGATTCTATGGAACACTAGAACAATTAGAAGCAGATTTAAGTGAAAGCAGATTCCTTGCAGGAGATTTTGTGACCCAGGCAGATGTAGCACTCTATGTTTCACTGGTAAGATTCGACATCTTATATTCCAGATATTTTGAACCGGTAAAATACAGAATACAGGATTTGAAGAATGTCTCCGAGTATCTGAAAGATTTGTATCAGATCCCGGCTTTTGCACACAATACTGATTTTAATGCGATCATAAAGCAGGGACAGGCAGATCTGGAACAGAAATTGTTCCGCCCAAGCACCCACTACGACAGAGTAATTCCTGAAATCGACTTGGATGCACAGTGGAAGGTTCCAACAGAGAGAGCATATCTGTCCGAAGATCCGACTCATCCTATCTGCCTGAGTAACAATCGCAGATTTGATCTGGACCCTACCTGGTATGAACTGGGAGCAGAATCACTTACCAAAGTGGAAGAAGCACCACAATGCGGCTGCGCATGCTCATTGGGTTCAAAATAATGTGAGAGGCTTGAATATTATGGTAGAAATAGAGAAAATAAAAGACAACTTTGCAAAACTGGCAGCCATAGATTCTCCTTCTTTGAAGGAACGAAGCATGGCAGACTACATCATTGCCCTTTTTCAAAGAAATCGGTGTGGAGCTGACAGAAGATGACAGTGCAGCAACAACTGGCTCCACAGCAGGCAATTTGCATGGGTATGTAAAGGGTAATGGAATGGAACCAATTCTTCTGGCAGCGCACATGGATACTGTGATGCCGGCATATGGGAAAAAGGCAGTATTCCATGAAAATGGTGATGTGACCAGCGATGGTACGACTGTTCTCGGAGCCGATGACCTTTCTGGTGTTGTAGAGATCTACGAGCTGATAAAATATCTGAACCAAAATGCAGTAGAACATAGAGATATCGAATTACTTTTCACAACAGGAGAAGAACTGTATTGTGTAGGAGCAAAAGCATATCAATATGACCAGATAGTTTCTAAGGAGGCATTGGTATTGGATTTAAGTGGTGAAATCGGAACTGCAGCTTATGCAGCGCCTACCATATTGTCATTTCAGGCTAATGTACAGGGCAAGGCATCCCATGCAGGATTTAACCCTGAGGCAGGTATTCACTCCATCAAGGCAGCCTGTGAAGCGATAGCCACATTACCACAGGGTCATATAGATAAGGAAACAACCGCCAATATCGGACTGATCAACGGTGGCGAAGGTATCAATATCGTGCCATCATCCTGTAACATCCGAGGTGAGATCAGAAGCTTGAATCATGAAAAAGCACTCGCCACAGCACAGCAATATCGTGACACTTTCCAAAACAGTGCTGAAAAATATGGCGCAACCTTGGACTGGACACAGCAGATTGACATACAGGCATACGAAACATCAACAGAAGAATCCATCATAAGCCGATATGTAGCAGCCTGCGGACTGTGTGACGTAGAACCAAAACTCATCAAGACCTTCGGTGGAAGCGACAATAACGTATTCAGCCAACATGGAATCAAAGGCTTAGTCATTGCAAATTCCATGAATAATGTACATTCCTGCAAAGAATATGCGAATGTGTACGAAATGCAGAAAGTGGTAGAAGTACTGAGAGTGCTGGTTATGGAAATTGAATAAAGAATGAATGTAGGGAAACGCTCTGAGTAGATCAGAGCGTTTTTGCGTAAGTAATTGTTTGCACTCAACGAATTAAATGTTGTATATTTATGCATTTTCTAATAAAATAAGCACGTATTTAATACATTTGCATAATAAAGTACAAAAGCAGGAGAGGAATCATTATGAGTTTATCAACAGCAGTTATTTATTAATGGGATTGCCTGGACTTGCATATCTGACCGGATTATGTGATGTAGGCTGGACAGAAATGCCAGAAGTCTTCCAGGATATTTATCCTTGATTAATACACATAATGTTGAGACAGGAAATGCACAGAATTATGGTTTCCTTACTATGAAAATGTTTTACTATCGTGGACTGAAAGAATGGAACAAAGAGAAAGGGTACCTGATGGATACTTGTTTGATGGCGCAAGATAGATACAAAACGTACCTGGATTATTTTAGAATCGCATATTAAAGAAGACAAATTAAAAGCAAGAGACGGTGGGAAAGCAGTAGCTATCCGTTGAGAATATTCAAAAAGATTTGTTTTATGACATTTAAAAATGAGTATGATGAAAAGATTTTAAAAGACGAAAAAATTAGAAGCTATTAGTTGTATAATTGAAAGATGAAAAACAGGGAATGTTCAGGGATGCAGATCATGTGATTTCAGATATGAGGTCAAAGTATGGACTATAAGATTGTTTTGATGAGTGATGCAGAGGAGGATCTTGATAGATTTATCACATATCTTTTGTTTGAAAAGAAAAGTGAGTAAGCTGCAAGAAATTTATTAAATGACTTTGAAGCAACAAAAACAAGTTTGGCAAATGTTGCTGATAGCCTGAAACTTTGTGATAATCCAAAATTAAGAGCATTAGGATATCGAAGAATTAATTTTTTATCACATCGATATTTTATGCTTTATCGTATTGAAAGGGTTCGACTTTTCTGCTACACTTGGTGATGATTTCAAAATTGCAAAAGACAAAGAGACACAAAAAGAGTGTGTTGAAATCAAGTTGCAGGGTATTTAGTTGCGGCTTAGGAACAGATACTTTTGAATACACACTAAAAACAATTAAAAAAGCAATCGTAAAAAAATACGATTGTTTTTTTGTGCGTTTCTGCATATAATATATTCAATAAGACAGAAATGGAGGCGATTGATATGCGCGAAACAAGAACATTAGAGTTCAAGGAAACGATTACCAACACTTTTTTAAAAACAGTCAGTGCCTTTTCAAATTATGATGGCGGAATCATCCTTTTTGGAGTGGATGATGATGGAAATATAAAAGGTTTGCCGGATGTAAAACAAGCCTGCTTGGATATTGAAAATAAAATCAATGACAGCATTACACCGCAGCCGGATTATACGCTTGAGGTACAGAATAATGACCAGACGATAAAACTTACTGTGAAAAGCGGATTACAGAAGCCGTATCTATATAAATCGAAAGCATACAAACGGAATGATACAGCAACGATAGAGGTAGATACACTGGAGTTTTCAAGGCTCGTATTGGATGGAAAAAATATTCGATTTGAAGAATTGCCTTGCAAAGATCAGGAGCTGTCCTTTGAAATTTTGCATCGTAAGCTGAAAGAAATTGTCCGGATTGAAAATTTTGACAAGGACACGCTGAAGACATTGAACTTATATGACGATGTAAATGGATTCAATAATGCGGCGGGGCTTTTGGCAGACAAAAACCATTTTCCTGGAATTGATATTGTCAAATTCGGAGAAAACATCAGTATCATTCAAAAGAGATCAACTTTTGAAAATATATCGATTTTAGAGGTATATGAAAAGGCAATCGAGGTATTCAGAGACTATTATCAATACGAAGTAATACAAGGCGCTGATCGAAAGAAAATGGAGAAAATACCGGAAGCTGCTTTTCGAGAAGCAATCGCCAATGCTCTGATTCATAGAGTATGGGATGTGGATTCACAAATCAGA
>MNTL01000085.1 GCA_001916965.1 Roseburia sp. CAG:10041_57
ACAATACCGGAAAAATGCATCAGCGGGAAGCAACAAAAGACTTCTCACCCACAATACCCTGGGAGGAAGGGAGTTTGAGAAGATTAATCGAAATATCCGTAATAAAGAACCGGTTTCCATCCCTTGATATTCTTGCATACTGTATACTTTTAACCATGGAGAACACCTCTGTCTTTCTAAAGTTTGGTTTGGTCGCCTTTAACTTTATCAGACTTTGGTGTTCTCTTAAATTTTTTTATTCATCCGAAGAAAAAGTTACGCTGGCTTCAGACAAAATGGGCAAGCAGTGCAGCTCCGGTCTCATATTCCAGCTCACTGTAGGCTTCCTGCACCTTATCCGCCAGCTTCCTCTCAGTCTGGGACAGCTCCATAGACTGCAGAATGCGCAGGTTATCCTCTATCAGTCCCATATCATACTTGTCAAAGCCTTCCCTCAGATTATGGAATACCTTTTGGGAAGAATATTTCTCCTGTGATGGAGTCACCATGCCTGTCTGAATCTTCATCTTGGATAATTCAGTCCTGACTTCACCCAGTGCATTCTCCAGTTCTTCCACAAAAGATTCTATATGTCTGTCAATATATGCATAATTGTCCGTTTTGGCAGCCATTTCCATGATTTCCGCCGACTCGCCCAATGCGCTCTGCCCCACCTGAAGACTTGCTCCTTTGATTCCATGGACTTTGGTCCGGAACAGTTCATGATTGTCCATGGCATATCCCATAATCTCGCCAATCAACGGTTCTGCCTCAGAGACAAAAGCCTCCAGAGTACGGCGGTATCCTCTTTGGTTGCCTTCATATCCACTTTCTTCCAGGGACTGTACAGCATCCCTCCCCTCAGGGCTCTTCCTGAATGTATCAGGCATCAGAATCTCCAGTGCATTCTGAAAGAGCGTCATATCTATAGGCTTATGCAGCAGTGCCTGGAATCCATACTCCTGATAATGATCATCCAGCTCATCTGAATCATCTGCTGTAATCAGTATAGCAGGAACTCTGGTAATTTTCTGTATCTGTTCTGTTGCTTCAATCCCCGACATATCAGGCATCATATGATCCATCAGTATCAGCTGGTAAGACTGTTTCTGTACTGCTTCTATCGCTTTATGACCGCTGCCGGCAGTATCTGTCATAACCTTCCATGGGTGAAGTCTCTCTTTGAGAATCTCCTGATTTACTTTCATATCATCTACAATAAGCACTCTGGCATCAGGATAAATCCAGTTTGGTCTGACACGTTCTGTCCCATAGTTATGTCGTTTAAGTAATATTTCTTCATTAAACGTTGCTGCGGGACGCATACTTGCCGCTGGCGCCGCCTCCTGATAAATCGTAAAGCGAAATATGGAGCCATGTACGCCATCGCTCTCGGCAATCGCACTTCCTCCCATCATTTCTGCCAGCTGTTTGACTATAAAAAGCCCAAGACCTGTGCTTTCCTTATCTTTTTCCTCTCCATAGCTGGAATATTCATCAAAAACATGTGCCAGCTGATAACTGCTCAGTCCTCTTCCCGTGTCTGCTACCATGCAATTAATTTCATATCCTTTTGAACTTTCTCTACAGGTCAGTTCGCAGCGAATCTCACCCTGTTCCGTATACTTCACTGCATTTGCCAGCAGATTCTGCAGCATTTCCCTGACACGTATCTCATCTCCAAGGAACTGTGACGGATGTTTTGTTTTGATTACCATGGAGACTTTGACCGGTCTGTTCTGCAGATTCACAATGCACATATTCGTCATGTCTTCCAGTATCTTCTCCAGATCATACGGCGCACTGTTCAGTTCCAGCTTACCAGCCTCAATCTTGGAGAAAAGAAGAATGGAATTTACCAGCTCCAGCAATGTATTTCCTGCATTTTTTACATATCGGATCAAAGAACGGCTGCGACCTTCTACCTCTCTTTTGCCAAGCATGATATCGCTGATGCCGATAATTGCATGCAATGGGCTCCTCAGATCATGGCTCATGCATGCCATAAAGCGGCTTTTGGATACTGCCTGTTCTTCTGCCATTTCTTTAAGCTGCGCCATAAGTGCCGTTTCCTGCTTCTGCTTTGTGATATCAACTGCTGACAGGATATAGCCCTTTTTTCTGTTGTGAAAAGTTACAGGCTGAAGTATGCACTGATAGTATGCACCTCCTCTGGAAACGAACTCCACACCTTCCTTGGGGTTTTTCAACAGATTCTTTAACTGTTCCTTGCAGGATATTCTTTTCTTTTTCCCGGAAAGCATGGCAAATTCTTTTGCAAAAAGCCTGTGTGCCGCCTCGTTTGCGTCCAGATAGTAATAGTCCTGGTCTATTAATACAACTGCGATCTCTGATGTATCATACAGGTTCTCAATAAGCAGTGTTGTCGTATCCGCCAGCTGATGAGTCTCCATCAGATATAATACAATTCCACAGCTGCAGCATAATGTCACCGGAACAATGGCTTCTCCCCAGGGTCTGTTGATGATATCCTGCGCCACAAGCCCCATGCTTGGAATTATAATTGCAAGAAACAGGGCTATGTTTACAAATCGTTCTTTTATGCTGTAAGAGCGCACGAAATAAGCCTTAACAGTATAGTAGATCATAGTAATCACATAACTGCCAAGTGCCAGCCAGAATATCATGTTATAGGCATTTGCATTTTCACGATACGCCAATATCATGGAAATATCTGCTGCGACTAATCCAATGAACAGGAAAATACGTATTTCCTTACGGAAACGGATTTTTAGCACATCCATAATATACTGCATAAGGAAATAATGTGTCTGCAGCATTAACAGCTCCTCAAGGAAAGAAAATACCACATATTCTCCGGTCAGATATTCCACAATCTGATAAAAATCCGTAATGCATATGATTCCGAGCATCAGCGGCAGCAGTCTGTGCGTACGGGAATGTTCCTTACAGGCAATATATCTTTGTAAAACAAACAAAGTAAAAAGCAATGCAGCAACCAGTATTGTCAATATCATTCCCAATCACCCCGCCCTGTAAGAATTCTCTTAATCTCTGATTTCACAAACACAGGACTATAAGGCCGCAGTATGTAACCGGCCGCATTGATCCTGCGGCATGCCATGACAGTATTCTTATCACCTATTGCAGTAATGAACAGAATAGGAACCATATCTCTGGTCTTTTCCTTAATTTTACGTGCCGCCTCTATACCATCCATTTCAGGCATATCAATATCCATCAGTACCAGATCTGGCCTTTCATTCTTATCCAGGTACAAAAGAGCCTGTCTTCCTGATTTTACCAGCACAACATCATAAAGGTTCTCCAGAATGCCTCTTAATGCTTCCAGATTCGTCTTCATATCATCTACTACCAGCAGACGGTATCTCTTAAATGGCTGCAGCATTTTCTTTCGCGATTTCTCAGCTTCCGAGGATTCACCAAGTTCTTCACCAACTGCCTTTTTTACAGTAATATTGAGATTCTCCCTATCTGCCAGATCCAGTATTGTTCCATCAAACAGCTTTACAACCGGTCTTAAATTGTGGTAGTCAGAATTTTCCATAATGATGCCAACTCTTCCGTCCGACAGACAGACCTGTTTTCCCTTAGGATAAAGAGGCACGTATTTCAACAGAGTCGCAACCACATGGCGGTCAAACATAATACCGCAGCCACCCATCAGATATTCTGATGCTTCATAGGGGGAATACGGCTCTTTGTAAGGTCTTCTGGAAACCAGTGCATCATATACATCTGCCACATGAAGGATTCTGGTGAACATAGTCTGTTCAATGCCCTCCAGCCCTTCCGGATAACCGCTGCCATCTACATTTTCATGATGATATAATACTGCTATTTTAATCTGTGCTGACAGATCCCACCTCTCCTTGATCATTTCATAGGATAACAATGCATGCGATTTCATGATCTGATATTCTTCCTGTGTCAATCTGCCCGGTTTATTCAGGATTTCCTGTGGAATTGCCAGTTTGCCCAGGTCATGCAGCAGAGCTGCCGTAACGAGATCCTGCAGATCTTCTTCTTTCAGTTTCAGTCCAAATCCTATGACGCAGGCAATCACTGCCACATTCACAGAATGGGCATAGGTATAATCGTCAAAAGAACGCAGATCTGTCAAATCCAGAGATATCTTACCTTTTGCCAATATCTCTTCCACAATCTTGCCGGCTATCTTCTGACATTTATCTATGTTGCTTTCACGCACGCACATAAGGCCTTCCGTTCTTAAAGAAGGCGTAATCGCAGGTTCTATATGAATATCCCTGGATAATTCATCTGTAATATATACCCCGTCAAATCCATATTCATTTAACCTTTGAATATAACCGGAAGTCAGCAGCGTTCCTTCACTGATCAGTGTTCTTCCCAGAGAATCAAATAATCCATAAGCAAGCCGCATACCCGGTCTTGCTTCTTCTAATTTCACGTATCTCATACATTGTCCCTCGATGACATGTCCCCAATTTAACAGATATATTGTATCATATTATCTGTATATTGAATAGATATTATATGTATTGTACGTGCAATTTATACCCTATTTTTACTATTTTTATAGAAATTTATCATAGACCCTGCCACTATAAAATCTTATAATATAAATAATGATTTATACTTGTGACACAAAACATGGAGGGATTTCTTATTATGGATACACAGATTATTACATTATCTGACCACTGCCGGTTTCATCTGGGAGATGAGCCGGATGCCTGGCAGGCATGGTATGATGATACAGGCTGGCAGGAAGTGACACTTCCGCATGACTGGTCTGTTACACTGCCTTTTGACAGGAATTGTTCCAGCGGAACAGGCTATCTGCCCGGCGGTATCGGCTGGTACAGGCTTCATATAAAGCCGGATGAGAGCTGGAGGGGCAGGCAGATCAGCATCTGTTTTGATGGGGTGTACAAGAACAGCCGCATCTGGTGCAACAGTTATTATCTGGGAGAGCGTCCAAACGGTTATATCAGCTTCTCATATGACATTACCGAACAGTTCCGTTACGATGCAGATAACATTATCTCTGTCTATGTTGACCATAGGGAAATTGCTGATTCCCGCTGGTATACAGGCAGTGGCATTACCAGAAAGGTGACACTTCGTATCGAAGAATCCATTCACCCTGTGGAAAATGGTATCTTCTTCTCTACACCACAGGTAAACAGTGAGCAGGCTGTTTGTGAAATTACGCAGGAATTAGTCAACTGTACCGGTCAGGACAACCAGGTAACAGTGACCAGCCTGCTCTTTGCCCCTGACGATACACTGATATCAGAGCAGATTGCGCATCAGGATATTACAGCATATGACACATGTGTCACAAAAGTGCAAAGCACTGTACCGCATCCATGCTGTTGGACACCGGAAACACCTTCTCTTTATACTTTAAAAACATATCTTTCTTACAAAGAAGGAGAACAGTCTGTTCATACGCTTGCCGATACCCGTAAGGTGGGCATACGCTCCCTACGCTTTGATGCAGATGAGGGATTTTTCCTAAATGACGTCCCTTATCAGTTTAAGGGTGTCTGCGTTCATGAAGATGCCGGCTGTTTCGGCAATGCTGTTCCTGCTGCTGTATGGCACAGAAGACTGGCAAAATTGAAAGCAATGGGCTGTAATGCCCTGCGTATGAGCCACAATCCTCATATGCCGGAATTATACGCACTGTGTGATGCCCTTGGATTCTTCGTGATTGATGAAGCCTTTGATGAATGGGAAGGTCCTAAGAACAAATGGAGTACCGGTCACAACGTATATCCCCCTAAACATCAGGGCTATTATGTCAATTATCCTAAATGGCATGAGCAAGACCTGACAGATATGATTTTAAGAGACCGCAATCATCCAAGTATTGTCATGTGGAGTATCGGAAACGAGATTGATTATCCTAATGATCCTTACTGTCATCCCAGTTTCTCAACCATGACAGGTAATAATGACAGTAACAAACCAGCCGCCGAGAGAATGTACAATCCTTCCCGCCCTAATGCGCAGCGTCTGGCTGTATTATCCAGAGAGTTATGTGAGATCGTGCATAAGACTGATGCCACACATCCTGTTACTCTGGCTGCTGCATTTCCTGAGTTATCTGCCAAGCTGGGCTTCATTGACCCTCTGGATGTAGTCGGTTTCAATTATAAAGAACATTTATACGAGGAACATCATAAAGCATTCCCGGACAAGCCGTTTCTTGGCAGTGAGAATGGACATAGTCTGTCTGCCTGGAAAGCAGTTACTGATAACGCCTACATATCCGGTCAGTTCCTGTGGACAGGCATTGATTATCTGGGAGAAGCCCATGGCTGGCCTATCCACGGTTCAGGCGCAGGTCTTATGACTATGGCAGGCTTTGAAAAGACAGGTTACTACAGAAGACAGAGTCTGTGGTCTTCTATTCCCATGATTCATCTGGCCACAATAGCCGCCGAAGACAGCTGCCGTACTTCCTGGGGTGAAACCTCCAAGCAGCCAATAGATTGTGAATTTGCTCCTGTATCTGAGTGTTGGGATTATGTACAAGATGAAGAAGTGGTTGTTAAATGTTATACGAATCTGCCACAGGTTGAACTGATTTTAAATGGCAAGACGCTTGGTACTTATGATAAGGACGAAGAGAAAGACTGTATCCTCGTTACTCTGCCTTTTGCTCCGGGAGAATTGAAAGCCACCGGCGTAGGAGTCCATCAGCGGATCAGCGATACCCTGTATTCTACCGGTTCTCCATGTCAGATGTCAGCAGAAGTATATCAGCCTGAAAAAGACACGCCTGTGGAAAACCTGACATACGTGTCAGAATTGACAAATGGCAGAAATCTCTATCAAATCGCCATTACCCTGCTGGATTCTAACGGACACCGCTCCTATCAGGCAAGCTCCATGCTGCAGGTTCAGGTAGTAGGTGGCAGGCTGCTTGGTCTGGAGAATGGCGACCTGGCAGATGTTACAGAATATACAGCAAATTACCGCAGAGCTTACCACGGAGAGCTGATTGCTTATGTACAGGCGGATTCAGATATTCCGGCAGTCGTTACCATAAGCGGAGAAATGCTTAAAACCCTGGCGGTTACAGTTCCTGCTAACAATTAATTGAGACTTATATAAAACAAAAAAATCCTGACCTTGAAATTCCCTAAGGCATCCAAGGTCAGGATTTTTTTTTAACCAATATCAGGTTCATCTTTTAATGCAATTTTACCGGTGGATTTCCCTTCCGTTTCAAAGACTATGATCTCATTTCTGCCTTCCTTTAACAAAGGAGCAGGTATATAGAGTCTTTTCTGCGGACCAATCTCCCAGAATCTTCCCAGGTTAAAGCCATTTAAGAATACACAGCCTTTTCCCCAGCCATCTAACTCCAGGAAAGTATCTGCCCGCTCTGTTACTTCCAGTTCAAATCTGTAGAATGCAGGAAGTCCTTCTGTATAACCCTTTGTAAAATCTATCTTGTCCACGTTATCCAGCGGGAGCGGATACATTGTCCAGTTATAGTGCATATGACCATTGATCTGTACACAGTCTTTAATGCCCTTATGCTGATGTTCCATCATAGGGCCGAAATTTACACGTCCCATGTTCTCCATCAGAATATCCAGTGGAGCGCCTGGCTCAAATGTCACCGGTTCCTGCTTAAATACTGGTGTCTCTGACTTCATGGCATTCATATCCTCTGCCATGACAACCTGATCCAGCTGTACGCTGTATTCACCAAGAAGCTGTCTGTCGTAGAGTGTCGTTAATGGTTTGTGGTCAACATAAAGCTTCGCTCTGTCATTTGCTCCCCAAAGACGGATACGCTCTATATTTTTCTCCTTGGAAAGCGGAGAATGATACAGGATATATCCATAATTCTGTCCACATTTCTCCATGCATACAGGGAAAGTATCCACAATCGGAGAGGAAATATCCTCTAAGGTTTCAAACAGCCCTACCTTGGCAGTTGACGTAAGCTCACCATATGCCTTTTTACGGATAGGTGTACTTAAATTCACCTCAGGAATTGGCGCATACTTGGAGATTACCTTCTGAAATGCCTCATATTTCGGTGTAATATCTCCTGCCTCTGTCAAAAGAGCATCATAATCGTAGGAAGTGACATCCGGTGTGATCTGATCATAATAGTTAGATCCATTCATGAATCCAAAATTGGTTCCACCCTCAAACATATAGATATTCACATGTCCCAGATCCAGCATATCATCCAGATCCTGCGGGCTGTCAGGATTCCCCTTCATATGCCCCCCATTTCCCCAATGGTCAAACCAGCCAACCCAGAACTCCGCACACATAAGAGGTCCGCCATCATTATAACGGGAAAGAACTTCAAATCTTTCTTTGGTTCTGGAGCCAAAATTACCCATTACCTGTACTCCATCCACCTTGCCACAGCTCAGTGATTCATCAAAAGGTCCGTCAGAACTGATCAGTGGCACTTCCACTCCTGCTTCTACCATAATGTCACGCATGATCTCCATGTATCTGGTGTCATCACCGTAGTAACCGTATTCATTCTCGACCTGCATCATGATCACAGGACCACCCCGTGTGATCTGCAACGGTATTAGCTTTGGCATCAACACTTCATAGTATTCTCTGATATGTTTTAAAAATGGTTCATAGACTGCACGAAGTCTCATTCCATCTTCTTTTAACAACCAGGCAGGAAGTCCGCCAAATTCCCATTCTGCGCAAATATAAGGAGAAGGACGAATAATTACATATAATCCCAGCTCCTGTGCTGTACGCACAAATTTCTCCACATCCAGAATTCCTTCAAAGTGAAATTCCCCTTTATTTGGTTCATGCATGTTCCATGGAATATAGGTCTCCACCGTATTGCATCCCATGGCTTTTAATTTTTCTAATCGATCACGCCAGTACTCCGGCACAACACGGAAATAATGAATGCTTCCGGATATTACCTGAAAAGGCTCTCCATTCAGATAAAAATTATCTTTGATTTCGAATTGTCCCATAGATATACCATGCCTTTCTGTATATTTCATTCCTTTTTCAAAACAAAAGGGTGTACCTCACTTCTAGGCGAAGCTTTGTGTACACCCTTTGTATGAAAGCATATGCTAACTCTGCTTATTTATTGTATGTTGCACTGATCTGTTCCTGAATAGCCGCTGTTACATCATTGATACCAGCCTTCTCAAGAGCTGCCTGATACTCAGCAACGATATCTTCTGCGGAACCTGTATAAAGTCCAAAGGAAATCTGCTTCATGTACTCTTCCTGTACGCTTGATACATTATCAATCTTGCCCTGGATATCATCTACATCAGGAATGAACTGTCCATATGGATAGTCAATCTTGAGAGAATCATATTCAGCATAGAGCTTATCGATTGCATCCCAGTTCTTTGTAGCATCCTTGAGTTCAAGGTCATCGTTACGTCCCCACCAGAAGTTTGTCTGAATCTCCTGTGTTGCCTGGTCATATGTATCAGGTGTATACTTCATGCCATTCTCATCAATTGCATACTGGACACCTTCAATACCATAGTTGAAGAGACGGTAGCACTCAGGATCATTTCTTAATAAGTCATATACCATTAATGCCCGCTCAGGATTCTTGGAACCGGCAGATACTGCCATTGCACCATGAGTAATGGAAAGTGCTACTACGTTGCCTGTCTCTTCACCGAAGTAGAAGAAACCTGTTTCTGCATCTTCATCTGTATCATAGATTGTGTTGTTTGATGTATGTGAGCACAGGTCTGTCCATGTCTGTGTATGATGCTGCTCTACTGCAACCTGGCCAACCCTGTATTCATCTCTGTTCTGGGATGCTGTATTGTTCAGTACATTAGTAGGGAATACTCCCAGATCATTCCATTCCTTCATTAACTTAGCATATTCTACAAGAGAATCTGTATCTGTCATGTACGGAGAATATACCGTGTAAAGGTCATCCTTAGTACCGCCCCACATAGCGCCTGAATTCAGACCATCGATTGCTACATAGTTGCTGTGGGATGTGATCCATCCGCCAACCATCTGATTGTACTGTGTACCGTCTGAATCCCACAGATATTTCAGATCATTGCCATATGTTTCTTTTACATATTTGAAATATGTTGTCAGGTCTTCCCAGCTCTTTACGCCATCTGTAAGGCCGGCTTCCTTAGCCCAGTCAAGACGATATGCAAAACCGTGGTTAGTCCACTGTGCATAATTATCTTCAGGCATCAGATAAATCTCACCGTTATACTTACACAGATCCCAGTGCTCAGGAGATACGCTTTCCCAGGTCTTAGGTGCATATGTCTTTAACATATCTTCTGATAATTCAAGGAATGCACCATTCTTGGCATTTGGCCACGCATCCAGCCAGTCGGAAGCTGTACCAACCAAGTCTACAGAACCGTCCATCTGTGCCAGTGTCAGGTTATATACAGATAAGTAATTTGTCCAGTCAATGTGATAGATCTTTAATTCTGCATTAACCTTCTCTGTTAAGATCTCATTTAATTTGGCAAGCATATCAGGGTTGCCGTTACCTTCATCAGAACCACCTGTTGTCATGTATGTGATAACTACATGCTCAGAAGTATCAATATCTGCTGTTTCAGCAGAAGCTGTATCACCGGATGCTGATGTATCAGCTGTTGTGGCAGATGTTTCCGTCTTGGAATCTGTTGTTGCGCTTGTATCTGCGGAGCCACCATTTGAACCGCCACAGCCTGCCAGTCCTGCAACCATTGTTGTTGCCAGAAGTAAGGATACTAATTTCTTTTTCATAGATTGCCCTCCTAATATAAATAAATAATATTTGTTGCTTCTTCTGCCATGGGACTTAACCCCCTGCCCATGGCAGTTATATGTAATCCCCTTCATGAGGCCTACATTTCTGTTATTATGTTTTAAATCAACCTTTGACTGCACCAACGGTAATACCGCCGATGAAATATTTCTGTACAAAAGGATACAGTAATACGATAGGTCCTGTTGCCAGACACGCTGTAGCCATCTTCAAAGTCTCTGTTGGCAGATCTGTTACCGTTACATACTGTCCTGCGATGGAGTTCTTTAAGCTCTGTGCTTCGTTTACAACACGGTACAGGTTGAACTGCAAAGGAATAATCTTGACATTGGAGCTTAAGAACAGTGATGACTGATACCATTCATTCCAGTAACCTAATGCAAGGAACAGTCCGATGGTTGCCAGTGCCGGTTTTAACATAGGCAGGATTAGTGATACGAAAATCCTGAAATCGCCCGCACCATCTATCTTACCTGATTCTGTAATCTCATGAGGAATACTCTTAACAAAGTTCTTCATCAGGATAATCAGCCATGGTGACATCAGCAGTGGTAATAATACTGCAAGATAGCTGTCTTTCAAATGATATGTCTGTACCATCAGCAGATAATAAGGAGCAAGCCCTGCCTGGAACAGGCTGGTGAAATATACGAAGAAGGAAATACCGTTTCTGAATGGGAAGTCCTTTCTCTGTAAAGCATAACCAGCCATTGCGATACAACTTAAACCAATTGCTGTACCAACTACGGTAAGTACAATTGTCAGTACATATGACCACCAGATTGTGCCACCCTTACATACCATGTTGTATGCCTCTAACGTTACCTCCTTAGGAATGAGCTGTACGCCTTCTGCCCTGATTACCTTTTCATTGGTAAATGAGGAAGATACAATGATCAGGAATGGGAAGATACAGCAGATAGCATATATTGATACGATGATATAACCTACTGTTCTGATTATGATATCTGATACTCCAAGTTTTACTTTTGCACTGGAGGTCATTAAATCCAAATCTTTTTTCTTTGCCATTTTACATTCCTCCAATCCTTAGAATAATGAGTAGTCAGGCTCAATCTTCTTAACTACACCATTTACTACCATGACCATAACGAAACCGATGATGGACTGGTACAGACCAACTGCTGAAGCATAGGAGAAGTTAAAGTCTGTCATTGTTGCCCGATATACATATGTCTCAATGATATCTGTTGTAGGATACAGTAATGAGTTCGTTCCTACTATATTATAGAAGAGACCAAAATCACCTTTTACAATACCGCCCAATGCGAACAGTAACAGGATAACGATTGTTGGCTTCAGGCTTGGAAGAATGATGTATCTGATCTTCTGGAAGCCATTTGCACCGTCTACCTTGGCTGCTTCAATAATCTCTGAATCAATGCCACAGATTGCTGCAAAGTATACAACTGAGTTATATCCTGTCTTCTGCCATAAGTTGATGAGTACCATCAATACCGGCCATACATTAGGATTCCCGTATGGATTCAACAGATGATCCTCCGAACCGCCAAGTGCTCTGATGATTCCATTCACAAAACCAAAGTCATAATTCAGTAAGTTGTATACCAGAACTCCCACCAGAACCTGTGAAATGAAGTATGGCAGGAACATCATTGTCTGGGATACTTTTTTGAACCATTTGCTCTGAATCTCATTAAGCAGGATTGCGATAAATACTGCGATGACATTTCCTAAAATAATAAACGCCAGATTGTAAAGGATTGTATTTCTTGTCAGCGTCAACAGCTTACCTGACTGAGCCAGGAATTCGAAGTTCTGTAACCCCACGAACTTGCTTCCAAAAATACCATTTCTGTAGTTGTATTTCACAAAGGCAACCCAGATACCCGGCAATGGCGCATAGCTGAATGCTATAAAGAACAGTATTGCCGGTAAGCACATCAGCAATAATATTCTGGAACGCTTGACCTTCTGGAAAAAGGTCAGCCCGGATTTTGGTTTAGCAACTTTTACATTTGTTTTCCCCATAATTGCAACCTCCTCATTAATTTGCTATCTTGCAACCGATTTCATATTTGAATATTAGCACCATTTATACTGTCACGTCAATATATTAGACACAATTTGTATATATTTGGTTCTTTTGCATAATATTTGTTTATACATTTTGTACACATCACCTATTGATAAAAGCAAAAAAGAACCCGATTTGTATCAGGTTCTTCTACATATTACCAATATTTATGCAATCAATTTCATATTATCTCTCATGGCAGGCTCCGCTGCTCTGTCTTACCACCAGTGTCGGCGTGACCATGCGCAGCCGCCCTACCTTTCTGCCCTCAGCCAGTGCAGTTGCCGTATCTATCAGCTTTCTGCCGTATTCTTCATAATTATAATCTACGCTGGTCAGCGGCGGTATACCCATCTCTGCCATATAAGTATTATCGTAGCTTACCACAGAAACGTCTTCCGGTATATGATACCCTCTCTCTGTCAGGCATTTCATAATGCCCATTGCCGAAAAGTCATTGATTGCAATAATTGCAGTCATCTTCACCCCATCATCCAGCATCTGTGCAGTCTGTCTGTATGCGGTTTCAAAATCATAGCTTCCATGATCTGTTACCAGTCTTGGATCAAAATCAATGTGATTCTCATTCAAAATCTGCTTATAACGCTGGAATTTCTCAAATGTAGCAAGGACATCCAGGTCTCCGCCTATCAGTGCAATACGTCTGTGCCCCAGCTCCAGCAGATGATCCATCAGCAGCTCCATTGCCTGCATACTGTCAATACGTACTGTATGGCATCTGGTTCCATCCAGTTTACCGGTTATGACAACCGGTGTCTTAGCCATGATCTGGTTGACCAGCTCCACATATTCTTCCTTGGATACCAGATCATCCACTCTGCCGCCAAACTGGATAATCGCATCCACTTTCTGCTCCTGTAAACTCACAAGCAGCTTCTTCTCTGTCTCCTCGTCCCCAAGAAAATTGCACAGAACAGCTGTATATCCGGCTTCTCTGGCTGCCTTCTCGCATGCAACGAACATAGCTGCATAATAGGGATTCCTGATATCTGCAGACAGGATTCCGATGGTATGCGTCTTCGTATCTGCAAGACCTCTAGCCATGACATTGGGTTTGAAATTATATTTTTCAATCAATGCCATTATTTTTTCTTTCTTCTCGCTCCGCACATTTGCGCTGTTCGTCAATACTCTGGATACCGTAGACGCAGATACTCCTGCTTCTTTCGCTATATCATATATTGTGATTGTTTTATCATTATTCTGCAAAAGGACACCTCCCTTTGAAACCGATTTCATCTATACTAAAATGATACGGAATATTCAGGGAGGTGTCAAGTAGATTATGGAAAATAATCCCGATTATTCAATTGCCATTTTCTTTACGCGTGCCAGTGCATCCTTTACAGGGGGAATACACAGAATCGCTACTGTTATAGCTGCTTCTGCAAAGATATAAATTGCGTTGTATGCCAGTGAGTAAGGCAATGGATCCCAGCCTTCCCAGGCATAAGCACCAAAGAATATCCAGCCGGAGATTACTGCAAATACATATCTGCCAACTACACCTGCAAGATATCCCTTGATCAGACCATTCTTTGCGTTTACGAACAGTCCTGAAAGCCCAAGTGCTCCAAAAGCCAGAATATAGTCAACAACCAGCTGCATCGGATACAATACATACGGATCGATCAGAAGCTGCAGAATACCATATGCCACACCAGTCATGATACCTGCACCAAGACCGAACCAATACCCAGGCAGAGCGATCATCAGCATAGATAATAATGTGATAGAGCCACCTGTTGGGAAATGGAATACCTTAATATTGGACAGCACAGTTCCGAGGGCAATTGCAAGTGCACAGAATGCCAGCTGCTTTGCAGAAAGCTTCTTTGTCACCTTTTTATTGCCTTTTCCGGCAAAATACATGGCAACCCCAAGAAGGGCAATGATCACAACTGCCAACAGGATATTACCAAGGGTGGTCGGGACATAAGTTGTTTCGCCCCAGTCATTCACTACAACATTGTAAAACATAAAAAAATCCTCCTTCGTTTGCGCGAGGAGGAACCACACCGTATCTACATACAACGAAAACAGCATACTGCTGCTTTGGTCTTCTATGTAAATTCCTGCTTCCTTCCGCCGGTATTATCCGGTTCAAGTAGTAAGGGTCAGAGTCCGTACAGAACTCAGTCTCAGCGATGTGCTCCCCTAGCGGTTAATACTTATATTTGTTTAGCATTTTAAAGTATAAAAGTTTTGAATAGATTTGTCAATGCGTATTTATTGTCTTTACGCCAAAGGGGCTGCTGCATTTGTGTGCAACAGCCCCTTTTCATATCTTTATATGAAAGATTATTCCTGAGAACCTTCAATCTCCTGCCAATCCTTCTCTATCTTGGCAATGGTATCTTCTTTGGAAAGGCTTCCTTCTACATATGACTGGAAGCTTTCACCAAATGCCTGCCAGAAAGCATCTGTAGAATAAGTAGTACCGATATTGCCTGCACCATTCTTGGAGGTATCTTCCATAGCGATCTCTACCATCTTGGAGGAATATACACCGTTTGTATCAATGGATGGAACAGAACCAAGATTTGCTAACCAGCTCTTACCATAATCAGATGTAAACCACCAGTTGATGAAATCCAGTACATCCTGCAGATGTTCAGAATCCTTATTGACACGAAGTGCCTGGCTTGCACCAGCGGCAATCTGGCACTTAGAAGGATCATCACTTACCGGATATCCACCATAATTGATATTCATATCCGGGTTGATAGCAAGCAGAGAACTTTCTGCCCAGGGTCCCATGCCAAGTCCCATTGCAGCTTTACCGGTTGCAAGTGCAGCCTGCATGGATGCAAGATCGGACTCAAGAGGCTTGGATTCGCAGTTAGCCTTTACAATATCTACAAAACGGAACATATTGTCCTTGATCATTTCATGGTTATCGATAGAATCTGCACCAGATTCCATATCACTTACAAAGGAAGCATAATTGTCAACGCCTTCTGTCAGGAATGGAATCAGACTCTGTTTGAATACCCACCATTCAGCCCAGCCACATGCAAAAGGCTGAATACCTGCTGCCTGAAGCTTTGCGCAGTCTTCTTCCAGCTCATCCAGAGTCTTAGGAAGTTCTGTGATACCTGCTGCATCCAGGCAATCCTGATTATAAATAATACCATACTGATCTCCTACATAATGGAAACCGTAGCAGCCATTTCCATCTGCATCCTGCATGGATGTCTGAATGGCTGGTAAAAGCGCCTCCTGTACAGGCTGACCTGACAGATCATAAGAATATTCCTTATATGTTTCAATCTCCTTACCAGCTGTGGAAGAGAAGATATCAGGGCACTCACCAGAATTGAGCTTTGCCTTTAACATGGTAGGATAATCATTCTGTGTTGTCTCATAATTAATAGTAACATTTGGTTTTACCTTCTTATATTCTGTCAGCAGTTCATTAATGGAATCTGCATATTCAGGACTACTGATAAACATATAGAATTCCACTTCTTCATCACCAGAACCTGATGAAGCTGCACCGTCATCTGCCTTGGCAGACTCTGTTGCTGCCGTTGTTGTTCCTGTCGTATCTGACTTGGATTCACTTCCTGCATTGCTGCTGCCACCGCAGCCTGCCAGACATCCTGCTGTCATGGCAACACATAACATAGTAGCAAGTATTTTCTTCTTCATACAACCCTCTCCTTTATATTTGATTGTTTTTATATATAGCCGTTTCTAGCGGCTTACTACCTCATTACACATTTTCTAGCCTTTTACCGCTCCTGCTACAACACCTTCAACGATGTATTTCTGCAGAAGAATAAAGATTACAACAGATGGCAGAATTGCCAGTACCATGGATGCCATTGCATAGTGCCACTGGGTATTGAACTGCCCTACGAAGCTGTAAGCAGCAAGTACCAGTGTCTTGGTATCATTGGAACTGTTCACCATCAATAATGGAAGCAGGAAGTCATTCCATATCCACATAACATCAATAACAATAACGGTAAATGTTACTGATTTTAAAAGCGGGAAAATAACAAGACTAAATGTCTTAAATGTGTCTGCTCCATCAATATAGGCACTTTCATCAATCTCCCTTGGAATCGTCTCCATAAAATTAAAGAAAATGAAAGTCGCCATGGGAATACCAAATCCCCAATACTGAATGCCAAGTCCTACCTTACTTCCTGAGAAGTTAATTGTAGTCATTACCTTCAAAAGAGAAATCATAATTGTCTGAAAAGGAATCAACATTGGCATAGTGATAATTGTTTTGGCAAAACTGGTATAACGGTTTCTTTTACGATCTAGTATATAGGCTGTCAGAGATGAGAAGATTACAATACCGACAATTCCAATCACCGTAATCTCCACGTTATTTAAGAATAATTTGCCATACTGCATTTTATCCATAACATATGTAATATTGCTCCATTCCACCTTACTGGGAAGCTTGATTACATCAACTACAACCTCGCCAAATGGTTTTACTGCATTGATACACATCAGAAAGATAGGATAAACATATATCAGCGCAAGGATCAATATAACAACGGTCAGAATCCATTTATTGATCTTTCGTTTTAACACTAAACTCATTTTGAACTGCCTCCTTTTTGCATGACCTATGCATCCTTGTCAATACTGTTCATGAGTTTCATAACAAGCTGTGTGATTACAAGTACAATGACGAAGAATACGATTGCTTTGGCAGAACCAAGACCATAATTGTTCTTCTGGAAAGCTTCTCTGTAGATATCCATTGTCGCACTGTATGTAGATTCACCGGGGCCGCCTTTGGTCAGGGCAAGAATAATATCAAATACTTTCAGTGAATTGGTCAGTGACATGAATACACATGTGATAATGGATGGCTTCAAAAGTGGAAGCGTAACGCGGAAGAACTTGTTCACACCGTTTGCTCCGTCTATTGTTGCTGCTTCCAGTACATCTGTAGGTACCGCCTGTAATCCCGCTATGTAGAGGACGATATAGAAACCAAGCGCCTGCCATACTCCTACAAATACAACCGAATAGAATGCCAGTTTACCACTTCCAAGCCAGCTCCAGTTCAGAAATTCCAAAGAAGTTTTCTCATAAAGCACTGCAAATCCCTGTGAGAAAATGAATTTCCATATAAAGCCCACGATTGTCATACTCATAATGTATGGTATAAAGAACATACTTCTGAATACGCTGACTCCTACAATCTTCTTCGTCAGGGCTACTGCAATTGCCAGTGCAAATACATTAGCCAGAATCATGAACAGGATTGTATATCTTGCCGTAAATCCAAGGCTGGTCAGGAAGCCCGAAGAACTCTCGAACAAAGTCATATAGTTTTTGAATCCTATGAATACGGGTTCCTTGGCAATGCCGTTCCATTTTGTCAGGGAATAATAACCGCCCATAACAAATGGAATGTAAAACACTACGCAAACCAGAACGATGGCAGGTATTGTATATAATACACTTTCCAACCGTTCTTTCTTTTTTCTTCCCATAGAATCCCTCCCTGCTTTGTATTATCTCTTGTTTGTATATGCTTATTATATTTGTTATATTTGGATATCAAAAGGTAATATATCGCACAATTTGTTGTAATATTTTTCTATTTTACACTTATTTTAGTGTAGAATATTGCACATTTATATAAAAATGCAGTAGAATCATATAAACAATAGTACTATTTGTACAATACTAATCGAAAGACAGGGATTGACATGAAGCAAAGATTGGCAAAATTCGCCAACTGCATCCCTCTATGGATGCAATTATCCTTTTTTATACTGATTATTTCTACCGTTACGATCTTCACTCTGATATTCCGTAATTTTACCTCTATCAGGAATCTGACCATTTCAAATCAGTATTCCCTTTCACAGGAATTATTGGATCTCGAAAGTGAGAATCTGGACCGGTACATATCTGAGTTGGCGAACTTCTGTATTCAGCCCTACTATGATAATACTTTCACAAGAATCATTAACCAGAAAAAGCCCCTCTCTTCTGCACAGATTGATTATATGAAGCAACAAATGTACTACTACTATTACACCAGAAATGATATTCAGGCTTATGAGATCTATCTGATCAATCAGGGCCTGTCCATAGGCAGAACAGAGAATCAGGAGCATATCCGCGTACAGTCTTCTCCTCAGTTTGACATACAAACAGCTGCCAGCAACTGTAGCAAAGATCCCATGTTTCAGTCCATTACGTACTGTGATAAAGATAACGCCTTTTTCACCTACTGCCATTCCCTGTTTCAGATTAAAGGACAGACGCAGCAGGCACTGGTACATTTGCAGGTCAATACCTCCTATTTAAAACAAATGCTGCAGAATCACCAGAAAGCAGGCAGCGATTTCATTATGTTAAATGCAGACAATGAATTCATTTATTCGAGCAATACAGCGCTATTTGGTGCTAATGACAGTATAGATGAATTCTTTACCACACAGCGTACGCTGAAAAACGGTGCAATTACAGTCGAAATCAATGGCAAAGATTACCTGATGGTATCTGCTAAAAGCCAGAAAAACAATATTCAGCTTATCAATCTGATTCCACTCTCAATTATAGATGCAGAATTAAAGGGTGCAACATCCTCCCTGCTTATCAATGGAATCTGTATATGGCTGATTACCGTATTTCTTGTTTACCTGTTCACATACCTTCTGACCAAACCGTTAAAGACCCTGTCAGAACGCATGCAGTACGCAGGCAGCGGGGACTTTCATACTTTCCCGGAGATGCACGGAAGCAGTGAGATTGCAGAGCTTTCACACAGTTTTAATTCCATGCTGCGACACATAGAGCAGTTGATTCAACAGAACTATATTGCAAAGCTCAGTGAGAAAAATGCACGTTTGACAGCTCTGGAAGCTCAGCTGAATCCACACTTTCTGTATAATACACTTCAGGCGATCTCTACAGAAGCCCTGATTAACGACCAGTTCACGATACACAAGATGATTACAAGCCTCGCTTCCAATCTTCGCTATACCATCAAAGGAGGCGATCTGGTTCCGTTAAAATCAGAAGTGCAATATCTGAGTGATTATATTTATCTGCTGAAAATGAGAATGAATGATGCACTGGTATTCAATATTGATACAGAGCCCGAACTGGATGATTACATGATTCCAAAGATCAGCCTGCAGGCACTTGTGGAGAATTCCATCATTCACGGTAAAAGCACCAACAAGGAGTCTATTGAAATTAAAGTAACACTTACCAGACTGCCCAATGACCGCCTGCAGATCAGTGTCTATGATAACGGCTGCGGCATTTCACAAGAGCAGCAGAATAAACTGTATCAGGACTTTGAAAGTGCATTGACTGCTAAAAACCCCGGCGGTATCGGTCTTGCCAATCTCTACGTCAGACTACATCTTTTGTATAATGAACCAACTGACCTGAAGATAGAATCTGCAGAACATCAATATACAAATATTATTCTGACACTTCCCTGTGTCAACTAGAAGGAGGATAATCATGTATAAGTCATTGATCATTGATGATGAGAAACCAGTCCAGATTGCCATCAGTAAGTTAGGCAGATGGCATAAATACAATATTAAAATGCCTGAGCTTGCCAATAATGGTGCCCAGGGGTTAAAGGTCATGAGGGAGATACATCCTTCTATTGTTTTTGTCGATATGAATATGCCTATTATGGATGGGTGCAGTTTCCTTAACGTTGCATCAAAAGAATTTCCAAAGTGTAAATTTATTGTAGTCAGCGGATACGACAGCTTTAATTATGCCCAGGAAGCGCTTCGATGCGGTGCTATTGATTATTTGTTAAAGCCCATCGAAGAAGAAGCACTGTCTGGAGCAATCGAGAAAGCATTATCCATGTTAAGCGATCATACTACACCAGAGCCAGCGCCTTCTCCAGAATGCATGTCGCCGGAAGAAGTCGCTGCTGATATCAGAGATTACATTGACTGTAACTACTATCAGAATATCAAGTTATCCATTTTGGAAGAGAAATACCATTTCTCGGCATCCTACCTCACTAAGCTGTTCAATACAGCTTATGGCTACTCCATCTATGAATACCTGTTAAAGGTACGTATGGTAAGAGCCAAGGAGCTGCTGGAGAATCCCAATATAAAGGTACTGGATATTGCAGAAAGGCTGGGCTATTCGGATAATCATTACTTCAGTAAGGCATTTAAGACTTATTATAATATATCTCCGACACAATACCGCAATGAATGTTTAAACAGGTTATCCTGATTCTTCCACCGACAAAACAGGGATTGCTGCACTGATTTCTCAGTCCGGCAATCCCTGTTTTTATATTACCTTACATTTATTTGCTTACTTTAATTTGAACTTGGCTACGATATTGTTCAGCTCATCGGCACATCCATAGCACTCTGTTACCTTATCATGAATATCTACTGTCTTCTCTACCATATCGCTGGTCTTCTGTGCAATATCCGTAACACCTGTAGCAGATTCATTTACTGTATCCTTAATGCCATCCAATGCTTCTGCAGAAGTTTCTGTTAGTGCTGTCAGCTTATCAATGGCATCCTTTACTTTGTTCATATTATCGCCATAAGCATCAGCATCTGCCTGATACTGTACGCTGACTTCCTGGAATTCCTTATAATCCTCAAGAACGGACTTCTCCAGGAATTCTGTTGTCTCTTTCATGCAATCTGTCATATTGTCTACCGCTTCATTGACAGCCTTCACAATGGTTCCGATATCTGCAATTGCCTTGGAGGTCTGATCTGCAAGACTGCCTATCTCTGTAGCAACTACTGCGAAGCCCTTGCCTGCTTCTCCTGCTCTTGCAGCCTCTATGCTGGCATTTAATGCCAGCAGACCTGTCTGAGATGAGATTTCCATAATTGTATTAGAAAGTTCATCAATCTTATTTACTGCCTTGGAGCCTTCTATTGCCTTATCAGACTTGTCTTTTACATTCTGATACATGTCCATGGTACGCTTACTTGCCTGCTCTGTCTTATTGCCAAGATTCTTGGCTCTCTCCATGACTTCCCCGGACTGTTCGGCTCCCTTGCCAGCCATATCTGCAATGGACTCTGCTTCCTGTCTCATGGTCTGTACATTCTCATTTACATTTACTGTGGTAGCTGCTGCTTCTTCCATACCTGCTGCCAGCTCCTGTGTAGTAGCAGAGTTATCTGTACACATGGAGTTAATCATATCGGATGTCTGTCTGAGACTATCCACGTTAGTTGTGATATCTGAGCTTGCTGTATTGATATCCTGTACCATCTTACGAAGGTTCGCACGCATATCATGTACTGCTCTTGCCATAAGACCTGTCTCATCACGGCGCTTACGCAGCTGCCCGCCATTTTCTGTCGGTGTGAAATCAAGCTGCGATGTCTTACCAATAATCTGTGTCATCTGCTGAATAGGTCTGCAGATGAATATGCTCATAATATATCCAATGATAACGGAAAGAACAAGCGTTCCTGCCGCAATGCCAAGCATGTACCGGATCATCCTGTTCAAAGGACTGACAATTTCTGATTTATCCGCTGTGATGACCACAATCATATTATTACTTGTCAGCGCATATCCTGCATACTTGACATCACCCTTATAATCATATTCCACAACTGCATCCTGCGGCTTCTTCCCTGCTGCAAGTTCTGATACTACGCCCTTGATTACAGTGTTCTCAACAGACTGTCCAATCTTATCAGCCGTGGGATGATACAGCATTGTACCATCTGCCGATACAAGATATGCATATGCAGAATCAATCCCTGCCATTTCAATACCTTTCATAACAGCCGTATATTCATCATCATCCGCTATTTCCTCAGGTATATTGGAGATTGTCTGCGCCCCCTGTTCTGCTATACTCATAATATAATTTTCATTCGTATCCTCCAGAATACTTTTTACTTCGTTATTTGCACCAAGCACACTTCCTGCTAATGTAAAAATTGTGATGGCAATCACAAGCAAAATGATTTTGAACGAAATAGAATGAATAAAAACGACCTTTTCTGTTTTATTCATGACAGTTACCCCTTTCATTTTCCATAATATAATTAAAGCGTACAATTTACACACAAGTATTATAGCATGCCACATGTTTTTTGAAAATATTATTTTTAGTGCAATTGTTGCAGTTATTTATTTTTTTCAAAATGTCGCTATTCTCCCATAAGTCTATCTTACTTCTGAGGCTGTCTTTTCCTATGAATATAGGGCGGTTCAAGAACCGCCCTATCTATCAGCCGTACCCGAGGTACAATATTTCCATTTATTTCATAATAGTGACTATTCAGAGCCATGCAAATTGAGGCAGAATATGCTTATTTATAAGCATATTTGACACAATTTATATGGCGAAGTAACCACATAAGCAAAAGGAAAGCTGTGAAACAGCGATTTTGCGCATGGGGTTCTGAATCAATGTCACTTAGTTAAGCTTATTACAAATTAATGGATTTGTGTGCTTTTATCGTGAAAAGGATGTGG